>NZ_JAMYPF010000016.1:0-156536 GCF_040320205.1 Mesorhizobium sp. M0761
ATCACCCACTTTTCGGCCCCGGCCGCCCCCCCCCCTGTGTTCGCCGCCCACCCCCCGGGCTGCCCCGGCCACCCCTCGGGGCTCCCCCCCCAGGCCGCTGGCCCCGAGCATCTGTTCCATCTGCTCGTAGCCGATGCGCTCGAAATCCCATGTGTAGTCTCGGGTGTTGCCGATAACCACCGGCTCCTGGCCAAGCTGACGCATCGCGGCGACGTAACTGTTCAGGCGCTCCGGCGAATTGTGATTGACATGCGGGATGTCGAAATAGACCGGGGGGTCGCCGGAGCGGCAGAGATAGTCGACGATGGTCGAGACACTCTGGGCATTGTTGTTGCCGACAAAGGGCGTGCCGCCTTCGAGATAGGTATCGAAATAGACGACCGGCATTGTCTGGGTCAGCTTCTCCAGCGTGCGCCGGTCCGAGCGCAAGCCGAGCGGCGCGATCAGCGCGCCCGAAACTTTCAGCGACAGGATGGTACGTGTCGCCTCCATTTCGAGCTCGGTCGAGCCATGCGAGGAGATGACGATCGGCCAGTAGCCCTCGTCGCGCAGCCGAAGTTCGATGCGGCTGACCATTTCGGAATAGAAGGGGTCGGTGACCGTCGGTACGACAATACCGATGGCGCGGGTGCGCTTGCGGTTGAGGTTGCGGGCAAACAGATTGGGCTGGTAGTCGGATGAGCGCAACGCCTCTTCGATGCGCTTGCGCGTTGCCGGCTTGACGCTGGTCGGATCGTCGAAATATTTCGACAGCGTCGGCCTGGAGACGCCGCAGGAGCGGGCGAAATCCTCCATCGTCTTGTGCGTCATCGGCATTCAATCCCTCGTCTGGCACGCGCCAGAACCTCGGTCATCCCTTGACGCTGCCCAGGGTCCTGCAGCCGGCGCATCCGCCACGCAACGGCAGACGAAATTTACAGGAAACGTCAGTGGGTTCAACGCGCAATGACAGATTATACCGTGCGTAAATTTGTTCAATTGACGCGAAAATTGTCGCGCATCAAAGTCTAGGTCACAAAGAGCGCTGAAAGTCCAGGCACCATGACACAACAGATCGATCGGCTTCTTTCCCAGCTATATCGTCGGCTCGATGCCGCCGCGATTGTGATCGGCGATGCTATCGATCCGCGCTATGGCGACGACCTCTCCGGCAAGGGCGGCGGCCAGCCCGAACTGGTCTTGCGTCCGCGCAACGCCGCCGACGTCGCCGAAATCCTGCGCCTATGCAGTGGTATCGGCCAGAAGCTGGTCGTCCATGGCGGCCGCACCGGGCTGGCCGGCGGCGCGCGCGTGCAGCCGGGCGAAGCGGTGCTGTCGCTGGAGCGCATGACCGCGGTCGAAGCGCCCGACCGCGCCGCGGCAACCATCATCGCGGAAGCCGGCGCGCCGCTGCAAATGGTGCAGGAAGCGGCCGATGCGTCCGGCCTGATGTTCGGCGTCGATATCGGCGCGCGCGGCACGGCGACGGTCGGCGGCAACATCGCCACCAATGCTGGCGGCATTCGCGTGCTGCGCTACGGCATGTACCGCGCCCAGGTGCTGGGGCTGGAGGCCGTGCTTGCCGACGGCTCGATCCTGACTTCGTTGCGTGGCCTGGCCAAGGACAATTCGGGATACGATCTCAACCAGCTTTTCATTGGCAGCGAAGGCACGCTGGGCGTGGTTACTCGCGCCTGCCTGCGGCTGCATCCCAAGCCCGCCACCGAGGTTGCCGCCTTTTGCGCCCTTGGCTCGCTGGGGGCGGCCATTGCGCTGCTCGACCTGCTCAAGCAGCGGCTCGGTCCCTTGCTGTCAGCCTATGAGTTGAATTTCTCGCCGCTCTACGGCTCCATGATTGCCGGCATGGCGGCGCCGGCGCCGCTGCCGGCCGGCGCGCCGGTTTACGTGCTGGCCGAGATCCAGGGCAATCAGGCCGAGCTGGACGGCGAGCGTTTCGCTTCGGTGCTGATGCAGGCGGTCGAAGACGGTATCGTCGCCGACGTGGTCGTCTCGCAGTCGCCGCGCGAATTCCGTGCGCTATGGGATGTGCGCGAAGAGGCCAACCGCTTCCTGTTTGCGATCGAGGGCATGATCGGCGTCGACATCAGCATCCCGTTGGCGACCATGGCGGGTTTCCTGCGCAACGCCGAAGCCGCGATCCACGCCGTCGACAGCCGCGCCGAGATCTACGTCTTCGGCCATCTCGGCGACGGCAATCTGCACTATCAGGTCGACACCACGGAACCGGCGGCCGCCTATGAGATCATCTATCGCGGCGTGGCGGCATGCGGTGGCGCCGTCTCGGCCGAGCACGGCATCGGCCTCGACAAGAAGAAATGGCTGAACCTCGTGCGCAGCGACGCCGAACTATCAGCCATGCGCCGGCTGAAGGTGGCGTTCGATCCGCACAACATTCTCAACCCAGGGCGGATTTTCGATATCATTTGATCGCCAGGAGGATCTAGCTTGCAACTGGCGAGAGCAGCGCGTGGAAGTCGACCGTTCTCATCTGCTCGACGCCGTCCAGAGTCATATTTCCCGCGACATAGACGATGATTGCCAGACCGAGCCAGCCGATCCAGCGATACCTGGCAAGCAGCGCCGCCACCAGCGTCGAGGCGACCGCCATCAGAACCACCGACAGGATGAGACCGAACACCAGCGCATTCATGTCGTGGGCGGCGGCGCCCGCCACGGCCAGCACATTGTCCAGCGACATCGAGACATCGGCGACGACGATCTGCAGGATCGCGGTGCGCAGCGCCTTGGCCGGCCGCGCCGTCGCAAGTGCTGCGGCTTCAGTGTCGACGTCCTCGCCGTCGCCGGCCGAGCGCAACTCCTGGAACATGTTCCAGCACACCCAGAACAAAAGCATGCCGCCGACCAGCATGATGCCCGGAATTTCAAGCAGCTGCACCGCGATCACCGCAAAGACGATGCGGATCACCGCCGCCGCGGCAATGCCGGCGACGATCGCCTTCTGCCGCAACGCCTTGGCAAGGCCTGCGGCCGCCATGCCGATCACCACGACATTGTCGCCAGACAGCACAAGGTTGATGGTGATGACTTCCAGATAAGCGGCGACAGTCGTCTGGTCGAAACTCATAGAGCGGTCTCCCCGGAAGGCTCCGGCTGGTTGCGGCGGATCGGACCGATGTCTGCGCAAACGCGAAGACAGCTGATTTGAGTGCAGCCCGGCATTGAAACAAGACGCCAGCGCGGCCAATCGGTCCTCATCCACGGAATTCATCGCCGGGTCGTGATTTCCGACCAGAAATGCCCGTCCCAGAATGCCCGTCATGGAAGGGAAGACAAAAGCGTTCCGCTTGCCTATCAATATTGCCGACCAAAGGAGAGACGAGCATGAGCAAGACGGCACTGATTTTCTGGGGCGGATGGGAGGGTCACACGCCGGCCCGCAGCGCCGCTGTCGTCAGCGAGATATTGACGGGGCATGGCTTCGAAGTGCGGATAGAAGAGGGCACATCGGCGCTCGCCGATCCTCAACTCCCGGCCATCGATCTGATCGTGCCGGTGATCACCATGTCGACGATCGAGAAACCGGAGCTGCAAAACCTCACGGCCGCCGTCAGCGGCGGAACCGGCCTTGCCGGGTTCCACGGCACCATGGGCGACAGTTTTCGCAACGAGCCGGCCTATCAGTTCATGACCGGCGGCCAATGGGTCGCGCACCCCGGCGACATCATCCACTACCGTGTCGACATCATCAGCGACGATCCGATCGTCAGGGGTATCGAGGGTTTCGCCTACCATTCCGAGCAGTATTACATGCATGTCGACCCGAGCAACGAGGTGCTGGCGACGACGACGTTCAGCGGTGAGCATCTCGACTTCATCGACGGCGTCGTCATGCCCGTGGTCTGGAAGCGCCGCTACGGCAAGGGCCGCGTCTTCTTCAGCGGGCTCGGCCACACCGCGGATGAGTTTTCCGTGCCGCAAATGCGCACCATCTTCGAGCGTGGGGTGCTGTGGGCCAGCCGGTAACCGGGGCCTGTCCGAGCAAGCAACGGCGATATCACGCCTCCGCTACTCGCTAAGCCGCGGCTAACGCTCTATGCTGGCTGAGGTCACGGCGTTCGACCGCCGTCATCGCAACTGAAATGTGTTGTCACGGGGGACATGCATGTTCGGGGTCGTCGGATTAGTAAGGCATGGAAAGTGGTCGCAGCGCTGGCGTCCGCCCGCTCTGGTGGTCGTGGTGTTCGGTCTGTTGCTGCTTGCGCCGCAGGCGGCCAACGCGCAGCTGAACTGGACGCTCGATCCGGCGAATTCGACACTCACCTATCAATCGGTGAAGAAGAACACCATTGTCGAAACCAACAAGATCAGGAACCTCTCGGGCACGCTGACATCGGATGGCGCCGCCAAGGTCACGTTCGACCTCAACTCGGTCGACACCGGCATCGACCTTCGCAATGTCCGCATGCGCTTCCTGTTCTTCGAAACCTTTAAATTCCCGACGGCGGAAGTGACGGCGAAAGTCGATCCCGCCGCTTTTGCCGATCTCGCCACCAAACGGCGCATGAGCGCGCATATCCCGTTTCGCCTGAGCCTGCACGGCGTCGACAAGGACCTTGAGGCCGATGTAGTGGTCACCATGATCACCGACAGCATGGTGTCGATCGCCTCGGAGGCGCCGGTCGCCGTGCATGTCGAGGATTTCGGCCTGTTGCCCAACATCGAAAAACTCCAGCAGGCGGCCAATGTCAGCAGCATCGTCCCGACGGCTTCGGTGTCGTTCGACTTCGTCTTCACCGCTGATGGGGCCAAGCCGGCGGCGGCGCCTGCCGTCGCCGCCGCAGCCCCAGCCGATGCCGGGCCGGTCACCACAGATGCAGGCAAGACGTCCTTCAGCGACGATGAATGCCTGAACAGGTTCGAGGTGCTGTCGCGCACCGGCGCCGTCTATTTTCGCCCAGCCAGCGCTCGGCTCGACGAAAAGAGCCGCCCACTGCTGGCCGAGGTGGTCGGCGTCGTCGGCAAATGTCCGAAACTGAAGGTCGAGGTTTCGGGCCATACCGATTCCGACGGCTCGCCGACGGCCAACAAGAACCTGTCGGAACGGCGCGCCAAGGCGGTCGCCGACGCGATCATCGCTGCGGGCATTCCATCGGCGCAGATCACGGCTTCCGGCTATGGCGAGGAAAAGCCGGTGGCGCCGAACGATACGCCGAAGAACAAGGCGCTGAACCGGCGGATCGAGTTCTCCGCCACGCCGCTCTCCAACTGAGCCGGTCCTTAACTGAGAAGGCCCGTCAACCGAAAAGGAATCCGGTGCGTTTGGACATGATTGCAAGTTGCGGCAACTTCATGCGCGGCATCGGCCTCGCCGTGCTGGCGCTTGCGTTGACCATGACCATTACCATGACCGCGGCCAGTGCCGAACGCCGCATCGCCCTGGTGCTCGGCAATTCCCATTACCGGAACGCGCCGGTGCTGCCCAATCCGGTGAACGATGCGCAGGCAATGTCCGATCGCCTGAAGGGGCTGGGCTTCGAAATCGTCTCCGGCCTCGATCTCACCAAGGCGCAGACGCAGGAAAAGATCGCGCAATTCGCGCGGCAGGTGCGTGGCGCCGATATCGCGCTGTTCTTCTATGCCGGTCATGGCCTGCAGGTCTCGGGCAGGAATTACCTGCTGCCTGTCGATGCGGCGCTGGAGGACGAGACCTCGCTCGACTTCGAAGCCGTGCAGGTGGACTTCATCCTGCGGCAGATGTCGCGCGAGACCAGCATCAGGCTGGTGTTCCTCGACGCCTGCCGCGACAACCCGCTCGCCGATGTGCTTGCCAAGGAGACTGGCGGCGACAGCACGGCAAGCAGCGGCCTTGCCGAAATACCGATCGAGAATGGCGGCGCCGGCACGCTGGTCGCCTTCGCTGCCAGTCCCAACCAGCTCGCCTATGACGGACCGGGCGAGCACTCGCCATTTTCGGCGGCGCTGCTTGCCCATATCGGCGAGGTCAACGTCTCGATCACCGAAGCGATGAACCGGGTTACGTCGGATGTGTTCAAGGCCACAGCCGGACGCCAGCGGCCCTGGATCAACGTTTCGCTGACCACCGATGTCGTGCTTCACAAGGTCGATCTCAAGGCGCCGCTGATCGTCGGCGATTCCGGCGCGGCTGCGCCCGAAGGCGATACGCAGGCGCGCACCGGCGCGGCCGCCAATCCGCCGGGTACGGACGCCGGCGAGCAGGCGCTGGAACAGCTGCGTGAGGAAATTCCGAAGCTGGGCTCGGACGCGCCAGTCCTTTTCGACGTTCCGGTCAATTTCGGCGACCCGGCGATCGACGGCAAGAGCATCGCCCAACTCATCCAGGGCAAGCCGCACTTCAGTCCGGTCGAGGGCCTGGAAAAGTCCGTCTGGGACAACCAGTGCAGCAACTGTCATCAATGGACCGAGGAGCGGCTGTGCGACCAGGCCAAGACCTACGTCACCAATGATGTCTCGGTGTTGCGCCTGCAACACCCGCTGGGCACGCGCTTCAAGGTGGCACTCGGCAAATGGGCGCAAAACGGCTGCAAATGAGACCGCCAACAATGGGTTGGATCAGATTTCAATGAAATCTCATCACGATCCAGAGCAATCAGGCTCGGCGCAGCGCCTCGGTTTCGGCCAGATGGATGCCCATCTCGACAAAGGCGGTGAGCACGGAGAAACGGTCCGCCACCGCAACCCGCGCCAGTCCGGCCAGTATGCCGGCATTGACGGCATGCGCAGCCGGCAGCGGCCGCAGCCTCGACCCGTTGGTCTGCGGCGTCAGGCCATTGATGTGCCGTTGCGCCGCTAGCGCGATCCAGCCGGCAGGCGTGTGCTGCTGCGTCATCGCCGCCCCGGCGACAGCCTCCCGGCGGCTCGCATTGTTGGGGTCGCCGACCCAGTCCTGGATCAGGGCCAGCGTTGCGAGATCCTGCTCTTCGAGCAGCTCGGTCAGATGCCCAAGGCACTCATGGCCCCACCAGATTGCGGCCCGGTCAGGCAGGAGATAGGCGCAAAAGGTAATCGCTTCCTCGGGGATGCGCCCGGCCATCAGCCGGCGGCAGAACTCGAGCGAGGGCTGGTCGGTCGGAACGGCCGTCATGTCCCGGGCGACAGCCGTGTTCGCGGCGAAGAGATCGCGTGCGGTCTGGAATCGAAGCCCGTTGACCATCGCTGCTGTTATCCTCCCCCAGCCCTCACTCAACCCGCCTGCGAGGCGCGGGTCAAGTCTGTCGACCACCACATGTCCATGACGTTGTTCACAGACAAACGCCTCACGGTTTGGTATATTCCACAGCCGACCGTGATCTCGACAGATCACTGTCGAACAGGAAGAGTTGGCCCGGATCCATGGATCGGGCCTGAGTGAAAATCGGATGCTCGAAACGGGAGTAACCGTTATGCAGCGGCACATTTCAGTCTTGGCATTGGCGACCGTGCTTTTCTCGACTCACGTCTATGCCGACCCACTTCAGAGATCGGAAGACATTGTGAAGTTCTTTGCCGGCGCGATCGATCACGGCGCGGCACGCGGGATTTGTGTCGGCACCGAGGACGAGTGCAAGAGCAAGACCAGCCAGAAAGAAAAGCCCCCGGAGAAGACCGGCCTCGATATGCTGATCAATTTCAGCCTGGATTCGTCCGAGCTCGACGCCAAGGCGCGCAGCGAACTCGACGAATTCGCCAAGGCGCTGAAGGACGATCGGCTGAGCAAGCTGTCCTTCGTCGTCGAAGGCTATACCGACGCATCCGGCTCGGCGACCTACAATGAAGGCCTGTCGCAGCGCAGGGCGCAATCGGTCACCGCCTTCCTCGAATCCAACGGCATCGAATCCACCCGCATCAAGGCGGTCGGTCTCGGCGAGGCCAATCCACGCAATCCCGATCCCTACGATCCCGTCAACCGGCGGGTCGAGATGCGGATCAAGGCGCAGTAGCTTCGCCGGCTGCGTCTTCCGGCCGTCGTCAAACACAACGCCGCGCGTCCAACGGACACGCGGCGTTTTTATTGTTTGACATGATCGATCAGTTCTTGAGCACGCCGCCGACCGCTACGCCGGTGCCGAAGATCAGCGCCTTGGTCAGGAAATCATTATTGTCCCGCGGCGGCGGCTCATCCTCGCGCACGACCTCGCGGTTGCGCCTTTTCTGCACGAACTGCTGTTGCCGGCGCGGCTTCTGGGCGTACTGCTTCTTGCGTGGCTTTTCCACCGCGGGCTTCAGCGTGCGGGCCTTCTGCACCACCTGTTTTCTCGGCTTGTCCACGCCGGCCTGGTCGGCCTCATGCTTGGCACGCACGGCCTCCATCATCGGATCCGTCTGGATGATCAGAAACGCCAGCTGCTCGCGCGTCAGGAAGGTGGTCGGAGGCAGCCCGTTCCCCTCTTGCCAGTCGCCGATCGCTTGCCGGGTCTTGGCGCCGATATTGCCGTCAACGCGGCCAAGCTCGTTGCCCAGCGCCTCGACGCGCAATTGCAGGTCGATGCGGCCCTGGCGATCGAGACCGATCGCGTTCTCCGTCGCCTCGGTGCCCAGCACCTTCTTCATGTCGTCCGAAATGCCTACCGAGGTGCGCACGGCAGAACCCGAGTTCGCTTCTTCGGCAGCAAGCGCGGCGACGTCCCGTTCCTGGGCTTTCGGATCGTTCAGCGCATCGATGTTGAGCCGCGCCACCGTGGCGAAGCGGCCATTCGGGAACTGTTCGAGATAGGCTTCGTAGAATGGCGCGGTGTTGCGCTTCGAGGCCTCGTCCCAAAGCCGCTGCTCGACTTCCCACGAAGGCGGTTCGCTGGTGACGAGAGTGGGGGCGGGCGCTGTCGCGGCGTTCGCGTCGTCGGCGGCCGGTTTTGCCACCGGCACGGCTTCGGCGGCCGGTTTGCCAAGGAAAACCTCGCGGCCCAGCGATGCGTTGTGCCATGGCCGCTGGCGGCCTTGCGTGGTCTCGGCCACTTCGCCGCGCACCCGCGTCAGCGCACTCTGGATCTCGACGCCGGGTTCGGTCAGGTGCCGGGCGAGCGCGGTCGAGTAGGGGCTGTCGACGCCGTTGCCGTCAAAGGCGATGGCGCCCGGGTCGGTGGCATAGGCAATCAGGATGCCGCCGGTGCCGACGCCCTCTGATTTAGGGTCGATCGGCGCCAGGCCGGTGCCCAGCGCGGTGGAGCGGGTCTTCGGCATCGCGGCCGCCAGTGTGCGTGCCAGAGGATTGTCGCGGCAGGCATCGAGGATGATGACGCCGACCGCCGGGTCGGGTGGCAATGCGGCCATGAAGTCGTCGATCTGGACGGTGCGGGTCTTGAGATAGGCAGGTGACGTCAGTTCGGCGTCGACCGGGATCAAAAAGTTCTTGCCGTCGACCTGCATGCCGTGGCCGGCATAGAAAATGACGGCGAGGTCGGCATCGTAGGACTGCTCGGTGAATTTGCTGATCAGGCTGTGCATGCCGGCATTGTCCTGGTCGACGCCCTCGATCACCTCGAAGCCGGCATTGCGCAGCGTCGATGCGATGAGATGCGCGTCATTGGCCGGATTGGGCAATTCGACGGCATGGACGTATTTGCTGTTGCCGATGACCAGCGCGACGCGTTTGACGCCACCGGCATCCGGCGCCGCCGCCTGGACGGTGCCAAGCGCGGTCAGCATTAACAGAAAAAATCCGCTCAAAAGGACGGCAAACGCTTTCATGGGATCGGCCCTCCGCCCCAATGGGGCGCGTTATTGATGGCTGCGCATGCTAAATTTCACCAGCGACTGTATCGCTTCTGCCAAAATGGCTGTTGGGCGTATGTGATCCCAGCCACAGTTTTGGTTCACAAGGACCCAAAAACCTTCCCAAATATCCGCAAACATACCATTCGCCGGCCTCAGAACCAATCGGCTTGGCGAAAGCCGGGGCGAACTGCCAGCTCTAGCCCGGCTCAAGAGTATTTTGGATCGAGCCGACCAGTGCCGTTATCGCCTGCTTGTATTTTTCGAACTCCGGCGATGTCTGGCGGACTTCCGTCGTCGTCTGCTGGCCCGCATCGGTGGTGGCGGGCGTCGGCAATTTGCGGCCCATCTTCCGTTCCGCCCAGTCGACGACGTAGCTGGCGGTCTTGCCGGCAAGAAACGGGTTGGCCTGGATAACGGACGAGCCGAGCACGGCGCTCAACTGCGCCGATCCCGGCGACGCCAGCACCTGATGTGCGCCTTCCATGCCGAGGAAATGGCAGAGATAGAGCCGGCCGGCGGTAATCTGATGGCCGCGCGCCTTGAGATAGGCTTCGCCCTCGCGCGCCAGATTGCGCACCATCTCACGCGAGATGGTGGCGTCGTAGCGCAAAGCGAGCAGGTCTGCGGTCGACAGCGATCGCGCGAGTTCGGGACGATAGGTGTTCATCATCCGGATCCAGGTCTTGGATATGAACTGGCCGGCGCCTGTCGCCGAAGACAGCGGGTTCTTGGCCCGCGCGCTACCGCCCGATTCGACGTGGACGATACGGTCGGTCAGCGTTTCGACGGCGGGATCGCTGGAAGTGACGGCGATTGCAGCGGTCACTGTTCCGAGCGGATCGATCGCCTGACCGCTTTGATAGAGTTCGAAATGCAAATGTGGCCCGGTCGACAGGCCGGTGGTGCCGATATAGCCGATGATGTCGCCGGCCTTCACCTTGGTGCCGACACCGCTGGCAATGGCGAATTTCGACATATGCGCGTAGCGCGTCTCGCGGCCGCCGCCATGGGCGATCTTGACCACATTGCCGTAGCCGCCGCCGTCGCCCTGGAAGATGATCTCGCCGTCGAAGGCTGCGGCGATCGGGGTCCCCACGGGTGCCGCCCAGTCGACGCCCTTGTGGATGCGAACAACGCCCAGGATCGGATGCTTGCGCGGCCCGAAGGTCGACGTCATGACTCCGTTGACCGGCGTCACCATGCCGTTGGCCACCGTCAGCGAGCGCACCTGGTCATCGCCCGAGACGCAGGAAAACTGGCCGTCGCTCTGCTGGAAAACGAAACAATCGAGGCTCTTTTGCGTGCCTTGGATGCCGACATAGAGCACCCGTCCGTCGGTCTCGTTCTTGCCGCGCGGCGTCTGCGAATAGATCAGCACAAGGCGCTGGTCCTCGCTGGCGAAAGCATCCAGATCCTGTCCGCGCGACAGATACATGATGGCTTCGCCGATGATGCCGCTCGGCACATTGTTGCGGGCCGCCGTCGAGTAGATCGCGTCGAGCAGGCGGTATTGCCGTTTCTGCGTGCCTTCGGTCTCGGCGCCCGAATAATTGAACAGGTCCTCGCGCACCCACGGGTCGACGCCCGACACGAAGGCGCCGGCCGCGTTGCGTGTCAGCGTGCCGACAAAGACGTTCCTGGCGTAGATCGAAACCTGCATCAGCGACATCGTCGTGGTCTCGCGCGTCGGCCTGAAGCCGCGCATCGCCACGACATAACCAGACTGCAGGCCGTCCTTGTCGAACAGCGCCTTCAGCGCCTCGCCGGCAAGCTTTGCGTCGTCGGCGGAAAGATGCGCATCGAGCGCCACGCTGTCCAGGCTGCGGTCGTTGAGGATTTTCACGAAAATGTCCTCGGTCGCCTCGAAGCGCTGGTATTCCGAGCTGACGGTGGCAACGCTGGTGTTGTTTTCGACCGGTGTTTTCTGAAAGGCGGGGAGTGCTGCTTCGCCCTCATCGATGGTCTCGCCCCAGCCGGCCTCGGGGTCATCGGCCGCCGCCGATGCACCCGGAGCGACCTGCGGGTCAGGAGCTGGGCCGGAGGCCGCCGGAGCCCCGTCCGCGCCGGGCGATGGTTGAAGATCGTTCTGCAGGTCATTCTGCGGATCGCTGGGTTCGGCGGGTGGCGCGACCGCGGTCTTCCGCTGCGCCTGAAAGAAAGCGAAATCCTCTTGCGTCGAGGGGATCGTCGTCATGAATTTTTCGCTGGCGCTCAGCATCACGTCGGAGAGAACCATGATCTGAGGGGAGATGCCGGCCTGGTCGAGCTCCGTCGGGCGCGGCATCCCGCGGCTCTTGGCGGCGCCCGCCTCCGGCGCCAGTGTGATCCACATCGGGTCGCCGGCAAGGTCGATGATGGCCGGCACGTAGACCGATGCGTCGGCCGGCACGTCGTCCGAGCCTTCGACGGCGTGCAGTTCCTCGTCTTCGTCGCCGAACGACCAGTAGTCGGCGGTAAGATAAAAGCCGGTGGCAATCGCGGCGAGGACGATTGTCGCCAGGCCAGCCGCCAGCCCGATCCAGATCCTGCGCCTGCGCAGCGCGGCGCGCGCCTGCTTCTTTGCCTTGAAGCTGGTGTCGATGCTGTGCGTCACGGTGCGCTTCCGGTCAGGAAGAAGGTCCAGCGCACCTGTTCCTGCGTGTCGACTTCGAGAAACTTCGCGGCGATATGGCCGCGCTGCCAGCATTCATCGATGCCGCGGATCGAAAACCGCCGCCGCTCGATGCACATGTCGGTGGAGCCTGCCAGAATGGCGTGGCCGAAGACATCCGTCGCGTAGATGTAGATGTAGCGGTTGGTCAGCTCCTCGCGGATGACGTTGACGCATTGATTGGCGCCGATGGTCCACCAGCCATCGGTCTGGTCGGCATCGTCGACCTTCTGACCGACGGCAAGATTGACGACGTCGAGCGTCTGGTTGCAGACGGTGAATTCGGCGCGCGCCTGCCCGGTGGAAAGAAGCGCCAGCAACAGCGTCGCGACCGCGCTCGCGGCGAGCTTCACGCGCACGTTCCGGGCAAGCAGGACGGGATCTCGGCGACGGCGTTGCATCGGCGTCGGTGCTAGCCGCCGAGGCGGAAATATTTGGCGGTCGCCGAAAATGCCGAACTCCTGGCGCCGATCTCGTCGAGTATCCTGGGCAACAGCACCGAGGCCGGCGTCGGCGTTGTGAAGTCCGCCGCCTTAATGTCCTGCGGCCCGGTGATCACCATGATGATCTGCGGCAACGCCTTGCCTGCCGCCTTGTCGGCGGCGCCGAGCCCGATCGGGATCGAGAAGGTCGCCTTGTCGGCTTGTACGACAACATGGTCGTCGAGGTTGAAGGCGATGCCCCTGTGGTCGATCAGGAACACGCTCGACACCAGCCCGCCATGCGTCACCAGCGTGCCGTCGATCGGCGAGCCATCCGGCACCGATGTCTGGTCGAGGACAAGCTGCGGCCTGTCGGCCGTGCTCGCGCCCATGAAACGCAGGAAGCCGGTGATCCCGCATTGCGGGGGCTGGATAAGGCGGACGCTGATATCCGGCTCGACATGGAACTTCGCCTGGAATTCCCCAAGCAACTGTTCGAAGGGTGGCACCGACGTGCCGAAGCCCTCGATCGCGACACCCTTGTCGGTGGCCGACGTCACCGTCGCATAAAAACAGTCACCACCATTGAAGGCGCGTACCCAGGTGGCCCGCTCCGCGGCCGCATCGGCCGGTGGCGGCACCTCCGGCTTGGGCACGTTCATGGCAATTTCGGGCTCTGCCGGCTTGTCGGCCTGCTCACCGCTGGCGATATCGGGCTGGCTTGGCTTGGGCTCCGCGGTCGGTTCAGGCGCCTGCGTGTCCGGCTTGGGCGCCTGCGCGGCCGGTTCAGGGGCCTGCGCCTTGGGCTCGGGCGCTTGAGCGGTGGGTTCCGGCGCCGGTGCTGTGGGCGTGGGTGCCTCGGCCGTTGGTTCAGGTGTTTGCGTGGCCGGCGCTGTCGCCTTGGGCTCTACCGGCGGACTGACAGGCTCGGGGTTCTTCGCGGCATCGGACTGTGACGGGCCGGATGGCGGTTGCAGCGCGACGGTCTTGTCGGTTGGTGCGGCCGGCAGCGGGGCCGTAGCGCTCGACGCGACTGGTGGCGTCGGCTGCGGCTCGACCGGCGCTTTGGCCTGATCTTCAGCCGCAGTCTCCGCTGGTTGCGTCTTTGGCACCGTCTTCTCGACCGGCGCAGTGTCCGGAACGGGCTTGTCAGCGACGATCGGCTTTGTCAGTTCGGGTTGGAGCGGCTTGCCGGTGTCGGTGACGCGAGGCCGGTCTCCGAATCCCACGATACCCGATGCATAGAGCCCTCCAAGCGATACCACGGCCACCGCCGACAGCACCGCGATCGTCAGATTTCTGCCTGTAGTAGCACGCTTCGGCGGTGTGCTTTCTCGTCTGGGAGTTTCAGCAGCCGGTTTCGGCTGCGACAGGTGCGCTGGGCGCACGTGCGGCACGAAAGACGGCTCCGCCGTGCCGCTTGGCGGGGCCGAACCGAAGCCTTGGGCCGGCGAGTCCCCGATCTTCGAAACAGGCCCGGCGGTTTGCCCGGTTCGCGGCAGGCCGGGCCGGGGCGCAAGCGAGGCCGGCGGCAAGGTCGCGTCGCTGTCGTCGCGCGTCAACCGGGCGATTTCGGCCATGCTGGCCGGTCGATCATCCGGGTCAGGCTGCAGCATCGCTTCGACAATGTCCCTGAAATCGGCATCGATGCCGGAGAGATCAGGCACGGTCCGCCGTTTTTCGACGATCTCGTATTGCGAGCCGCCCATGTCGATCGGCTTGCCGCGCAGCGCCGCCGCCAGCACCAGCCCTAGGCTGTAGATGTCGGACTGTTCGCTGACCTCGCCGCCATAGAGCCCGAGCTGCTCGGGAGAAACATAGTTGTATTTTCCGGCGAACTTGCCGCCGATCAGCGTCTCGCCACCGACCGCGGCCGATCGCGCAATGCCGAAATCGATGATCTTTGCCCGCTCGACCCGGCCGCCCGGCAGGATGATGTTGTCGGGCGACAGATCGCGGTGGATGGCGCCGGCCTGGTGCACGGCGCTCAGGCCCGAGGCCAGCCGGTGGCACAGTTTGCGCACATCCGGAGTCGCCATCGCCCCGCCGCGCATGACGTCGTACAGCGACTGGCCGTCGACGAATTCCATCGCCAGATAGGGCCGCCCGATGCCGGGATCTATGGTGAAGACGTGGTAGCGCACGACCGCGTCATGCGACAGATGGTTGAGGATCGAGGCTTCCTTGCGAAACAGCGACAGGATCGTCTGATCGCGGGCGAATTCCGGCAGCACGATCTTGATCGCGACATGATCGCCGGTCTGGATGTTGTGGCCGCGATAGACTTCGCCCATGCCGCCCGACGCGATGCGTTCGTCGAGCTCGTAGATGCCGCTGAGCTGCGTGCCGACGCTGGTATCCGCCATGTTGGGCAATAGCCGGGTCTTGTCGTCGGAGCTCATCGGTCGTGGCCTCCTGCTCGGGACAGGCCATTGCCTTTGTCTCTGATCTTGACCAGAACGATGGTGACGTTGTCGGTGCCGCCGCGCTCAAGCACCATGGAAAGCAGCTTTTCGCAGGCAGCCTGCGGCGCTGCCGAGAGCACTGCTGCCGCAATTTCCGCGTCGCTGACATGCGCCGTCAGCCCGTCCGTGCTGAGGATGAAGATGTCGCCGGCAAGGGTCTCTCCCTGCTGGAAGTCGATGGCGATTTCGTCGTTGACGCCGATGGCACGGGTGATGACGTTGCGGCGCGGCCAGTTCTCCGCTTCGGCTGCGCTGATCGCGCCGCTGTCGAGCAGTTCCTGCACCTCGGTGTGGTCGCGCGAAATCTGCGAGATCGCGGCGTTGCGCACGAGATAGACGCGGCTGTCGCCCGACCACAGGCAGGCGAACCTGCCGTCCATGGCCAGCAGTGCGGCAACGGTGGAGCCGATGGTCACGCCGCGTGAGCGCGAAATCCGGCGGATCTCGGCGTGCGCCCGGTTCAGCCGATCCTCAAAGCGGGCGCGCAGATCCGGCGCCGAACTGGCGATGCCGATCGTCGCCAGATGCTCGACAATGCTTGCCGAAGCGACTTCTCCGGCCTCGTGCCCGCCCATGCCGTCGGCCACCACCCAGAGGCCGATCTGCGGCTCGACCAGAAAGCTGTCCTCATTGTGGTCGCGCACGCAGCCCTTGTGGCTCACGCCGTAGCTCTCAAAGGCGGCATCGTTCACTTGCCTACGCTCCGCAACGCCTTGGCTGACGTGCCTGGCCAGTCTGCCACAGCCCCATTCATTAGAGTATCGAAATCTAAGCCGCTGATGACGGACGGTGTGGTGCCGCCGCTGTCTCTGCGTCCTGCAATCGCCGGTCCTGCCATGCAATTCCCCATCAGAAAGCCTTCGGACAGCTGAACGCGGAGAGCGCCGGCAGCGTGAACGGATTGCCGTCCTCCCCGGTCTTGATCGTGTAGGCGACATCGCGCCCGCCGATGACGAAATGCGCTTCGAGACTGTCGCCATTGGCGGTGACCTGCCCCTTGTCCAGCAATCGTTTCAACGCCCAGGGACCGTCGAACTTGATTGCGGACTCGCGGCCGGGCAGCTCCGGCGTCAGGCTGAGACTGGCCGAACCGGTCTTGCCCGGCCACGGAATCAGGCCCGGCGTGTTGCCGGCTTGGGTGGCCTGCAGCACCTGGCCGTCGATATTGAGCAGCGCCATGTCGGCATCGCCATGCAACGACAGCGGCGTGAATGTGATGCTGATCGACGGCACCGGCCCGCCGAGCGGAAAGAAAGCCGCGCGGATTTGTGCCGCGAGCTGAAAGTTCTTCAGCGTCGATTTCGCCAGATTGCGGCCGAACCTGGTGTCCTGTTTCCAGTCCCAGTCCTGGCCGCTCATGTCGACCAGCGACGCCAGGTTCTGCGCGAAGAACCGGTCGAGAACCCCGCCCGGAGAAAACAATCTGGCAAAATCCGCCATGGCGACATCGTCGGTGCCGGCGGGGGCAAATGGAAAGCGCCCGGCAATCACCTCCTCGCACGGACGGCCGACGGTCTCCTCCAGCATCTCGTTGAGACGCGTGGTCGATGTTTCGGCGACGGTGCCCTCGAAATCGTCCGCCGCCGCGCTCACCATCCTGGCCAGCGCCTTCGGCAGCCGCGAAGCATTGGCGCGCAACGTCGAGATCTGCAGCTGCAGATTGGCGTTGGCCTGGTCCGTCTGGGCGGGGACATCGGCGGCCAGCCGCACGCTCTGATAGATTTCGCGGAAATTCTGGGTGAGGGCGTCGAGCGGCCGCTGCCCCGGCGCCCCGGCCACCAAAGCCTGGAAAGACCGGAACTGGGCTTCGATGTTGGCGCCGGGATCCTGGCTCTGGGTGCTGACAAAGGCGGTCCCGGCCCTGCTCTGCGATTTGCGCGCCGCAATCTCGATGCCGATGTGGGCGAGGCCCTTGGCGCGCGCGGCGATTTCCTGGTCGCTGTCTTGAGACGGCGCAGCCGGATTGCGCTCTTGCGTCAAAGCTGTTTCGCGCGCGATCGCCTCGAACAGCTGCATCAGCGGCGAACTCGGTGATCCCGCTGCGGACAGCGCCAGATATTGCGGTTTGTCGGCGGCCATTGCCTTGAACTTCAACCTGTCGAGCACCTCGTTCCACGCCGCCGCAAAGCCCTTGCCATAGCGATCGAGCAGCTCCGGGCCGAGCTTGAGCAGTTCCTGGTCGAAACCGCCTTGCTCGCCGCTCGAGCCGATCACCCATTGATCGTCGACCAGCGCCTGCGCGCTCCTGGCAAGTTGCGCCAGATAGAAGTCGAAGCCGGCATGGGTGTAGAGACCGGGGACGCGAAGGCCGGCGAGATCGTTTCCGTCATTGCGCTCGAACAGCATCGGCGCCTCCGCGCCGGCTTGCGATGACACCGAAAAATCGTCCAGCGCCGCCGCATAGGTGGCCGACTGGATGAGCGCGGTGGCGCGATCGGCAAGGCTCATGCGGCCGAGCGAGCGCTGGGCGGATTCGACCAGCGCGCGGTTGAGTTCGAACGAGGGATCCTGGTCATCGTCGAGGGCCAGCATGGCGCGCAAATGCTTCTCCAGTTGCGCGCGGCCGTCGCGATTGTGGGCGCCGGGATAGCGGTTCTGTTCCCAGTCCCGCTTCAGCCAGGTGACGACCAGCTCGTCATCCACTTTCGGCGCCTTGCCGCCCAGCATCAGGTAAATCTGCAACGGCTCGTACAGCGCCATCGGATCGGCCATCCTGGCCTCGATCGTGCGTTCGAGCTGGAACAGCAGGCGCGAGCGGAACATCCGCTCCAGCCCCTGCCGGTAGGCGGTCTCGGAGGCCGAAAGGATACGCTCACGCTGGCTGAGGCCGAACGTCGCCGTGGCCGGGGTGGGCTGGTCTCTCGTATCGTAGCCGGCCGGCAGGCCGCGCAGCGCATCGAGCGCGCCGATGACGGTTTCGAGGTCGGCATCCAACACCGTCGTGCTGGCCAGCAGCGGCGCGGCTGTCGCGCGGTATTGGCCTGCCGCCTGGCCGGTCGCGGCGACCAGCGATTTGTTGGTCGTAAAGCTCAGGCCGAGAACGCCAAGCGCGGCGATCGCTATGGCCGCGATCGCTGTCAGGCCGGCGTAGCGGGCGATCGCAACGCGCCTGTCGGCCGCCCTGTCATAGGACACCCAGCCGGACTCGGCGAAAATGACGCGGCTCAACAGATCGTGCAGGAAGAAGCTTTTGCCGGTGCCGGAAAGATGCGCCTGGGCATTCCTGCCGAAACTGCGGCCTATGCTGCCCAGCAACTGGTCGATCGGCGTGCCTTCCTGCGTGCCGGAAGAAAAATACAGGCCGCGCAGGGGGGCGTTCAGCTGCTTGCGCGTCGGCTCGAAAACGCCCTCGAGGAAATTCACGATCCGGCCTTTCAGCGCACCGAGCTGCGCGGCGAAGCCGAAAATGGCGATGCGCGCGACCGGATCGGTCTCCGCCTGCAGCCGCTCGCTCATCTCTTCGGTCAGGCGCTTCACCAGCGCGTCGAATTCGGCTGGCGCTTCTGCGACCATGTTCAGGCCGCGCTCGGCGGTCTGGAAGGTCGCGCCCCACACCTTGCGCCGGCGTGCTTCGTCGAAACCGCCGAAATATTCCATGAATCCGGAGACCAGGTCGGCCTTGGTGAACAGCACGTAGACGGGAAAGCGGACCTTCAGGACCTCGTGGATTTCCTGCAGGCGGCTGCGGATCTCGGCGTCACGGGCCGCCTGCTCTCCGTCCGCCATCAGATCGGCAAGGCTGATCGCCAGGATGACGCCATTGATCGGCTGACGCGTCCGGTGCCGCTTGAGCAGCGACAGGAACGCCAGCCAGCTTTTGCTGTCGGTCCGTGGATGGGAATCCTGCGTCGTGTAGCGCCCGGCCGTGTCGATCAGCACCGCCTCGTCGGTGAACCACCAGTCGCAATTGCGCGTACCGCCGACACCCGCCACCGGCTGCGCCTGGCCCGACCCGGCAAGCGGAAAGTTCAGGCCGGAATTGACCAGCGCGGTGGTCTTGCCGGCGCCCGGCGGGCCGATGACGATGTACCAGGGGACGTCGTAGAGGAAGTTGCGCTTGCCGCTCGACTGCCTGAGCGTCGCGACTGCTTCGTTCATGCGAGCTTCCAGCACCTTTGCATCGCTGCCGTCATCCTCGGCGCTGGCCATGGCGGCCTCCAGCGCCTTCTGCGCCTTGCGCCTGCGCCAGAACCGGATTGCATAGATGATCGCCACCGTTCCGACGACGATGCCGATGATCGCTGCCCGCAGCCAGATGGGATCCAACGGCCGGGCGCCGGCAAAGCGGATTAACGGGCCGGCGTACCAGACCGCGGCGGCAAAGCCGGCGAGCGCGAGCGCGCTGAAGATGCGCAGCAGCCAGCCGGTCACAGCATCTCCTCCCGCGGGATCATTACATCGACACGGCGGTTTTTGGCGCGGCCGTCCGGCGTTGCATTGTCGGCGATGGGCTCGTCCTCGCCCTTGCCCTCGACCTTTGTCCGCGACGGATCGCTGAAATGCGCTGCGATCATCTTTTCCACCGACTGGGCACGTGCGACGGAGAGGTCGAAATTCGATTTGAAGGCGCTGGTCTTCTTCGGTTTGACGTTGTCAGTGTGGCCGACGATCCGGATCGGCCCGCGCTCCGCGTCGAGAGCCGCCGCGATGCTGGCGGCCACCGGCTCGAACTCCGGCTTGACCTCGGCTCGTCCCGACTGGAACAGCAGGGCGTTGCTGATTTCCACGATGATGAAATCACCCTTAGTGCCGACGCTGACGCCGCCGCCTTCGATCTCCTTGGCCAAGGCAGTGCGGATGCGATCGACCTGCGCAATCGTCGTTGGCGCTGCGACGACTTTCACCTCCTCGGTCAGCGGCACGAAACCGGTGCGCTCGATGGTGACCGGCGTCGCCGGATTGAGCGCCAGCAACTCGCCGGCAACAGCCTCGCCATCATTGGTGATGAGCACGCGCAGCGTGAAAAAGGCTGCGGTCAAAACTGCCGCGGTTGCAGCGGCTATGGCCCAGAGCGGAACCCGCCTGGAGCCTTGCGCCGATGTGACCGACAAGCCTTGCCGGCGCGGCGAGATGTCGTCGTCACCGAGGACGCGGAAATAGGCTGATGTCTCGTAGGCGTCGCGGCGGACCCGTTCGAGGCTCTCGCGCGGCTGGCCGCGATACTGGCCTTCGAAGCCAAGCGACAGGCAGACATGCATCAGCTCGATGAGATTGCGATGAGGTTCCGGCGTCGCCAGCACCGTGTTCAGCGCCTGGAAAAAACCGGCGCCGGTGGGTTTGACCTGGAAGAAGCGCTGCAGCATGGCGTGCTGCGCCCACGCATCCCGGCTGGAACCGGGCAGATTGGCGACGATATCGTCGGCGGTTTCGCAAAGCACATAGCTGGCGATGCGCGCATCCTCTTCCGAGGTATCGGTCCTGGCGATCTTGCGGTCGAAATCCTCGATCAGGCCGGCGACATGCTGCGCCAGCGGCTCGGCCGGTCTTTCGACAGCCATCAGCCGCAGATGCCCAAGCAGTATCAGCAAGGGCGCCGCGGCAGCGACGATCGGGTTGGCCGCGCCATAATCGACGGCATCGCTGGCGCCGAGCAGCGCATCCCATGGCGTTTTCCCCGCCGTCCCGGCTGAGCCGTGAACGGGCGGATCGGCCGGCGCGTTGGCGAAGGGCGTTCCCTGATAGATCACCGTCCCCGTGACGTCGGACGGCGGCTGGCGGCCGGCGTTGGGATCGAAAACCGTGGGTTCCGGGACGCTGGCAGGGGCGATCACCGTACTGCCGGGGGCCGGCGCATCGCGGGCGAGAACCGTCTTTTGCTTGCGGCCGGGATTGGGGCGGCTGGGGCGGATGACGGTTTTGCCGGTCGGATCGAAAGGATCATCCTTCGAGCTCATCGCCGATCCCTGCCTCTACGCCCGCGCGCCGCGACGCACAGCGCCATGTCCGCGCAAACGCGGACCGCAGGACGCTATCTCGCCGTGACATGACATGTGCCGCAGACCCCCGAGGTCGACCAACCGTACCCGCGTGCTCAATCGTCGTATGTGATCGTAGTCTCAGAAGGTTGCGATGGAAACCCGGCGCAATTTTGGTGGCCGGCCCGTGCTCGGGTCGCCTTCACGGTGTCTTCAGCGGTGCGCGGGCTTAGCCCTTGCCGGTCTTCTGTTTGGCGGCCTTGGCATAGGCTTCACTGAAATAGGTGAGGAATATGTCCAGCATGCCGTTCTCGTGCGCTTCCTCCTTGGCCCGCCAGGTCGCGACCAGCGCGTCCCAGGCGCGCGTCTTCTTCGAGGCAAAGGAGGATGGCGGCAGTTTTTTCGCAATCGCCTCGGGCGACAGATCGTCAAGCAACCGCGACAGCGCTGCCTGCATGGCGGCGAAGGTGGCGAATTCATGTGTTTTGAGGTCGTGGAAAGCGTCTTCGATGCTGTGCCTGGCATCGAGATAGCCGGCCCTGCGCCGCGCGAACATGATGTCGAGGATTTCGTCTGTCCCGGGCACGAACTTCAGCGGATTGTTGTCGGCGGAATTGATCATGGTCCGGTCGCTGGTCTTGGCCAGGACTTTTGCAGCGGCGCGCGCCTTCAACAGCAACACCAGCTCGTCGACGACGATGCGCAGCACCGCGCCGATCTCGCCGGCTACCTCCTGCGGTTGGCGCAGCAAAAGCACCTCTGGCGGAATGCCGGCGCCGGCGGCAATCGCGCGCAGGATCTCGTCGGCTTGCTGCGGCCGGCTGGAGACCGAAGCGGGTGGCGCGGTCGGTGACCGTGGCGATGCGACATGGTCTGGAAAGGATCCGGCAACGGGCATCTGCCGTTGCGTCGAACCATGGCCACCGAAGGCTGGGTTCCCGTCATCGATCGACACCGAGACGATATAGCGGCCGATCCGGAGCCGGTCACCTTGCGCCAACCGATGCGGGCCGGTCAGGCGCTGGCTCGACCCGTTGACGAATGTGCCGTTGCGCGAGACGTCGTGGAGAAAAAAGGCGCCGCCTTCGTAGCGGATTTCGCAATGTCGGCCGGAGATGAACTTGTCCGGATCGGGCAAGGTCCAGGCGCAGTTCTCCCGCCCGATCTCGAAGCCGCGGTCGCGCGATGCGTAGCCGGGCGGCAGCCCGGCAGGCAGGACATCGACATTGCTGATCTGCAGACTGATGAACATGCGCTATGGACCGTCGACCGCTGCCGTTTCCATTGATCCGATGTGCCACAGTCTAGCAGCTTGCGGGCACAGCGGGAGAGCGGCGTTTCACACTGGCGAAAGCGGCGCAAACAGCAACGGCCTGCCGCTTGTCCTCTTTGGTCTGCCATAGAACATGTGGTAGGCTCAACATGGCTTGGGTGGCAAGTTGCGAAATATCCCTGAACGTGAGGTCGTTAACACAAGAAGGGCTTCGAACCTGCCACACTAGCGCTCAGGAGGGGCACGACCCATGCCGAGTGAACAACGCGCCGCGCTTGTGCAGACGCCGGTCGGCGCCGAACTGTTGACTTTCACGCATCTCGTCGGCCGCGACGAGATCAGCCGCTGCCTTGCCTACACCGTTGGATTTGTTTCGACCAATGCCGATATCGACCCGCTGAAGATGCTGGGCGGCGCCGTTTCGATCGAAGGCGAGGCCGACCCCAAGCGCTGGTTCAGCGGCCTCATCGCCGAGTTTCGCCTTACCCGCATCGAAGATCGGCTGGCTCACTATGAGGCGGTCGTCAGGCCGTGGCTGTGGTTCCTCGGCAATACCACCGACTGCCGCATTTTCCAGGACAAGACCGCCGTCGAGATCGTGGAGGAGATTTTCTCCAAATATGGCGGCATCGCCAAGTTCGAGAAGCGCTTGCAAGGCTCCTATCCGCCGCGCGAATATTGCGTGCAGTACGACGAGAGCGACCTCGATTTCGTGCAGCGGCTGCTCGAGCATGAAGGCATAATGTACTTCTTCGAGCATGCCGAGGGTGAGCACACACTGATCCTGGCCGACGCCATGAGCAAGCTCAAGCCGGCGCCGGGCTATGAGACGGTGCTATATCAGTTCGAAGGGCAGGGCTCGCGCCGCGACGTCGAATACATCACCGACTGGATTCCAGGCAGCGCGGTGCGCCCCGGCGCCTATGCCCACACCGATTATGACTTCGAAAAACCCGCCGCCGATTTGATGGCGAAGTCGGCGCAGCCCTTCGGCCACAAGCAGGCCGCGGGCGAGAACTATCGCCACCCCGGCGCGCATCTGGAAGTCGGGCGCGGCGACAGCCTGGCGGCGATCAGGCGCGAAGAAATCCAGGCGCCACACCTGCGCATTGCCGCCGTCGGCACGGTGCGCGGCCTGTTCTCCGGCTGCACCTTCAAGCTCGACGGCTTTCCGCGCGACGACCAGAACAAGGAGTATCTGGTGATCAGCGCCGAGTACCGGCTGTTCGATCCGGGCTATCGCGCCGGCGTCGACACCGATGGCGAGAATTTCAAGGTGGTGCTCGGTGTGGCGCCGACCTCAGTTGCTTATCGGCCGCCGCGCATCACGCCAAGGCCGATCATGCGCGGGCCGCAGACGGCGACCGTGGTCGGTCCGTCCGGCGAGGAGATCTTCACCGACAAATATGCCAGGGTGAAGGTGCAGTTCCACTGGGACCGCCTCGGCAAGAAGGACCAGAAGAGCTCCTGCTTCGTGCGGGTGTCGCAGACCTGGGCCGGCAGCGGCTGGGGCTTCATCCAGATCCCGCGCATCGGCCAGGAAGTCATCGTCGATTTCATCGAAGGCAATCCGGACCTGCCGATCATCACCGGCCGGGTCTACAACGCCTCGCAGATGCCGCCCTACGGACTGCCTGGCAACGCCACGCAGTCCGGCTGGAAGTCCAACTCGTCGAAGGGCGGTGGCGGCTACAACGAACTGATGTTCGAGGACAAGGCCGGCTCGGAGCTGGTCAACTTCCAGGCGCAGAAGGACCACCACCTTCTGATCAAGAATGATCGCCAGAAGCTGGTCCAGCACGACCAGTCCGACCGCATCGACCACGACGCCAAGCACTCCGTCGGCCACAACCTCGACGAGGACGTCGGCAACAACAAGACGGTCAAGGTCGGTGTCGACCAGACCACCAATATCGGGTCGAACGACACCGAGACGGTGGGCAAGAACCGCTCACTGACGGTGGGGGTCGATGAGACGATCAACATCGGCTCGAACTCGACCGAGACGGTCGGCGCCAACCACACCCAGACCGTCGCGATTGTGCAGACGGTGACCGTTGGCGCAGCACGCGTCGATAGCGTTGGTGCATCCGAGACCCGGACCGTGGGCGGTCCGCAGGCGAACACGATCGGTGCGACGCGGTCGGTCACTGTGGGCGCGGCGCAGAGCCACGATATCGGCGCGGCTGATAGCTGGAACATCGCGGCGGCGCAAAGCGTCAATGTTGGCGCCGATCAGAGTTTCACCATCGGCGGGGCACAGTCGTCGCAGATCGGCAAGGGCAGGTCGGCAAAAATCGCTGCGGACGACGCAACCGATGTCGGCGGCGGGCACGCGCTCAAGGTCGGCAAAGGCAGCGGAATCCAGATAGCCGAAGACAGTGTGATCAAGGTCGGCAAGAATCTGATGATCGAGGCGGCCGACTCGATCACGCTCAAATGCGGTTCGGCCTCGATCACGATGAAAAAGGATGGCACCATTGTCGCTGATGGGAAGGATATTACCCTCAAGGGCAGCGGCAAGATCACCGTCAAGGCCGACGGCGAGGTGATCGTCAAGGGCAGCACGATCAACAACAATTGAGGGCATCATCATGGAAGTGCTGGAGCGTATCGACGGCGTCGTGATCGGCCTGCTGATCGGCTTCCAAGGCGGGGCGCCGCTGGTTGTCTTCGTCGGCAATCCGCGCGAGACCGCGATAGCGGCGCGCAGCCTGACGGAGCTGGACGTTTCGGCCGTCGGATCCGAACTGGCTTTGCTCTTCGAGGGCGGCGACCCGGCGCGGCCGCTGGTGGTCGGGCGCATCGTCGATCCTGCGCCCCGCGGCAGGAGCCTCGAAGTCGTCCGCGACGGCGAACGTGTCGTCATCAACGGCGATGAGCGCATTGAACTGCGCTGCGGCCTGGCATCGATCATTCTGGAGAAGAATGGACGCGTGACCATTCGTGGCACCCAGTTGACCAGCCAGGCCAGTGGCACCAACCGCATCCGCGGCGGGGCCGTGCATCTTAACTGAGGCATTGCCGATGCACAGCATCGCGACCATTGCGGCGATCGTGGACCAACACGCCGAGGACGCGGCGTTCCTGTGGCTTCGACGTCGTCTGGAGATCGACGGTCCAATCCTCGACGAGACCGATATCGGCCGCATCGACCAGCGTCTCGAAGCCAATCTCGAAGGGCTCATGGCAGCCGGCAAGGCCGGTTGGGAAGCTGCTCAAGCGCGCTTCGCCGACTACGCCGAACCGGGCGAGATTTTCGTGCTTGGCACTCTGGCAATGCGTTGGAGCGATGCCAAATTGGTGACCTCTGCAATCGACGCGGGCGCAAGCCTAGGTGACGCCGGCATATCGAGCCTGTCTGCCGCGATCGCGCGCACGCCGGGCGAAAACCTGCGCCCGTTCGTGGCGCAGTGGCTGGACACGCGCGACGCGCGGCTGCGCTGTCTTGGGCTATCTGCGCTCTGGCATCATCGCGTCGATCCGGGACAGCGCCTGCATGATCTGGCCAGCCATTCCAATGCGAACGTGCGTTGGCGCGCCGTCCGGCTCGCCGGCGTGCTCAGGCGGCGCGACCTGCTTCCGGAAGTCCTGGCTGGGCTTGACGGCGAGACAACGAAAGAACGTCTTGCGGCCGCCTTCGCTGCTTGCCTGCTTGGCGAGGCTCGGTCCGCGCACTCGGTGATCGACAAGATCGTGCTGACGGAGACGGACCATGCGCAGGCGGCGATCGAGTTGCGCCTGCTGACGACGCCGCCGAAGGCCGGCAAGGCCTGGCTGCAATCACGTCTCGGACAGCCTGTCTTGCGCATCGCGGCCACGGCATCGATCGGGCTGCTCGGCGACCAAGCGGTGGTGCCGTGGCTGATCGAGAAGATGCGCGAGCCGGAACTGGCATCCGCAGCGGGTGCAGCACTTCGCGATCTGTTCGAGGTGGACTTCGGCGACACCGACCTTTTCGTTGCCGATCCAGCTGTTCTTGGCGAGGGGTTTGCCCAACTCGACGACAGCTCGCTGCCGGCCGCCGATCGCGTCGAAGCATGGTGGGACGAAGGGCGCGGCGGGCGCAACCATCGTCTGTTCCGTTCGATGCGCAGGCTCAGGGTGGATGCGTTGCGCGCGGCAATCGCCACGCCCGAGGCGCCGCTGGCAGACTGGCGCAGGACACGCAAGTTCCCGGCGTGGATGTGATCGCTTTCGCCGAGGGAAGGCTTGTCCCTCCGTTCAGCGTTGGCGGAGGTCGGTAAGCGCGATCGCCGACCGGTTGCCACCCTCGGATGCAAGCTCGCAGGCTGCGACGCGGCCCGGCGCGTAACCGCTTATAAAACTGTCGGCCGCCAGCATCAGAACAAGTGCCGCACTAGCGGCTCCAATGTCGCCGACCGTCATCGCAGGGTAGGCTGTCGGGAATATCTCGCGGTGCGTGCGGTAGAAGCGCGAGCGACCGACCAGTTGTTCGAGCCCGCTGTACCGTTCCCCGTTTCCATTGCTGACAAGGAACTCGATATCGGGTTCCTTGGGTCCGGACCCGCTGAAGGCAGCAAGCAGCGAAGCCACCATCGCACGGCCTTGACTCTGGCGTTCGGAAAGAACGCTGTCGATCTCTTGAGCCAGGCCCGCCCCGCAAATCATTGCAGCCGGCCCGCTCCCCGGCGCTCGCGTCAGGCGCACGAAGACAGCGCCCTCGCCAGGGACTGCCCCTTGAGCATTGTTTTCGGATTTCAGACGATTGGCTCGCATCAAGCGCGCAATGTCGGTCCCGTTGACGAGGCTGTCCACACCACCCAGCAGCACCTGCGCGACGGTCCCGGATTCTAGCATGTCGCCGGCATAGTCGAGCAGTCCGGCGCTGGCTGCGGCACCGCCGTCAAATACGCGCGAGCCGGCATTGAAGCGCAGGCCGCATCGCTCGAAAATGGCATTCAAAAGGCGCCCCCGCTCGACTTCTTCATACGCTGGATGGTCGCGGAAACTCTCCGGCAGCGCGAGCAGAACAGCGGTCTGGTCCGGCGTTGCCTTGTTGTCGAGCATCGCCTCCTTGAGAGCGCGGGCGCCCATGCTGGCGAGCCATACCCCGTCATTGCGTCGCAGGCCCGCCTTGGCTGGAATGCGTGCCACGATCTGTGTGGTGGGAAACGGCTCTGAAAGAGGCACCTCCTGAAATGCTGACAGGTTGGCGCGAATGGCTGAGATGGTCTGGCGCGCGTTCAATCCAGCAGGCGTGACGGCGCCACCAACCGAGATGTAGAGCGGCCGCTTCACGGCTGCCACGCCGAGCGATCGCGCAGGGCCCCGTCGCCGCCGAGAAGATTGAGATAGAGTTTTCGCTTGCGGCGCGCATTGATCCAAACAGGAGAAATGTGGCCGAAGGCGATTTCCCGCAGCGCCGGCACGTTGCGCCGGATTACCACTGCCAAACGAGCCTTAAGGGTCACGCGCTTCAAGTCAGGCTCGATGAGCACGGTGTCAGGCTTGAACGCGTTTTCTTCTACACGATCGTCATAAATGAGCCGAAGCGGGGCCGTGATGCGCGGCAGGCGGAAATCCCATCTGCCCGAAGCCGTCATGCCGATCACCGTGATATCCTCGCCGTTGCCGATGCCGGCCATCTGCTGATCGGCTGGGGCGCACATATAATGCCGCGTGTCGAAGTCTTTGGGAGCGAGCGGCCATTGGGAATCGAGCCAAGCCTTGTCGTAGGTTCCGGCGAAAGCCAGGCGCGGTTGCCAGCCCCGGCCAATCGTCCCGAATCCCGCCGGCCTCAGGGATTCCCCAGGTCGGGCTTGCGCTTCGCCCGGATACATGACGTTGGGCGCCTCGGTTCTGACCGCAGGATCTGCAGACCGGGCGTTATGGTACCCCACGCCGACTGGGTTGCGCTGGTCCGTGCGCAAGTCTTCCAAAGTGCCGCCATAGGTGCGTTCATAGACGATCGGCATGGTCCGGAAAGGCGCCGGTGCGCTGTAGCCGCCGGAGTCGTAGATCCGCTCCCCGACGACCTGCAATACCTTGCGGATCGAGTTACCGACACGCAGGCCAACCTGCATCTCGCGTACCGGCCTTCCATCCGGCGCGTGCGCGACGCCATTCACGATCACCTCGGCGCCAGGCTTGACGGGCGCGATGTCCGCTTCGTAGCGGGTCGATGAAAGGGCCGGATCGCCAAAAGGCTCATCGCCAAAGATCACCGGCACCTGTTCGGCCGCTGGCTGGAATTCCTTTCCTTCATCCGTCGCCGTGAAACTTGCCGATAGCATGACAATCAGAGTTTCTTGGCCGTCAGCATTCAATTGGACGTGCGTCGCGGCGGCGAAGGGTGTCCTGTTTTCCAGCCAGACATCGAAGGCCATCGTTCAGCACCACCGGCCGTTTTCATCAAGCCCGATCGGCCAATAGGGCATGGCCGTCAGCAGTTCTACATATTCCTTGTTGCCTTCATCGACGACCCATTGCAGCAGGAACACCTCAGGCGCGAGGCGGTCGGCCGCGGGCAGCGTTTCCCCCACCGCAACGCATCGCAGCCAGTATTCCCGCACGAGCCACACCACCGCCGGATGATTCGCCGGGCCGGCCGCTGCATCATCCAGCTGGGCCGTGATCGCTTGATTGACGGTCAGGCCGCCATCGACCAGTTCGTCGAGGCCAGCTTCCCAGATCTCGGAAGCCACCTCGAACGTCTCCTGCAAGTCAGCGAGGTAGGCCTTGAACAGGGACCTATAGGCAGCAGAGGCCTCGCGGCGCGAGAGGCGGATTCCATGATCGGGACCGACAACGTCCTGGGGTGCGTTGAGAAGCCGGTTCAGGCCGAGTTCGACACTATGATCAATCCGCATTGCCATCTTCTTCTAGCCTCAGCACATTTCGAGAGATGGATCCTCGCCGATCGGGACATAGACGAAGTACTTGAAGTACTTGAATAGTTCCGTGTCGTATTCGGACATCATTTCGACCAGCAGCAGATTGGGCGGCACGGGACCGCTGGCGTCCGCTTCGTCGCCATCCTCACCCCAGTTCGATTCATCGTCCTCGTTGTCATCATCGGTCTGTCGGGCGTACCGTTCAAGGTTCAGGCCGTGAACCTTGAAGTAGTGCTTGCGGTAGATCGCCAGAATCCGTGGATGGGCCACCAGCCCGGCGGGCCAATGCAGATTGGCTATGTTCTCACCGGAGGCGTTCAGGCGCTGCTGCAGTGCGCCCCACCATTCCTCGATCGCCGGCATGACGGCGTGGAGCTCTGCGGTCCACGCATCGATTATCGCCGTATAGTCAGCGTCGAGATCGGCAAAACCCGTTGCACTCATCGCCTAGATCCCCCGAGCGTTCATGAACTTCCTAATCGCCTTGTTGTCCACCTTCGACTGCCGGCCCGGCTGGCTGTTGCTGTGGCTGGAGCAATGCGGCCTGACGTAAAGCGCTTTCATCGCATCCTTGAAGCCTTGTGGGACGATCTCTATATTGCATCCACCCGCGTACCACGCTGCCTTCTGCGTCGGCTGGTGATCGGCGATCAGCGGGGCTTCCTTCCCCGAAATTTGCCGGTTGACCTTGGCCTCCAGTCGCTTGATCGCGGTCTTGTTCTTGCCGGTCGTGCGTTTCTTCAACCTGTCAAGGTTACGTTTGCATTCCCAGCATGGCCGGTTCTGAACCTTGGCTTTCTGCGGGCCTGTTGGCTGGGTGTAATGATCGTCGTAGCAATAATCGGTCGTGCATTTCTTCTTCTCTTTCACCAGAAGAGCATTGCGGAAGTTGACCAAGGCGGCGGTATCGATGGTGTTCGGGAGTGGACTTGCCGTGTTCTGCTCCATGGTGTCGCCATGGCGGCAGACACCCTTACCCTCCACCTTGACGACGAACGACCAGAGCTTGAACACTCCCTTGCCCTTGATCTTGTGCGTTATGACCCCCGCGCCGAGGCCTTGGGTGGCCGGCTCGTTGCCGGTGCTGGTCGCAACCTCCGACGAGCTTTCGAGCGCGGTCGGATTGCCTTCGATCTTGACGCTCTTACTGCCTTTGGTGAGATCGCTGGAAGACAGCATGTTGACGTATGGAACCGGAACCGGGCCTGCCGGCGGGGAAGGCGGGCTCAAGCACACATCTCCCGGCGCCACGCCCTTGCCGCCGCTTCCTTTGTGGAAGAAGCCCATGCCTTCAGCAAAGACTGTGCTGCCCATCAGAGCTATTCCGTCTCAGGGCGCGGGGCGCGCATTTTCGGCAGGGCGTTGGCCGCCAGGTCGTGAATATCCGAGAACGCGAACTCATGCACCGACCAGTCGTCGAGCCAGAAGCCAATCCGGTTCGGATCGCCATGGCTGTTGCTGGGCGCGGCAAGGTTGGCCAAGCCTTCGGCTATCCAGGACTGCGTCCTCTGCAATTCGACCGCTTCATCAACGATTGACGCAACGCCGTCGAACCATGCATCGTCAGGTGCCGGTGTAGCCCCAATCCCGATGATCGCGAACGGATAGCGGCGTCCCACGCGGTCCTCGCTCATGCGCCATGCGCCGGCACAGGGCCGGTCGCCGAAAATGCCGCTCTTGACGATGAAGCGCCAAACACGCGAATCCAATTCCCCCTCGTCTGGCCTCTCGCGCAACTCCATCGACATCCAGCGGTCCCAGCGGTCGATGAAGGTCCGCGGCAGGTTTACGGCAACGAAATCTCCGGTCGCCGGAATCTTGCCGAAGAAGCCGATGTTCAGATCTGCGGCGGACATGAGAATTTCTTGAACATCTGGAGGTTGTAGGGGTTCTCGACACTGGCCGCCTTCAGCTTGAAGTCGGCGTACATGCCTTTCGTCCCCAGCCGCAGGCTGTAGACGTCGGACAGCGAGGTGCCGGTAAAGCGGCCGCCGCGCAGCATCCTCAGCCACGCCCAGCTACCCGTCTCGTTGAGCATGATTTCGGGCGAGCCGTCGATCGGCTGGAAGGCGAGCGAGATGACGCCGGTGCCGTCCTTGCCGGGCCAGGTCATCGGTTGCGGCCGCGTCGCATTGTTGAAATAGACCAGGTTCTGGCCGTCGAGATTGAGCGTGACACGGGTGACGTTGGGCGACAGGTCTGTCGGCTCCAGCGTAAAGGCCATCACCGGGCCCTGGCCGCCAGGGAAGAGATCGTCGCGAATGCGCCGCGCCTGCTCGAAGGCGGCAAGCGCCGACGGATCGAGTCCGAAATCGGCGCGCCATTTCCATGGCTGCGCCGATGTGTCGACATAGCCGAGCAGATGGTCGTTGATGAAGCCGTCGATCATGCCCGCCGGTCCGAACAGGCGGGCGAAGTCGCGCACATTGACGTCGACGGCGCTGTCTGGGCTGAACGGATAGCGGTCGTTGAGCGCGGCCTGGCAGAAGGGCAGGATATCGGCGCGCCAGATGGCGTTGAGCTCGGAGGCCACGGCCTTCTGCGTCAACCCGCTGGTGTCGCCGGCAATGCCGCTCAGCCAGGTGTTGACCGGGTCGGGCAGGATCTGTGCCTGGCGGGCGACGGCGCCGGTCAGTTCGGCCAGCCCGCCCTGTTTCTTGATCGCGTCCTGCGGGTCGGGATTGGCGGTCACCGTTTGCAGCACATTGGACAGCGCCGTCAGCGCAACGACCGCGGCATCGAGCGCCGGCGGCTGGCCGTCGACCTCGGCAATCGTGCTCTTGAGCGGCTTGAAGTGTTCGGCCACCAGCGTGCCGGTCAGGTCGACTTCGCTGGCCGATCCTGCGCGCGGCAGCAGCTTGGCGCCAGTCTTGACGATCTTGCCCAGTTTGCCGAGTTTGCCCAGCAGTTTCGAGCCGCCCTTCGCCGCCGCCTTGTCGTCGGTCGGCGCCTCGTCCGAGCGGGTGAGGTCGACCTCCTGGACCACCGCCGTCAGCAGCCGCTTCAGCGCGGAATCGGCGCTGGAAAGGTCTTTCAGATTCTCGCTGGCAATGTTGAGGTCGCTGAGCGGCGCCAGCCGCATGTCGCGCAAAAAACTGTCCCACTGCGCGATATAGTCGTCATAGTAAAGCTTCAGGATGTCTTCCGACAGCGCCGACACCGAGGTCTCGGAGTTTTCAGAACAGCCGCCGGCAAACACGGCGCGGTCGAGTGCCGCCTGGGCGGCGACATCCTCGACCCGGTCGAGGATCGCATCGTGGAAGCCGTCATAGGTGAAGGCGCCTGATATGCCGACGCGCAGCGTCTTGTCGGAGCGTCGCGAAAACACCTTGGCGCCGTTCGGCCCGGCGAAATTGGCGGGGATCCATTCCTTCAATCCGGCCACCGCCGGATCGGCCAGCAATTGCTTGTAGGCCCGCGCCGGCAGCGAGATCGTGCAGACCGTTTTCAGCGCTTCGGCGACCAGCGCCTGGTCGGGTGTGATGTAGCTATCATCGACCGCCATGCGCCGGATCGCGGCCAACTGGTGTTCTTCGGCATCGGCGGTCGGGAAGGGCGCGGCCGGCGCGAATTCGGGCAGGTCGTTCACCCACCAATTCTCGACGAAGTCGGAGTCCATCTGAGACAGGCCGGTCATCATGCGGTAGGTCTTGAGTGCGCCCAGCATGAAGTCCGGATCGCGGATCTGCCGCCACATGGTCGCTTCCAGCAACGCCACCATGCGCGGCTCCAACACGTTGCGCAGAGCGTGGTCATAGGTGTCGGTCTGCGCCCGCATCATCTCGGCCGAAGCCGATGGCCCGAGCAGGTCCTGCGCCTTGTTCGGAGGCGCAGTCCTGGCATTGACGACTTCGTCCATGGCGGTCAGCGCAACGTCCATAGCCGGCTGCAGCACCGAGGCGGGCGTCGCGGCGGTCGACGTCAGCGGCGCCTGCAGTGCTTCGAACTGGCCGGCTTGCGCGGCGATGGCGTTGCGGTTGTCGTAGTAGGACCAGGTGAACAGGCCGCCGGCGAGTATGGCCGCAGCCGCGCAGGCAGCGGCGGCACCGCGCCAGATCCAGCTGCGGCGGCGCTGCGCCAGCGGATCGAAGGTGCCAAGCCCGGCCTCCTTGAAGATCACCTCGGTCAGAAGGTTCTTGAGGAAGAAGCTGCGCTTCTCGAAGCGCTGCGCCGGCATCGTGCGTCGTGCCGGCAGGCCGAAGGAGGAGGCCAGCGCCGCGGTCAGCCGGTCGATCGGCGCGCCTTCCTGGGTCGCCGAGGTCAGATAGAGGCCGCGCAGCCAGGCTGCCTCCTCGTAGCGGCTCTCGCCGAACATCGCCTCGACCAGCACCTGGATCGGCTCGGACAGGCTTTGCAGCTGTGCGGGAAAGCGGAAGATCTCGGCCCGTTCGGCCAGCTTGTCCTCATCCTCCAGCCGCGGCACCAGCCGCTTTTCCAGCTCCCTCGACAGCGTCGTGATTTCGCCCGCGATCGTCTTGGCGTCGACGCGTGCATCGAGCGGGAAGGTCGTCCCCCATACCTGTTCGCGCGCCGCCGTCGACAGGCCGCCGAAGAAGGCCTCGAAGCCTCTGATCAGGTCGGCCTTGGTCAGCATCAGATAGACCGGCAGGCGGATCTCCAGCCGCTCCTCGAGTTCGGCCAGGCGCCTGCGGATCTTGCGGCCATGCGCCTTGACGGCTTCGTCGCCCTCGGACAGCGCGTCGATCCCAAGCGCAACGATGACGCCGTTCAGCGCACGGCGGCCACGGTGCTTCTTCAACAGGTCGAGGAAGCCCAGCCATTCCACGGCGTCGACATCGGGCTGGCTTTCCTGCTGGACATAGCGCCCGGCGGTGTCGATCATCACTGCGTTTTCGGAGAAGAACCAGTCGCAGTTGCGGGTACCGCCGATGCCCTGCAGATCGTCGGTGAGGTCGATCGGAAAGTTGAGGCCGGATTGGCGCAAGGCCGTCGTCTTGCCGGTCGCCGGGGGGCCGACGATCACATACCACGGCATCTCGCGCAGGAACTTGCGGCCGCCGAGCTTGCGGCGCTTCAACTCGACCATGACGTCCTGGAACTTGGCGCCGACCGCGGCGACGTTTTCCTCGCCCGGGCTGAGCCGCTTTTCCTCGACCGGGGCGGAAATCTCGGCGACGAACATGCGGTTGGCGCGGATCGCGCGGCGCTGCGCGACGATCAGCCAGATCAGCCAGAAGATCACCAGAAGAGCGATGATGACGATGCGCACCGTCTCCGACGCCATCGGCACATAGTCGCCGACCCGTACGATCGGGCCGAATACCCAGATGATCAGCGACAGCAGCGCCAGGCCGATCAGCGTCCACAGGAAACGCGAAGTCAGGACCGCCCAGAGGAAGCGCAGGATGAACATGTCACAGCCTCTTTTCGACCAGCACTTCGACGCGGCGGTTCAAGGCCCGCCCTTCGCGTGTGCCGTCGTCGGCCACCGGATCGGTGGCGGCCCGGCCTTCGGAGCGCACGCGCTCCTTCGGCACGCCGTTCTGAATCAGGATATCGGCAATTTCCGCGGCGCGGGCTTCCGACAGCCGCTGGTTGGTGGACAGTGGGTTGGTCTTTTGCAAGGGAACGCCGTCGGTGTGGCCGACCACGGTGATATCGCCGATCAGCTCCTGGTTTTCTAGGATCACCTTGGCGACCGAGGCGATAAGCGGATCGAAGCCGTCGGACAGCTGCGCCCGCGACGACTGGAAGAGTTCGGGGTTGGAGGCCTGAATGACCAGCCGGGCCAGCGACACGCTCTCCGTGCCGCTCAGCGCTCTCTTGAGCTCGTCCGGTGCTGCCGCCTGGAACTCCGGCAGCAGCGCGAAATCCACCGCCACCGGCGGCGGCGCGTCGACCTTCGGCGAAGTGCGGGTTACATCCGTACGCGTCGGCGGCGGCAAGGCGCGAACCAGCCCCGAAAGCTCGACCGCCTGGCTGCTCAGGCTCATCGACAGGCCGATATGGATGGCGGTGGCGATCACCGCCGCCGCCGCAACCATCACCCAGATCGGCACGATGAAGCGCTGCGGTTCGTCGGAGGCGATCACGCCCTTCCAGTTGGGCGACAGCGGTGCGCCTTCGGCGTCGCTGTCGCGCAGGAAACGCGCTGCAGCCACCCGCACCGCATTGAGCGAACGGTCGCCGGAGCGGCCCGGCACGCGATATTTGCCGCGGAAGCCGAGCGCCATGCAATGATATTGCAACTCCAGCATTTCGCGGTCGCGATTGGGATGGCGTTCAAGCTCTTCGAGCCGGGCGAAGAACTGCGCGCCGGCATCGACGTCGCCGCGCAGCATCACCACCAGCGGCTGGCGTGGCCATGCGCTGGCTCCGCCCCACGGCGTATTCAGCGCCAGATCATCGAGCAACGCAGCCACCAGCCACGCGGCCTGGTCGGCGCGCTCGAGCGAGGAGCCCTGCGCCATGGTGGTGTCGCGGCAGCGCACAAGTTCGTCGAGCAGCCTGGTGCGCAGGGCTTCCGGGTTCTCCGGCGGCTGCGCGTTTTCGAGTTCGGGTGCAAATTCCAGCAGCGGCGAGAACGCGTTGACGAGCACGTTCGGATGCGCGCGCGCGGAGCGTTTCGCGGTCACCCCTGACGCCGGCAGCGGCATGGCGCGCGGCGTTGGCGCTCCGCTCAGCCGAATGCGCGTCCGCTCCCGATCCTCGGACAGTCCGAATGGATCGTCCCTGCTCATCATCTCACCTGTTGACCGAGTAGCAGTCGACCTGCGGTTCGCTGGGCAGCACGCCCGAAACGCCGATCACGAAACCGGGCGCTTCGAGCAGCGAGGCCCAGTGCTCGCTTTTCTGGTCGAGTTCGAGGCACAGCCGGTCGCCGTCATAGGGAATTTCGCGCGGTTGCGAATGCAGGGGCTTCAGCGGAATGCCGGGCAGGCGTGATTTCCACAGCCCTTCGAATTCGCTGGCCGAGCCGACGGTCGCCTGGTTGACGAAAATCTTGCGCAAGGCATCCTCCGACAGTTCGGAGCCGATCCGCACCACGATGCGGCTCGCCACCAGAAGTTTCGGGTTGTCGATGCGGATCTTCCACACATTGGTGGCATGGCGCATGACCGGCAGGGCGCGCGATTTCGGCTCGATGTAGCGCAGGCTGAGGATCAGCGAACGCAGCGCATCGGCCAGCGCCGAATAGGCGGGTCCGGGCGCCATGTGGTCGTAGACAGGCAGTTCGCCGAGCCGCCTTGCGCTCGAGCCATAGGTCGCCATCGAGCCGGCGAGACCGGCCAGCTCCATATAGACCTCGGCTGGATGGAAGACATCCTGCGCCAGCATGTGCGCCAGCCGCGGCCGCGCGGCGTTGACCAAATTGAGGATCAGAAGATCCTCGACGCTGCGCCCGGGGCCGCCCAGCACCATCTTGCCATGCGCCTCGGCGATCTGGTCGAGTCCGGTGACCACTTCCTGCAGCAGCCGGCTGTACCAGGACGCCGCGCCGATGACCAAGGTCGGCGGCAGGAAGGTGTCGTCCAAGGCCACGCCGCCATCGGCGCGCACGCCCTTGAGTTCGGCCACCGGCAGCGCGGTGTAGCCGCCGACGGCCGTGCCCGGCGCCAGCAACAGCGCCTGCGGCCGTGCGATCTCGATTTCCTCGGGATCGGAGCCGCCATGCACGGCGTCGCGCACCGACACGATCCGGCCGCGATAGCGCGCGCCGGACGGCTCGGCGTGAGCGGGGTCGAAGCCGACGCCGCCTGGCGGCTCGAGCGGCAGCGCTATCAGCACCGGTCCAGCGCCCATCTCCGGCGTCACCGCCAGCGGCCGCGGCGCATCCATCGTCTCGGGGATCGCGAACGGCGTCCCGTCTGGAAAGATGCCGCGTGCCGAGAGCACCGAAATCTGGCCGGCATCGAGCTGTGCCTGATCGAGCATCAGCGTTCGAAAGCCGAACGTATGCAGATGCCCGGCCTGCAAGGCGCCGCGCACCGTCGCTTCGAAGAAGCGGTCCTGTTGCTGGAAATGCTGGGTGCGGAGGAACAGTCCCTCCGACCACAGCACCCTGTTTGCATCGTTCATGCCGGCACTCTCTGCTTCCTGCTCATCGCCTCGCGCGGCTTTGCGGATTCGCCGCCCAATGCATGTCGCTCAAAAGTGGTCACGGTTTTGAGAGAACGACATGCATAAAAACAAAGACCTAAAGCGCGTCGCCTGAATCCGTTCAAACGCGACGCGCTTTAGGCGGAAATGCCGCCGCTGCCGAGCTTCACATTGACGGTGAATTTCGATCCCGACGAAACCGATTTGGTGGTACGCCAGTTGCGTCCGCCGGGTTCCCTGATCAGCGCGACGAAGCCGAGTGCTGCCACTTCCGGCTCGACCGTGATGGTCTTCGATGCGGTCTTGCCGGGTCCGACGGAAATCGTGTCGGAGCCGATGAGATCGCCGCCAAGTGCGGAGCCGGCACCGCCCTGCAGGGCGAAATAATCGGCCGAATTGAAGGCGCCGGTGCTTTTCAGCCGCAAGATCATCACCGTCACCGGCCTGTCGCCGCCGCCCGGTCCCGGGTTCATGCCGGCGCCGCCGGCAAGATTCACTGTGATGACGGATGGTTTGGGCGGGCCGCTCTGGCAAGCCGTCAGCAGTCCCGTCGCCCCGATGGCAAGGATAAATTCGCGTCTGTCGATCATGTCTCAGTCCTCCTCATATGCATCACGAAAATCAGCGCCGATCTCGCCCAGAAAGCGCGTCTCGGCGCTGTGAGCGATTTCACGGTGGCGTTTCTGGTACAATTCCCAGAGCTTGGCGCCGCGCCCGCCGGTCAGCAGATTGCCGATCGCCGAGCTCGACTTCAGTTCCTGCTCGATCGCCGCCGGATCGAAGCGGTCGATCATGCGCTTGAGCGCGCCTTGCACGCCGCGCCAGGCGCGAACGTGATGCTGCGCCAGATCGCGCACCGCGTCCTTGATCGCCGCTTCGGCGCCGAGGAAACCGGGGCTGCGCTCGGCCAGAATGGTTACCAGCGCATCGTCGACCGAGGGCAGGAATTTGAGCGGGTTGACCTCGGACGCGCCAACCACGGTCTGCGCGACGCGAGCGTTGCCCTTCTCTTCGGCGCGCTTGCGCAAAAGCTGCATCAGCCCATCCATCATCAGCCGGTACTCGCGGCCGAATTTCTCCATGTCGGCAACCGGATTGCGGCCGGGAAAGCCGGCCTCGTCCATACCCATGCCGCGCAGGAAAGCAGCGCGAAGGTCCGCGTCCGGCTGTCCGGTCGATGGCCGTGCTGCAGCTTGCCGGACAGGAGGGCGGGGCGGTGGTTGCGGGGTTGGCTTGGGCGATGGCTCGGCCGCGCGAGCCGGCAGCTCCCACGGCGCCGCGGAGGGAGCAGGCGAGGCCGCATCGATTGCGCCGCCATCCGTCGCGCCTGCGTCGAGACTGGTGGACTCGGCCGGGCCAAAACCAAACCCGTCATCGTAGCCCGGCGGCTTCTCAGGATTGGATCTGCTCGGCTCTCTCGACAGCGGCGCGGAGTCGAGGCCGAAGGGATCGTCGAACGATGGCTTGGCGCCGTTTCTGTCAGTGGGCTCGGCCACCGGCGTTGCCACAGGGTCGAGGCTGAACGGATCGTCGAACGCCTGCGAGCTGCGTTCATCGGACCGCGCACGCGCGAATGCGCCGGGCACCGGCTTTTCGAATGGATCGGGCAGGTTGGCAGGGCGTGGCCGTCCCGGCTCTTCTTCCGTGGTGGACGAAAAGAAATCGTCGCCGCCGAGGCTGACCGGCGCCCGCGACGCCGCCGGCTTACTGGCAGGCGCTGAAGGCCTGGAGGCCGGCGCCTCGGTCTTCGCCGTCTGCAAATCGACCCACACCACATAGTCGCCCAGTCGCAGTCGCATGCCGCTTTGCAGGCGCGCGGTATTTCCCGCGCCGAGCGGGCTGGCGGCATCGTCGATGAACAACCCGCTGCTGGAGGTATCGGTGACGAAATAGCCGCCCTGCTTGCTGGTGATCTTGCAGTGGGCGCGCGAGACGAACATGTCGGGATCGTTGATCTGCCAGTCGGCGTCGGCGCTGCGGCCGATTACCAGCTCGCCCTCGTCCAGCCGCGCCTGCCGCGTGACTTGCGCGCGGGGTCCCTGTTCGAGCGTCAGCAGCAGGCTCATCAGGCAACCTCTTCCCGCCAGCCGACGATGGTGCGCAGCCGCAAGTCTTCGGCATCGCCTCGCGCAGGGTTGCGCGCCAGCCAGGTGGTGCGGGCAAGCTGGACGGTGCCGAGCTTTGCCGGCGGCACTGCCTTTGCCGCAAGCACGATCCTGAGATCGACATCGATGGTCTCGCCGATTAGGTCGCGCACCGCCTGCTTCAACAGCTTCAGCCGCTCGCCGCCGGGCAGGAACGCCTTGTAGTCGATATAGCTGAGCGCACCGATGCGCAGTTCGATTCGGCTTTGCCGGCTGAACGAGCGCGGGCCGATGGTGGCGCTGCGGCCGAGTGTGGCATAGCTGCCGGCCAGCCGGCTCTGCAGCGCCTTGGGAATGGTCATCCAGCCGCCGACGAATTCCTTCAGCACCACCGGAACCTTGAAGGCTTCGGCCAGGAACAGCGTCAGTCGCTCGGGGCCGTCGACTTGGGCAGCGAGCGAGGCGGCCTGGCGAAGTTTTACTGTATCGAGTTCGGCATCCTGCGTGCCCGGCAGCCCGATGCCGGCCATCGCTTCCAGCATGGAACGGACGCGGCCGCCGACACCGCGTTCGACCTGCACAGCCGGATGCGCATCCGCCCAGGCCCGATAATAGAGCGCGATCATCCTGTGCTGCAGGATATTGACAAAATCGACGAAGGTCGTGTCGCTCGTCTGCCGCGCCTCGGCGCCGGCATACCAGCGTTGCGACAGGCGATCGAGCACCCAGCGCGTCAGATGCAGTGGCATCGGCCCTTCGGGTCCGAGCAGGCCGAGATTGTTGACCGTGACGCGTGCCGGCGACTTGTCCGTCGGCTCGCGGAAATCCACCACGTCCTGCACCGCGAAGGACAGCCGCACATTCTGGCCGAGCCTTGCCGGCTCGCGGTCCGGCCGGCCGGAATGGCCGAACAGGCCGCCTTGCCGTTCGAGCCGGCGCAGCAGTTCGAAGAAGTCGAAACTCTCGGACAGGGTTGCGGCTCGCTCTAGATCAGGTAGCGATTGCCGGGCGTCATCGGCCATGGCACATCCTCCTGTTTCTGGAGCAATCGCGTGCGCGTGCGCACGAACCCGTTTATTCCGGCATGACGGGCAAACAGCCGCGACAGCAGCCCCGACATCAGCAAGGTGCTCTGCCCAGCCAGCACCGACTGGTCGACATGCAGCGTCACCTCCGTGCCGCGGCCGAAGCACATCGGCCCTTCGATCGCCAGCCTTTCGATCACCGCGCGCGAGTCGATGCGCACGATCGAGCGCACATTGCGGGCGAGCCCGGGGTCGCCGCGCTCGGCATAGAGATCGAGCAGCGCGTGCAGCGGATCGACGCCGCGGCCTTCCTTGGCCAGGCTGAGGAAGTTCAGCGCCAGCTGCGACACCAGCCGCCAGGCCAGATCGTCGGCGCGCGACTCGCTGTCGGCGCCGGTCGGCAGCGCTGCCGGGATGGCCGGCTGCGGCGAACGCAGCGCGCCGAGCAGCCTGACCGATTCCACCGGGTCGCCCGCTTCCAGCGTCAGCGTTGGCGTGTCGTCGAGGATGGCAAGATCGCGGTTTGTGCACAGTGCCACGACGTCGACGCGCTTGAGCGGCCGGTTGGCCTGACTGTTGACTGGGCGCGACACCGCCAGGAAGACGTCGTCGCCGGCATAGGAGGTCCGCGTCACGCCCTGGCGCCGCTCGTCCTCGGTCGGCCGGCGCGGCCGCCGCTCCGTCGAATAGACCCAGCCGCTGCCGCGATTTTGCCCAAGGCTGAAGAGTTCCGGTATCTCCGCGTCGGGTCCCTCGGCATCGGCGTCTTCGACGCGGATGACGCGGTAGATTTCAAAGTCGCGCGCCCGCGTGCGGTCGGCATGCAGCACCTGGCGTGTCTTGCGCTGGTCGAGCTCGACGATGTTGCACTCGCGCTCGAAGAGATTGATGATCGGGGTGGCGAAGAGATCGAAATCCGCCGGCGTCAGATCGGCGAGTTCGGGCACCGGACGCCGGAACAGGAAGATGATTTCGAGCCCGGCCTGGCATTTGCGCACGACCGGCAGCAAGCCGGTGACGCGCCCATAATGGAAGCGCTCGGGCATCATGAAATATTCGCGCAGCAGGCGGTAGCCTTCGAAGGTCGGCCGCGTGCGCGGCATCAGCGCCTCGGCATCGGCAATGCCGACCATCTCCGGCGGCGGTAGCGGCGACAATGGATTGGTCTTGCCTTCCGGTCGAGCGCCGACACCAGAGCAGACTCCGAAGATGGCGTCGAAGATTAGCGGCGCCTTGGTGCGGTTGGCGAAATAGAAGTCGAGCCGGTCGAGCGCCAGTTCGTCGAGCTTGCCTTTGCCGGTCCGCGCCAGCGTGATGCGAAGTGCCGCTTCGCCGGCCTTGCCGGCGATCGGGCCGATGCCGGCGGCGGCAAGCGCGCTGCGGTCCTGGAAATAGCCGACCGAACTGATCGCGATCGGAAACAGCGTCATGTCCTGCGCGGTGGTGAAGGTGCAGCGTGTCGACAGGCCGGCCTGCAGGCTGGAGACCAGCCGCGTGCCGCGCTTGACGACGTGGCCGGCAAGCATTGTCTGCACCTGCTGGCCGGGCTTCAGCACCACCATGGCGGTTGCCGGCACCGGCGTGACGAGATCGGGATAAAGCACGTCGAGGATGCTGCGCGAAAACCGCGAGCGCTCGGCATCCACCTTCAGGCGCGTGCGCGCGGCGAGGAAGGCGACGCCGTCGAGCAGCCGCTCGACATAGGGGTCGGGACACGGCACCGTATCCAGCGACAAATTGCGGGCAACCGCCGGATGCATGTCGGCGAACTCCGCCGCCAGCCCGCGTATGTGGGACAGTTCCTCCTCGTAATATTCTACGAAGACCCGGTCCATCTCTCAGGCTTCCCTGAACTCGGTGCGCGCCAGTCCGTTGTCGAGATTGATCGTCGTGCGCAGGCGCATGCGCTCGGGCGTCGGCGTCATGATCAGCACGGCGTCGATCTCGATCTTCAGGCCGGTCTTGTCGCCGAGGTTGACCGTGACTTTCGTCGCGCTCTCCTTCAGCCGCGGCTCGAATGCGGCGAGCACGGCGCGGATCTCGCGTGCCAGAACATCGCGATCGAAGTCGCGCGACGACCGGCCGGAGAAGGACGGCACGCCATAATTGACAACGCTGCGGCGCACCTCCGGAAAGTCGGCCAGCGATGTCGGACTGTCGGTCATCTGCTCGGCCTCGAGATCGGATAGCAGCGGCGCGGATTCGAAACGCTCGGTGTTGAACAGCGCCTCGATGTCGCGCCGCACGGCCTCGCGCAGCACATCGGGCGACACCACGATGCCTCGGCTTTCAAGCTCGCCACGGTGCCGGTTCTGAAACGCCAGCCGGTGCAGCCGGCGCTTCTGATCGGGGTTCAATGCGTCATCGGCGTCGATGCGCCTCGGTCCGTCTGCCAGCAGCTCGTCCAGGCGCTCTGCGCCAAGCTCCTCCTGCAGAGCCTGCCTGAGCCCGTCTATCTCCGAGCTCAGGCCCGGCAGATCGTTGACGAGGCGGTCCCACAGCGAAGGCTGTACCGCCTCGCGCTTGGCCCGTGAACCGCCCGCCTGTACCTTGTCGGCGGCAGGGCGCTTTGCTCGCCCCTCACTTGCCGACATAGACATCCATTTCGGCTTCGTCATTGTCGTCATAGACGAACTTGATCTTCTTGTAGGCGAAGGAGACTTCCTCCTGGATCAGGTCGGCTTCATCATCGGCCTGCGACATGTCGTATTCCATGATCGAGGCGTCGGTCAGGGTAACGACCAGATAGTCCTTGCTCTCGCCGTCGATGGTCCGCCGCGCGGAGAATTTGACCTCGTCCAGCGCCTTGTTTTCGAACAGGGCCTTGGCCAGATAGGGTGAGGCCTTGTCATAGTGCTTGGTGAACTTGATCATGCCCATCGACACGCGGCCTCGGCGCGAGAGGGAATTGGGGTCGTAGGGCGCGACCATCTTGTAATCGACGCCATGGATTTCGATCTCGTCGTCATGGCCGTCGCGTGTGCTAGGCCCCTTGATATCCGGAACTTTCAGAAAACCGTCGATCTTCATTGTGGGCATTTTCGTTCTCCACCGCTTTCAAACAAAGGTTTGGTTGCTGCAATCAGGTCTTCACGGACGGCAATTCCGACACCAGCCTGAGCGAGGCGTTGATGCCCTCCAGCTGGTAGTGCGGGCGCAGATAGAAGCGGGCGTTGTAGTAGCCCGGCCGGCCCTCCACGCTGTCGACCTGCACCTCAGCGGCGGCAAGCGGACGCTTGGCGCGCGCCTTGTCGTCGGCGAAGGCCGGGTTGGCCAGCACGTACCGGTTGATCCATTCGGTCAACCAGATCTGCATGTCGGTGCGTTCCTTGAACGATCCGACCTTGTCGCGCGCAATCGCCTTGAGGTAGTGGGCGAAGCGCGAGACCGGGAACAGATAGGGCAGGTTGGCGGAGAGCCGCTCGTTGGACTGGGCGTCGGGGTCGACCAGGCGGCCCGCCCGCGTCTCATCGTCCTGCAGCGAATGGGCGCCGATAAAGGCCGCGAGATCGGTGTTCTTGCGGTGCAGGATCGGCATCAGCCCGAGCTTGGCCAGTTCCGCCTCGCGCCGGTCGTCGATGGCGACCTCCGTCGGGCATTTCATCGCGATCGAGCCGTCATCGGTCGGGAAGGAGTGCACCGGCAGGTTAAGCACAGTGCCGCCATTTTCGACGCCGCGGATCTGGGTGCCCCAGCCATAGAGCTTGTGGCTGCGGTTGATGTTGACGCCCATCGGGAAGGCAGCGTTCATCCAGACATATTTGTTGTGATCGCCCTGCACTTCCTCCTCGAAGGAGAAGCCCTTGACCGGGACTGTCTCCGAGCCGTAGGGCAGCCGCGCCAGCACGCGCGGCATGGTCAGCCCGATATAGCGCGCATCCTCGCTCTCGCGCAGCGATTGCCACGAGGCGTAGGCCGGGTTGGAGACGATCTGCTGCAGGTCCTGCGGGTTGGGCAGTTCCTGCCAGCTGTCCATGCGGAACAGCCGTGGCGAGGCGGCGGCGATGAACGGCGTGTGCGCCGAGGCGCAGATGCCGGAGATGTTGCGCAACAGGCCGACGTCGCGCGGGTGGTTGGAGAACTCGTAGGCGCCGATGACGCAGCCGATCGGTTCGCCGCCGAGCATCGAATACTCGTCGGTGTAGACTTTCTTGAAGATCGGGCTCTGGTCCCACATCTGGCCTTCATAGTCTTCGAGCGTATCGGCCAGCTGCTCCTTGGAAATGTTCATCACCCGGATCTTCAGCTTCTGATCCGTCTCGGTGTTGTTGATGAGGTACCAGAGGCCGCGCCAGGTGCCTTCCATCTGCCGCACTTCCGGCGCGTGCAGGATTTCGTTGACCTGGGTCGTCAGCATCTTGTCAATGCCGGCGATCAACGACTTGATCGACTTGATCGAGTTGGACGAGATCGTCGTCGTTTCGGAGCGCGACTGCGCCGCCAGCGCCAGGTTGCGCACCAGCTGCTGCAGCTTCTCGCTGTCGTCCTTCTTGACCTTGAAGTCCTTCTCCAGCAGCTGGCTGAATTCACCGAGATCGACGGCCTCGGCCTCGGCGACGGATGCTGCGGTCTTTTGCTGTTCGGCCATGATCTATTCCTCACCCTTGTCGTCGGACAGCGCCTGGGCGGCGATCTGGCCAAGCAACGGCTGGTTGTTCAGCAATTGGGCTATGCGCTTTTCGGCATCGACGCGGCCGTCCATGAAGCCGAGCAGCTCCTCGAGCTGGCGCCGCATCTTGAGGATTTCGGCCAGTTGCGGGACCTGTTCGGCGATCTTGTCGGGGGCGAAATCGCCCATCTTGGTGAAGGTCAGGTCGAGCGCCAGTTCTTCGTCGCGCTCCTGTCCCTCGGCCTGCGGCAGCGTGTTCTTCACCCGCGCCTTGACCCTGGGTCCCAGCGCTTCCATGAATTTGGGGAAGCGGTTGGCATCGGTCTCGACAAAGGAACGGTCGAGCACCGTCTTGGACGCTTCCCTGGTCTGCGATGCGCCCGACAGGTCGGCCATCACGCCCATGACGAACGGCAGTTCGATCGTCGTCGGGCTGCCGTAGGTTTCGACATCGTAGGCGATCTGCACGCGCGGGGCGCGATTTCGCTCGATGACCTTCGCTTTGCTTTCGGCTGGCATGTGTTGCTACCTTTCATCCTTCTGGGCAGTCTTCTTGGCGTCGGGAACGCCGGCGAGCAGCCGGAATTCCTTGAGCCCCGACGGGGCTAGGTCTTCCATCAGTTCAACGAAATCCATGTGCACCATCCTGCGCACCCGGCGGGCGAGATGCGGGATCGGACTCGACGGCTCGGTGCGGTCGTAGAACGCGACCACAAGGTCGAGGCACTTCACCACATCGTCGCGCGAGGAAATCCTGTCCGGGAGCCCCGCACCGGTCTCCGCGTAGCTTGCCATCGTCTCGGCTCCATGACCGTTTCTGACCGGCGCGGCCGGGCTTGCCGGGGGAGCAGCCGGGCTGGTAGCCCCCTTCGTCGCTGCCTCTTCCGTGGTCTCGACCGCCGTGTTGCGTTCCAGCGTCGTCAGCACGCGCTGCAAAAATCGTTTCAGGTCCGGGACGGCAGCCCCGTTGCTGTCAAGACGGGCATTCAGGGCCGTATCGACCGCGTCGAGCGCCTCGATCGCTGCGTGCGCCCCGGCGATGAGCGCTGTCATCTGTTCACCGGCCTGGTCCTGATGGGCGGCACAACCGCTGCCCACCCGGTTCAGGAGCTGTCCGTGCGCGCTGACCAGCGCTGCCTTCTCCGTGGCATTCAATCCCGATGCCGCTTCCTGAAGCATGACGCGATCGTCGAGCGCACCCTGTTCGAGATCGCGTCCGCTGATCGGCCCGATGGGACGCGGCGCGAAGAAGACCATCTGCCTGAGGTTCGCCAGCAGGCCTTCCTGGCCGTTCTGCAGGTCGGCCAGCGCGTTGAGGCGGCGCAGGGCGGCCTCGCGTGGTTGGGGGCTGGCCCGCAGCGCCGGGTGCATCGTCTCCCAATGCGTCTCGAAGGTCCTTGCAATCAGGGTCAGGCCCTGTGCCAGTCCGGCCAATCCCTCTTCATTGGCCAGCGCCCGGGCGACAATGACAAGCAAGCGCAGGTCGCGGCCATGCGAACGCAACTCCTCGGCCTTGCCGAGCACGGCAGGCCAGTCGACCGGAATGGTCGATTGCGCGGCTGGCTTGTTGCGCCCGTCATGGACGACCTTGACCTGCGGCTCCGTGAGCCGCTCCAGCTCATGAAAAGCCGGATCGTTGCGCAAGTCTTCGCCTGACGGATTTTCACCGTCCAGCGGAGCAAGCCAGAGTGCGAGATCGATCACAGATACCCCCGGCGACCGGCTCTAAAACCGTACGTGACCCAACGTTAGCACACGGTTGCATATTCCCACAATTCGCCATCCGCTCAAAAGTTAACGAGCGCTAATGAATGTCGGTGCAACTGCGTCTCGGATGGCGCAATTCATGGCGTGCTTGGCCAACCTCGTATGTGAAGCGCATCGCATAGGATTAGAAAAAATCGTGGTTGTCTGCATTTGGCGGCGCGGGACTCTCCACAAAGGGAAAAGGCCGGCTGCATCAAGCGCTTTGTCAAGCGGCTGCTTATGTGGCAGGCTGTCGACGGGCAGATTGCAGGAGCACGTTCGATGGAACAGCGCCGGTCGTCGCAGGGGTTCAAACGCAAGGAACTGGTTGGCAAGCTCAATCCGGTCTGCCTGCGCGCCTTCAAGGCCGCCGCCGACAGCGCCAAGCTGCGCGGCAATCCTTACGTCGAACTCGTCCATTTCATAGAACAACTGGTGCTGTCCGAGCGTTCGGATGTGCAGATGATCATTGCCGATGCCGGCGTCGATGCCAGCCGGCTTACCAGCGAAATGACCCGCGCCGTCGACAAGCTGCCCTACGGCGCCACCTCGATCGAGGAATTTTCCGACCACATCTTTCACGCCATCCAGGAGGCCTGGAACCTGGCGACGCTGGAATTCGGCATGGAGGAGGTCCGCAGCGCCCATGTCGTGCTCGCCTGCCTGAAGACGCCGGTGCTGGAAGGCCTGGTGGCGAAGATCAGCGGCGAATTCGACAAGATCGACGCCGACGGGGTCATCGCCCGCTTTGCCGAGGTGGTGGACGGTTCGCTCGAAGCCGGCGCCACGGCAGCAGTGGCTCCCACCGCGGAGGCGCCGCGGCGAGCTCCGGGCGGGGATTCCGCGCTGGCCAAATACGCCACAGACCTCACCCAGCGCGCCCATGACGGCAAGATCGACCCGGTCGTCGGCCGAGACCCGGAGATCCGGCAGATCATCGATATCCTGATGCGGCGCCGGCAGAACAACCCGATCCTGACCGGCGAGGCCGGTGTCGGCAAGACCGCGGTGGTCGAGGGGTTTGCCCTGCGCATCGCCCAGGGCGACGTGCCGCCGCCCCTGCAGGGCATCAGCGTGCGTATGCTCGACGTTGGCCTGATGCAGGCCGGCGCCAGCGTCAAGGGCGAGTTCGAGAAGCGCCTGAAGGCGGTGATCGACGAAGTTCAGTCATCCGAGACGCCGGTCATCCTGTTCATCGACGAGGCGCACACGCTGATCGGCGCCGGTGGTGCCGCCGGAACCGGCGATGCCGCCAATCTCTTGAAGCCGGCGCTGGCGCGCGGCGAATTGCGCACCATCGCCGCAACCACCTGGGCCGAGTACAAGCAGCACATCGAAAAGGACCCGGCGCTGACCCGCCGTTTCCAGGTGGTCAAGATCGATGAGCCGTCGGAAGCGGTCGCTGTGCTCATGCTGCGCGGTGTAGCCGGCGTGCTCGAACAGCATCACGAAGTGCAGATCCTGGACGAGGCGATCGAGGCGGCGGTCGGCCTGTCGCATCGTTACATCCCGGCGCGGCAATTGCCCGACAAGGCGGTCAGCCTGCTCGACACCGCTTGCGCCAGGGTGGCGATCTCGCAGCATGCGACGCCGGCCGAGGTCGAGGACATTTTGCGGCGCCGCCAGGCGCTCGAGGTCGAAAGCGGCATCATCGGCCGCGAGGCAGCGATCGGCATCGAAGTAACTGACCGGCAGGCGCGGGTCGAGGCCGGGCTCACTGAGACGGGGACCATGCTCGCCGCCGCCGAGGAGCGCTGGGAGCGCGAAAAGGCGCTGGTTGCCGAGATCCTCGAACTGCGCGCGCGGCTGCGCGGCGACGGCGTCCCGCTCGATGCGGTGGCGACAGCTGAGGCCGATGCCGAACCGGCAGCGCCGGACGAAGAAAAGACCAAGGTGCCCAAGGCCGAGACGCCCAAGGCCGAAGCGTCCGAGACCGAAGCGCCGGCTGCCGAGGCTGCGCCGTCAGATCCTGTCGCCGATCTGGCGCGGCTGCGTGAACTCATGGCCGAGCTTGCCACCGCGCAAGGCGAGACGCCGCTGATCCTGCCATCGGTCGACCGCAATGCGGTCGCTGCCGTGGTCCAGGACTGGACCGGCATCCCGACGGGACGGATGCTGTCCAGCCAGACCGAAAAGGCGCTCAAGCTCGCCGACACTTTGTCCGAACGAGTCGTCGGCCAGGATCACGCCATGGAGATGATCGCCAAGCGCGTGCAGACCAGCCGCGCCGGGCTCGGAGCGCCGGAAAAGCCGGTCGGCGTGTTCCTGCTCTGCGGCCCCTCCGGTGTGGGCAAGACCGAGACGGCCCTGGCGCTGGCCGAGACGCTCTATGGCGGCGAGCAGAACCTGATCTCGATCAACATGTCCGAATTCCAGGAGGCGCACACCGTCTCGACGCTCAAGGGCGCACCGCCCGGCTATGTCGGCTACGGCAAGGGTGGCATTCTCACCGAGGCCGTGCGCCGAAAACCCTATTCGGTGATCCTGCTCGACGAGGTCGAGAAGGCGCATCCCGACGTCCACGAGATCTTTTTCCAGGTCTTCGACAAGGGCATGATGGATGACAGCGAGGGAAGGCGCATCGACTTCAAGAACACGCTGATCCTGCTGACGTCCAATGTCGGGTCCGAAGTCATCATGGAGCGGACCGGCAACGGCACGGTGAGGGCAGGGCTCGACGGCCTCGATGCTGCCCTGCGCGCTCCACTGCTGAAGGTGTTTCCAGCGGCCTTCCTCGGCCGCGTCGTGACCATCCCTTACTATCCGCTTTCGGATTCGATGATCGAGGCCATCACCCGCCATCAGTTCGGCAAGATCGCGCGGCGGCTGCGCGCCAGCCACGACGCCGAACTGGTGATCGGCGACGGCGTCATGGCGCTGGTCAAGGCGCGCTGCACCGAAATCGAGTCCGGTGGCCGCATGATCGACGCCATCCTCACCAACACGCTGTTGCCGGAACTCAGCCGCGGCGTGCTGAACCGGTCGCTCGACGGCGAGAAGATGACCAAGGTGACCGTCAGCGCTTCCACTGACGGGTTTGCCTATTCGTTCGAATAGTCAGGCCTGACTGCTCGGCTCCGTCTCGGCGCGGATCAGCTTGATGTCGGCGCCGGCTGCCCAGGCGCCGATATCTTCGCGCCGCAACGCCGCCGCCATCATGTCGGGAAACAGGTCCGGCGTGCAGGCGAAGACCGGTATGCCAAGTGCCGCGACCGAAGCCGACATCGCCGGATCATAGCCCGGCCGGCCCTGATCGGTCAGCGCCAGCAGCACGATGACATTGACGCCGGACCGGACCAGCGCCGCAAGCCGCCGCAGCAAGTCCTGGCCGTTGCCGCCCTCATAGAGGTCGGTGATCAGCACGAAGTGGGATTTGGTCGGCCGCTCGATGCGGTCGGCGCAATAGGCGACCGCCTGGTTGATGTCGGTGCCGCCGCCGAGCTGCACGCCAAACAGCACCTCGACCGGGTCGCTGAGCTCTTCGGTCAGGTCGACGATGGCCGTGTCGAAACAGACCAGCTTGGTGCGCACGACCGGCAGCGACGCCATCACCGCGGCGAAAATCGAGGCGTAGATCACCGAACTCGCCATCGAGCCGGACTGGTCGACGCACAGCACCACTTCGTCGAGATCGACTAGCCGGCGTTGCTTGCGCATGAAGCCGACCAGTTTTTCCGGCACGACGGTTTTGTGCTCAGGCTGGTAGTGGCGAAGATTGGCCGAGATGGTGCGCGGCCAGTCGATGTCGCGTTGGCGCGGCCGGTTGGTGCGTCGCGACTTGTCGAGCGCGCCACGGATCGCCTCGGCGGTCTTCTGCTCCAGCCGCTGCATCAGCTTGGCGACGATGTCGGCGATGATGGTGCGGGCAATGTCCTTGGTCTTGGCCGGCATCACCGAACGCAGCGAGATCAGGTCGGCGACGAGGTTGACGTCGGCCTCGATCGCCTTGAGGAATTCCGGCTCCATCAGCATCTGCTTCAGGTTCAGCCGCTCAAAGGCATCCTTCTGGACGATCTGGACCACCTGGGCGGGAAAGAAGGAGCGGATATCGCCCATCCATTGCGCCACGCGTGGCGCCGAGCGGCCGAGCCCGCCGCGCCGCTTGCGCGGGTCGGCATCGGCATTGGCGCCGTCGCCGTAAAGCGCATCGAGCGCCGAAGACAGTTTTTTGTCATCACTGGAAAGGGCGGAGGAAGCCTCGTCATCGGCGCCGATCGCCAGCCGCCAGCGGCGCTCGCGCCCGCTATCGGAGGATGCTGGGCCGGGTTCGGGCACTTCGGCTTGGTCATCCATTGTCACACTCCGCCCGCCAGCAATGGCCCAACCCGCTCCAGGTGCCTGCGCCAGCCCTCGCCGCCATCAGGCGCCGGCGTCAGGCCGGCCGGCAACCTTGCGGTGCGGCCGAGCACGGCCTCGATCAACCGCCGCCGCTCCATCGAGTCCAGATTGGAGAAGACACGGCGCAGCAACGGCAGATGCGCGATGAAGGCGTCTTCGTCGAGGGATTTCAGCCACGCATCGACGGCGCCGCGCAGACCCTCGTCATAGATCAGCCTCTGGCCGGCAGTGCTGAAAAAACCTTCGAAGAACCCTGCTGCCTGGGCGACCGGCGTCCCCGGCGACAGCCTGCGTCCGAGCAGCCCGGCGGCGTCCTCGGCCGAGAGTTGGCCGGCTTCATAGAGCAGATGCGCGGCGCAGCCGGCGAGCAGCGCCGTCGAGCGCGGACCTTGCAGCACGCCGGTTAGGCCGTTGCGCCATGCATCGAGCACGCCTTCGCCGGGCTCGACCAGCCGGATCGCCGTGTCGGCCTTGCGCACAGCACCGACCAGCGTGGTGGCGGCCTGCTCGTCCAGGTCGCGCACCGCATAGGGCAGCGCGATCGCGCCTTCGACGATCAACCGTTCCAACAAACCGGACAGCCGGTTGGTTTCGGTCTTGCGCGCCTCGCCGTAACGGATGATGTCGGCAAGCGGCGGCACCGAGGCCAGCATCTCCAGGCATTCGCTGCTGTGCGCTGCGCGCGCCTCCAACGCTACAAGGCCGGCGCTCGCGGCCTCCGACAGATCCGCCGTAATGGCGCTCTGGACAAGGGCGGCAAGCGTGTCGAGGCTCGCGGCCGCACCGAGCATCTAGATCAGGCGGCCATTGGCGGCCTTTTCGATAGTCGGGCCGTAGATCAGGTTCTCGACCAGGCGCACGGCATATTCCGGCTCCCAGGCCAGCGTCCATTTTTCGCGAAAGGTGCCGCGGCTGCGGCCGGCGTCAGCCAGCCTGCCCCATTGCACGCCAAGCACGTTCAGCCGGTGCAGCAATGTCGAACGAAACAGTCCGCTTTCGCTGCGCAGATCGACCGACAGCTCGCGTTCCAGCGCCTCCGGCTTCAGCCGCGCCGCCTTCTGGTTGCGCTGCAGGTCCTCGATCAGCGGCGCCAGCGGCGTGTCGGGCGGAATCTCGCCGACATCCGCGCCCAAAAGCAGCTCGGCCTCGACCAGCGCCCACAGCACCGCTTCGCCGTTGAACAGCGCCGCGATCGCGGCATCGCGCAATTCCTCGAAGCCGGGCTTCGGCCGCTCGCGAATGGCAGCCAGTGTGCGCGCAAGCCGCTCGGCCTCGATCAGCGACGCGGTCGACACCAGATGGCCCTTCGCCCGCAGCACCGCCGCGATCGTCGCCAGCCACAGCGTCGCGGCGTCGCGCCGCCCTCGTGTGCGCCACAGATGCTTGCACCAGCCGGGCGCGACGACGCCAGCGCCATAACCATAGCCCAGCGCAAGACGCGGCCCGGTCCATGGCGCCCATGTCATGATGCTTTTGCGCCGGGCAATTCCCTTGATCAGCGCCTGGTCGTTCTTCTGCGTGTGCGCGGCCTGCAGGGCCGGCACATGCCATGCGCCGCAGACGACGGCGATCGGTCCGGCGAATTCCTTGCGCGCGGCGGCGATTTCCAATCGCATATGCGCTTCACGCTTGGCCTCGAACGGCGCGATCGCACCTTCGCCGTCGCGCAGCGTCGTCATCGCATCGGTGATGGCAGCGAAGATTGGACCCGGCTGCGGATTCTGCTCGATAATGTCGGCCCACCAGCTTTCGCCATCTTCATAGCCGGCGGCCGCAGCCAGCGTGCCGATCGGGTCGCGATGCGATGCGGGCTCGCCATCCTCACGGGTTTCGTCCTTGGGTTCGGGCTTGTCGGCGTCAGCCGTTTTGTCGGTGTCGTCGGTTGCCGGTGCCGCGAACCGTGCCGATGACGGCAGGTCGATGAACCGCAATGCCGCCTTGTTCTCCACCGCCCACACCGCCGCCTGGTATTCCGGCGAGAACTCGGCGAACGGCCAGAAACTTGTCGCGGCCGGGTCGTCCTCGGGGTAGCAGAGCAGCGCCACCGGCGGCTGCATCTGCGGGCGCGCCAGCAATGGCAGCAGGGCGGACGCGTCGCTCGGCCCTTCGATCAGCACCGCGACCGGCTGCAAGTCCCGCAGCGCCTGCACCAGGCTGTCGGCGGAGCCCGGCCCGTGATGGCGGATGCCGAAATAGGCGACGTCGCTCATGACCTCAGATCGCTGCGTTCAGTGCCGCGTAATAGCCGGCATAGTCCGGCCGCTTCTTGAGCACCGTTTCGAGATATTCCTCCAGCACCACCTTGTCCTGCACCGGGTCCTTGACGATGGCGCCGACAAGGCTGGCGGCGAGGCCTTCGGCGCCGAGTTTGCCGCTGTCGAACCACGCCGCCTGGCTGAGGCCGCCGACCATGGTGGCGATCGCCTCGGCGGTCGACAATGAACCCGAAGGCGTCTTCAGCGTCACCTTGCCGTCAGCGGTTGCGCCCGAGCGCAGCTCGCGGAAAATGGTCAGCACGCGCGCAATCTCCTCGCCGACATTCTTCGGCACCGGCAGGTCGAGGCCGCCGGCCATCTCGTCGACCCGCTTGGAGACGATCGCCACCTCTTCGGCCATGTCTTCGGGCAGCGGCAGAACCACCGCATTGAAGCGGCGCTTGAGCGCCGAGGACAGTTCGTTGACGCCCTTGTCGCGGTTGTTGGCGGTGGCGATGATGTTGAAGCCGCGCTGGGCATAGAGCGAGGTGTTGAGTTCCGGGATCGGCATCATCTTTTCCGACAGCACGGTGATCAGCGTGTCCTGCACGTCCGAGCCCATGCGCGTCAACTCTTCCAGGCGGCATAGCTTGCCGCTCTCCATGGCGCGGTAGAGCGGCGTCGGCACCAGCGCCTCCTGGCTCGGCCCTTTGGCCAAAAGCTGCGCATAGTTCCAGCCGTAGCGGATCTGGTTCTCGTCGGTGCCGGCCGTGCACTGCACGATCAGCGTCGAGTTGCCCATGATGGCGGCGGCGAGATGTTCCGACACCCAGGACTTGGCGGTGCCGGGAACGCCGAGCAACAGCAGCGCGCGGTCAGTAGCGAGTGTCGCCACCGCGGTTTCCATCAGCCGGCGGCGGCCAACATATTTCGGCGATATCACGGTGCCGTCGCTTGCCTTGCCGCCGAGCAGATAGGTCAGCACGGCCTTCGGCGACAGGCTCCATCCGGCCGGCTTCTGGCGTTCGTCATTGCGCGCCAGCGCCTGCAGTTCAGCGGCATAGGCCTGCTCGACAGGGAGGCGGATGGCTGCGTTCATGGTGCTGTTCTCCGGATTGTCATGTGTTGGTTCCCGTCATTGCCGCGTTGAGGCGCAGGAAAGCGAGCGAGGCTGCCGCCGGCAGCATGCCGGCCGCAACAATGTCGCCGATCAACCGTTCAGCGGTCTCCGCTGTGGCAAGAAAGCCTATCGTTTCCAGGGCGTGGTCCGCGCTTCGCTTCGCGGGCTCGTCGTTTCCCGCAACCATGGTGCGCAGTGCCGACAGCGCCTTGCCATTTGTCAAATCGTCCCATTCAAGCCAACTCGCTTCGGCGCCTTCGACCAGGTTGAGCGCTTCAAGATTTTGAGCGTCCTTCAGGATCTGCCTGATCAGGTTCCGCTTCCTGCCGCTGTCCAAACGCAACATGAGGTGGAAGACAAACAATGCCGACTTGCCACCTTCGGCGACAAGCGTATCCGCCAACAGCGCCACCGTGGCATCGCTGCCGGACACGGCGACCATCCGAACGAGAGACAGATCCGCTCTGTCATCGGCACCGAATTGCCATGCCCCGATGAAATCGGACTCTGTTTTGCCGAAATGCGCCGCAAGATCGACCAGGTAACAGCTTGCGAACAGGTCGACGCGACGACTTTCTTGCGCAGCCGATTTGAGTTTTGCCGGCATGTATGTGGTGCGGCGGCGGATGAAGCCGGATTTGCCTTCTGTGATGAAGGCGGCGAGTTCGGCAACGGGGTCGTCGGCTCCGTCGTTGCCCGGCCGGCCATGCTCGCCCAGCCTTGCCAGCAGCCGGCCCGCCAGCTCCCGCACCTTGCCGGAGCGGTCGGTGGCCAGGCTTTTCAGGAATGGCGCGTCCGTGGCCGTCAGGTTGAAATGCATGAGTTCGATGAGCGCCAGCCGGACTTCAGCCGGCTCGCCCGTCGCCTTGGCTTCCATCAGGCTGCGGGCCGTGGCCGGATCGCGACGGCGCATCTCGGCCAACGCGATACGGCGCGCGGCGGGGTAAAAGTCATCCCAGTTCTGCGCCGTCAGCTGCTCCTGCGGGGCAATCTTCAGCCCCTCGACGCTGGCCTGCCAGTCGATCCACGGCGCATAGATGTCAGGGCTGTTCTGGTCTGATGCCGAAGGCATCCAGTCCATCGGATGCAGCACGTAGCCGCGGCTGGCGACGAGCGTCGCGACACGCGACTTGCGCTGCGCATCGGCGGCGTTCTTCAGGGCCGCCCGCAACAGCGGCCGCAACCGCTCCGGCAGCAGCGGCAGGCCAAGCCTCGGCAGCGGCGGGCGCCGCTTCAGCGACTTCGGCGCGGCTGGCCTTAAGCCCACATCGAGCGCCTGCGCGGCGATGGCCAGCAACAGCCGCTCCCGTTCGTCCGGGCTTGCGCCGCCGGCGATTTCCTTCCACGCGGCTGGCGCCAGATCGAACGCAGTTCCGCCGGTGATCCAGCAGTCGCGCATCGTCGCCAGGCCGGTTTGCTCGAGCTCGTTCATGACAGATCGAGCCTCCCGAAGCCGCTTTGCGCGGCGAGCAGATCGAGCCGCGCGCCGTTCCACAGGGCTGCCGTTGCCGAAAGGTCGAGACCGAGCACGGTTTGATCGACGGTTCCGGCGACAGGCAGGGCGATCCCTTGCGGGTCGTGCGCCGCTTGCCACCAGGCGGTGCCGCGCTCATCGAGCAGGATCGCGCCGGCAGGCAGCATCAGCGGGCTATCGGTCGACCAGGGTGCTGCGTCCTGGTGCGCCGCATGCGCCGCCAGCGGATCCTTGACAATGCCGAGGCCGAAATCCGGCCAGGCGCCCGACACGACATCGCCCTTGCGCTCCGCTACCAGCGCCCGCAGCCGTTGGCGTGACGGATAGAACACCAGCCTTGCATCGAACCGGTCGCCAGGTGTGAACGCGGCAGAGCGGCGGCCGGCCGAGGCCGGAAAGAAATCGAGTAGCAGCGCAAATTGCGGCGTCGGGCTTTTCAGGTCGAGCAGCCAGGTAGAATGGCTGACAAGGCCGTCGCGGCGGGTCTCGATCTTCTCGCCGATGACTTCCCACTGGCTGTCGACCTGTCTTGCATCGGGATTGGCCAGCACCTGGTCGCGGGTTTCGGATGCCGACACCAGCCGCTTCAATTCGGGATCGTCTGGCGCCGAGCGCCAGGCCTTGGCCAGCAAAACCAGCTTGCCGAGTTCGCGGATCGCCGCGTCCGGCCGTTCCTCGCTGCGCAGCGCCATTAGCCGGGCCGGGATTTCGTCGATGCGTCCCGCAAGCGCCGTTGCTTTCATGTCGACCAGCCTGGCGGCAATGCGGCGGCAGCGCTCGCTGCTGGCGTCGGCAAAGGCGGAAAGGCCGAGCCGCAGCTGGTCGGCAATCCACTGGTCGAGTTCGTCCAGCGCGCCTGCCACCGCGGTGCGCGCATCTTCCGCCCGCTTGCGCTGCGCCGTCTCGCGGCGCTCCGTCGCGGCGGCGTCATCGACGGTGCTTTCCTCTGCCTGCGAGGCCTCGCCAATGCTCTTGCCAGACGCGCCCCTGCCAGCCTTTGCGTCGACCGGCGGGGGCGCACTCTTCCAGCGCCGGCCAAGCCAGTCATTGACCCATTCCGGCGTTGTTTCGGCTGATGTGAAGCTGGCCGGCGCCGTGGCGGCGATCCACATCAGCGCCAGCGTGTGCTTGCAGGGAAATTTTCGCGACGGGCAGGTGCATTTGTAGCCGTGGTCGCCGGTGTCGACGACGGTGCGATAGGGGTTGGATCCCGAGCCCTGGCATTCGCCCCAGATCAGCGCCTGCTGCTCGTTCTTCTCCAGCCGCGGCCAGTTCGAGCGCTTGGTGAGCTTCGAGGCGGCGCTTAGCGACGCCTGATCGGGGGCCAGCGCCTCGATGGTTTTCAGTTCGAATTCCAAGCCGCGCCTCTCGTCACCCCAAATCAATGCCTGGCATCAATATAGGGTGCCTTTTGTGAAGGATTGTTGTGGCCCCGGCAAGACGAAGATAGCGCAGATCAGTACAGCGGCGTGGCCATATGCCGGGGCGTCGGCCATTGCGCCGTGATCTCGGGCTGCACCGGGCGCTCGAGATAGGTCGACAGCACGACATAGCTTCGCGTCGAGGTGACGCCGGGCGTTTCGTAGAGACGCGCCAGCAGGCCTTCGAGCGCCCTGGTGTCCTCGGTGCGGACCTTGAGAAGCATGCAGGTGTCGCCGGCCACCGAATGGATTTCCTCGACCTCAGGATATTGGGAGACGGCCATCAGCTCCGGTGTCTTGCCCCAGCCCTTGGTATCGATATGCACGAAGGTGAGCAGCGGCTTCTTCACCGCCTTCGGGTCGATGATCACAGCCGTGCCGCGGATGGCGCCGCTGCGCCGCAGGCGCTTGACCCGCTCATGCGCCGCCGGCGGCGACAGGCAGACGCGTTCGCCAAGTTCGGCGTAGCTGATCGTCGCATCCTCGACCAGCACGCCTAATATTTTTCGGTCGATTGCGTCGAGCTCTCGGGGAGCTACCTTGTTCTGCAGAACCCCATCTGTTTCTTCGTCCATATCGAAATTCCTTGTTGTCGCGGAATTCAGTTCGGCCATTATGACCCGATGACGAACGCGCATCAAGCTGCAACGCTCCATCAGCCGATCCCGGCGCTGGCCTATCTCCTGACCGGCTGCATCGCCGTCATCGGCTCGAACTCGCTGGTCCTGGGTCCAATTGCTCCGGCAGTCGCCGCATCCTTCGGCACCAGCGTGCCGGCGGTGATGGCCGCGTCGGCCGCCTTCGGCCTCGGCACTTCGGCCAGCGCGTTGTTCCTCGCCCGCTATATCGACGGCGTCGGCGCCCGCCGCATGCTGCAGGGCGCGCTGCTTCTTCTGGCCGTCGGGCTTCTCGCCAGCGCGCTGGCGCCGACGGTGATCATGCTGGTCGCGGCCCAGGCCGTCGCCGGCATCGCCGCCGGCGTCGCCATGCCGGCCATCTATGCCAGTGCAGCGGCAATTGCGCCGCCCGGCCGCGAAAGCGGCACGATCGGCGTCGTGCTGACCGGCTGGACGGTCTCCATGGTGGCCGGCGTGTCGCTGTCGGCCGTGCTTGCCGATCTCGTGCACTGGCGCGCCGTCTTCGCCGCCGTCGCGGTGCTTTCCGCCATTGCGCTTGCTGCCTTGTCGATGACCTCGCTCAGCGACGTCAGGAAGAGCGGCCCGGCACCGTCGCCGTTCGTTGCGCTGGCCATTCCGGGGATCGTGCCGCTGCTCATCGCCTGCACCGCCTTCATGACCGCTTTTTACGGCGTCTACGGCTATCTCGGCGATCATCTGCACCAGGATCTGGGCGAGCCCGTCAGCGCCAATGCGCTGGCCGCGCTCGCCTATGGCGCCGGCTTCGGCGCCGCGGCCTTCCTCGACGGCGTCATCGACCGCATCGGCGCGCGGCGCGTCATGCCCTTCGCCTATCTGCTGGTCGCCGTCGTCTATGTCGCCATCGCGCTCGCAAGCAGCAATTTTGTGCTGATCCTGGCTATGATCGCCATATGGGGCCTTGCCAATCATTTCGGCCTGAACGTGTTGGTGATGCGCCTTACCGCGCTCGATCCGTCGCGCCGTGGCACCATCATGGGCCTGAACAGTTCGGTCACCTACCTCGCCGTCTTCATCGGCACCACCAGCTTCGGGCCGCTTTATTCATCGTTCGGCTTTGCCATCTGCGCGATCGTCGCCGCCGTGCTGATGCTGGTTGCGGCAGCAGCGGGGTCATGGCGATCGCCGCCGCCCATCAAGCCGTAAAGCTTGCGTCCTCATCCCGTCCTTCGCTAGAGCTTGGCTTGCCATGCGAGCCCCGCCCGGATGAAGACGACGCTTGAAACCACTGCCGACCCCTCGTCAGACGACCTCGCCTTCCTGGCCGAGCGGCTGACGGCGTTCAATGACGGCGATGTCGGCCCCTCCGGCCGCAAGCCGATCGCGGTCTTCGTTCGTGACGAGCACGGCGCTGTCGTCGCCGGCATTTCGGGATACACCGCCTGGGGCTGGCTCTATGTGCAATGGCTGTGGGTCGACGAACGCCTGCGCGGCCAGCATATGGCCGGCGACATGCTGGACGCTGCCGAGCGCGAAGCAGTCGCCCGGGGCTGCCAGAACGCCTGGATCGACACGTTCAATCCGACAGCGGCCAAAGTCTATGAGCGGCAAGGCTACCGGCGCTTCGGCGAACTGCCTGACTTTCCCACCGGCCGCAGCCGCATCTTCCTGCAGAAGAAGCTCTAACCTGCCAGCCGCCCGCCTTGCATCGGCTGCGGCACGCCGGTGGTGCTGGGAAAGCTGATCGGCAGGCCGCGCAGCACGCGCACGGCAAGGAAGGCAAAGCATTCGGCCTCCACCGCATCGCCTTTCCAGCCCAGTGTCTCGGCCTGCACCACCTCGACGTTGGCGCGCCTCGCCAGCATCGCCATCATCGTCGGGTTGCGGCGGCCGCCGCCACTGACCGCTAGGCGCTTCGGCCGGCGCGGCAACAAATCGAGCGCCTTGCCGACGGCCGAGACGGTGAAGGCCGTCAGCGTCGCCGCCCCATCCTCTGCGCTGAGGCCGTCGGCCATGGCGGCGCCGAAGTCGAAACGGTCGAGCGATTTCGGATAGGGCTTGGTCAGATACGGATGCTGGAGCAATTTGGCCAGCCGCACTTCATCGACGGTGCCGGCCGCGCCCAGTGCGCCGTCGCGGTCCATCTCGCCGAGGCCGTTTGCCTTGATGAAATCGTTGAGCGGTGCGTTGGCCGGGCCAGTGTCGAAGGCGACGATGTTGTCCTTGCCGTCCCACCAGGTCACGTTGCCGACACCGCCGAGATTGAGCACAGCGGTGTCCCCGCTGGCGTCGGCTTCCCTCAAAAGGGCCGCGTGGTAGGCAGCCGCCAGTGGTGCGCCCTGGCCGCCAGCGCGCACATCGTCCGAGCGGAAATCATAGGCGACCTTGGCGCCCAGGATCGAATGCATCAGCTCGCCGTCGCCCAACTGGCGCGTATCGCCGCGCCGCCCGGGTTGCGGGGCACGATGCAGCACGGTTTGGCCGTGAAAGCCGACCACGCCGATATCGCCCATGGTCAGGCCGTAGCTTTCGACAAGGTCCTTCACCGCCGCCGACTGCGCCCGCGTCAGCGCCTCCTCGGCTTCGGCAAAGATCGCCGGCTCCGGCCCGTCGAAATTCCACACCCGGGCCTGACGCAGCGTCTCCTCCAGCAAGGCACGGATCGCTGCGGGGTAGGGGGCCAGCGTATAGGTGCCGAAATCGGCGATCCGCTCGCCATCGGTCTTGATCAGCGCCACGTCGATATTGCCGTCAAGCACGGTGCCGGTCATCAGGCCGACGGCCCAGATTGGTTCCACGGTCGACTCCCTTGCGACACCGTTTGCGATTCCAACGCAATCACCTGTCGGACGGATTGTCTCGCCAGGCAAGACCCTGGCCGCGGTCGATTGCTCCGAACCTGCCGGCAGAGTTTTTCACCGAACAGCGAAAATCGAGCAACGCCGTTCTTGCGTCTCGCCGCTCAAGACGCCAGCTATGAGACGAACACGTCATCGCCAAGGAGAAACGACATGGCATCCGAAGTCGCAGTGATCGCCGGCGCGGGTGCGGGCCTGAGCGCCTCTTTGGCACGCCTTCTCACCACGGAAGGCTATCGTGTGGTGCTGGCCGCCCGCAACACGGCCAAACTCGCGGCGCTGGTCGGGGAAACCGGCGCGCTGGCCGTCGAAACCGACGTCGCCGATCCGGCCTCCGTCGCCGGCCTGTTTGACGCCGCCGACAAGCAAGGCCCGCTGGCCCTTGCCGTCTTCAATGCCAGCGGCCGCACGCGCGGCCCGATCGCCGAGGTCGATCCCGATGCGGTCAAACAAGCCTTGCTTGTCGGCGCCTATGGCGGCTTCCTGGTCGGCCAGCAAGCGGCGCGGCGGCTGCTTGCGCGCGGCTCCGGTTCGATTCTTTTCACCGGCGCCTCCGCCAGCATCAAGGGCTTTCCCAACTCCGCCGGCTTTGCCATGCCGAAATTCGGCCTGCGCGGTCTGGCTCAGTCGATGGCGCGCGAACTCTTCCCGAAGAACATCCATGTCGCCCATTTCATTATCGACGGCCAGATCGAGCCGGTCGGGACGAAACCCGAGCGACCGGACAGCCAGCTGTCGCCCGATGCGATCGCGCAGACCTATCTCGCGACCCATCGCCAGCATCGCAGCGCCTGGAGCTTCGAGGTCGAGCTGCGGCCCTTTGTCGAGACATTCTGACCGGTCCGGCGTGACCGTTCTCGCAATTGCGAAATCTTTGAGAGAATATTCCCGGCTTCGTGTTTGAGAAGAAATGCGGTTCTTTGATCCGGCAAGCAGCATTGCCGATGATGTCGTCAAGGCTTGGTATTCCACCTCGCCGCAATGACTTCAGGATTACGAGGGATCGACAATGTCCGAACGCGGAAACGCTTCCAGCTCTCTTCTTTTTTCAGCCATCAGCCGGCGAGCTGCCCTTGCGGCACTTTTTGCCTCGGCCGTCACGCTTGCCGGTCTGGCTCAGCCGACGCCGTCCTTCGCCGAGGACAAGAAGTCTATCAAGGTCGGCATCATCAGCGGCGAGGATGAGGATGTCTGGCGCGTCGTCGTCGCCCAGGCCGCCGAAAAAGGCCTGACCGTCGAGACCGTGGTGTTCAACGACTACACCCAGCCCAACGAGGCGCTCGAGCGCGGCGAGATCGACGCCAACGCCTTCCAGCACCAGCCCTATCTCGACAACCAGATCAAGACCCAAGGGTACCACATCGTGCGCGTCGGCTACACCGGCGTCTGGCCGATCGGCCTCTACTCCAAGAAATACACCAAGGTTGCCGACCTGCCCGAAGGCGCCGTCATCGGCTTGCCCAACGACCCCTCGAATGAGGGCCGCGCGTTGCGCGTTCTGCAGAACGAAGGCGTGATCAAGCTGAAGGACGGCACCGGCATCCTGGCGACCACCGCCGACATTGCCGAGAACCCTAAGAAGGTCGTCATCAAGGAACTGGACGCCGGCATTGTCGGCCGCTCGGTCGAGGATCTCGACGCGGCTGTCGTCAACACCGACTGGGCGCTGAAGAGCGGTCTCGGCCCGGACAACCGCATCGCCCAGGAGCCAGTGGCCGACAACCCCTACCGCAACTTCATCGCCGTGAAATCCGGCAACGAGAACGAGGCGTGGGTGAAGACGCTGGTCGCGTCCTACCAGAACGAGGCGGTCAAGGCCGAGTTCGACAAGGTCTACAAGGGCACCGGGATCAGCGCCTATTGATTGGCGCCTGGTTGTCAGGAGCAGGCGGCCCGCTGTTGAGCGGGCCGCTGTCGCATTTGTCGAGCGTTGAAACGGACAGTGAGATGAACCAGCACGTCACGGCCGAGGCATCCGGTCCGGTCAATATATCGGCCGGGCAAGAAGATGTCGTACGCCTCGTCGACCTCAAGCGCCGCTTTGGCGCGACGCCTGCGCTCGACGGCGTCTCGCTGACGGTGAAGAAGGGCGAGATCCTCGGCATCATCGGCCGCAGCGGAGCCGGCAAGTCGACGCTGATCCGCTGCCTCAACGGGCTGGAGCGGCCGGACTCCGGCGACGTCTTCATCGAGGGCCGCGAGATCGGCCGGCTCGGCGAGCGTGAATTGCAGCCGCTGCGGCGTCGCATCGGCATGATCTTCCAGCACTTCAATCTGCTGTCGGCCAAGACCGTGGAGGACAATGTCGCGCTGCCGCTAAAGATCGAGGGCCGCCCAAAGGCCGAACGGCTGGCGCGCGCCGCCGAATTGCTCCACCTCGTCGGCCTGTCGGAGAAGGCGAAGGCCTATCCGTCCTCGCTGTCGGGCGGCCAGAAGCAGCGCGTCGGCATCGCCAGGGCGCTGGCCGCGCGGCCAGCGCTGCTGCTGTCCGACGAGGCGACCTCAGCGCTCGATCCGGAGACGACGCGCTCCATCCTGGCCTTGCTGAAAGACATCAACCGGCAGCTCGGCCTGACCATCCTGCTCATCACCCACGAGATGGAGGTGATCCGCTCGATCGCCGACCGCGTCGCGGTGATCGATGCCGGGCGCATCGTCGAGCAAGGCCCGGTGTGGTCGGTCTTTGCCGAGCCGCGTTCCGAAATCACCAGGAGCCTGCTCGGCGGCATCCGCCCGCAACTGCCGGCCGAGATTGCCGGCCGGCTTGCTCCCGGAGGCGGCGCCGAGCTCATCCTCAGGGTCGACGTCGCAGGTGAGGCCGCGCGCGGTCCGCTGCTGTCCGATCTTGCGGTGGCGGTGCCGGGGCCTTTCCGCCTCGTCCATGGTGGCATCGACCATGTCCAACAGCAGCCGGTCGGCACGCTGTTCCTTGCGGTCGCGGGCAACGATCCGAAACATCTGTCGAAAGTAATCGCATTCCTGAAGGCCCGCGACGCGCGGGTGGAGGTGCTTGGCCATGTCGCCGGTTCTGTTTGAACTTCTGCTGCGTTCGATCTGGGAGACGGTCCTGATGACAGCCGCGTCCGGTCTCATCTCGCTCGTCTTCGGACTGCCGCTCGGCCTGGCATTGATTGCCACCGAGCGCGGCGGCATTGCCGAAAGCCTGTGGGTGAACCGCGCGCTCGGCGCCGTCATCAACGGCTTCCGCTCGGTGCCTTTCATCATCCTTCTGGTGGCGCTGATCCCGGTGACGCGGCTGATCGTCGGCACCTCGATCGGCACCTGGGCGGCGATCGTGCCGTTGTCGATTGCGGCGACGCCCTACTATGCCCGCATCGCCGAAGTGTCGCTGCGCGAGGTCGATCGCGGCCTGATCGAGGCGGCGCGCGCCATGGGCGGCAACCGCTGGACGATCATTCGCGAGGTGCTGGTGCCCGAAGCATTGCCCGGCATCGTCGCCGGTTTCACGGTGACGCTGGTAACGCTGATCGGCGCCTCGGCCATGGCCGGCGCCATCGGTGCCGGCGGGCTTGGCGACCTCGCCATCCGCTACGGCTACCAGCGTTTTGAGACCAGCGTCATGGTCGCCGTGGTCATTGTGCTGATCATCCTCGTTTGCGGCATCCAGTGGGTCGGCGACCGGCTGGTCGCCAGGCTGGACCGGCGCGGATGAGCGCCACGAACGTTATTTGCCGGCAGGCTGCCAAACGCAGCGCCGGCTTTCTCTATCGGCGCCGAGATTGGATTGCGCGTTGCTTTGATCGGACCGGCCTGCGTGCCACCGTGACAGCGGAACAAGGAGCTTGACCATGCCCAGGATCGTACCCGTGCTTGATCTCGGCCGTCTCGAACAGGGCGCTTCCGAGCGGCGAACGTTTCTCTTCGACCTGCGCACGGCCGCGCGCGATGTCGGCTTCTTCTATTTGACCGGCCACGGCATATCGGCTGCGGATACCGCAGAAGTGCTCGACGCCTCGCGCCGGTTCTTTGCCTTGCCGGAAGCCGACAAACTGGCGATCGAAATGGTGAAGTCCTCGCAGTTCCGCGGCTACACGCGCGCCGGCGGCGAGCTGACCAAAGGCAAGGCCGACTGGCGCGAACAGCTCGACATCGGCGTCGAACGCCCGGCCATCGAACAAGGCCCCGGCGTGCCCGCCTGGACGCGGCTGCAAGGGCCGAACCAGTGGCCGGGGGCACTGCCCGAGCTGAAGCCGGCTCTGCTGGCATGGCAGACCAAGGCGACAGCGGTAGCGATCCGGCTGCTCAGGGCCTTCGCTTTGTCGCTCGACCAGACCGAGGATGCCTTCGATCCGATCTACCGGGCCGAGCCCAACCACCGCATGAAGATCGTGCGCTACCCCGGTCGCGACGCCACCGGCAATGACCAGGGCGTCGGCGCGCACAAGGATGGCGGTTTCCTGACGCTTCTGCTGCAGGACGAGAGCAAGGGCCTGCAGGTCGAATATGACGGTGCCTGGGTCGACGTCGATCCGCTGCCCGACACGCTGGTGGTCAACATCGGCGAACTGCTCGAGCTGGCCTCCAACGGGTATCTGAGAGCAACGGTCCACCGCGTGGTAACGCCACCGGCCGGTGTCGAGCGGATTTCGGTGCCCTTCTTCTTCAGCGCCCGGCTCGACGCCACGATCCCGCTGCTCAACCTGCCCGAGGAACTGGCGGCCGAGGCGCGGGGTCCGGCCAGCGATCCCGACAATCCGCTGTTTCGCAATGTCGGTACCAATGTGCTGAAGAGCCGCCTGCGCTCGCATCCCGACGTGGCGCGCCGGCACTATGCCGATCTTCTGGAAACCGACGCCTCACCGGCTGAAATCTTTCAAAACGAGAACGAAATTTCCGAATCTCGCGTTGTTTTAGAAAGCCGTTCGTCGCCATCTGCCGCGAATACGCGCATATAGGAATTATCGTTCGGCGGTTTCCTCCCATTCCACCGAGCGGTGTTCCCCTCTGAAGGTTCTTGACCTTCTTTTGGCCGGGCCGCTTTCGCGCCCGGCCTTTTTTATGTCAATAGCTCTTCTTTCTTCCCCACAAGGGGAGAAGGAAGAGGCGCCAGGGGACTTCACCCAAACTTCGGATCAAGGCTCCCCGACTTGTAGCGCTTGGCCATCTCGGCCACCGGCAGCGGCTTGATCTTCTGGGCATTGCCGGCGGTGCCGAACTGCTCGAAGCGCTCCTTGCACAGCTTGCGCATCGCGGCCATGGCCGGCGTCAGGTATTTGCGCGGATCGAACTCGCTCGGGTTTTCGGTCAGCACCTTGCGGATGGCGCCGGTCAGCGCCATGCGGTTGTCGGTGTCGATGTTGATCTTGCGCACGCCGTGCTTGATGCCGCGCTGGATCTCTTCCACCGGCACGCCCCAGGTCGGCTTCATCTGGCCGCCATATCTATTGATGATTTCCTGCAGGTCCTCGGGCACCGAGGACGAGCCGTGCATGACCAGATGCATGTTGGGCAGGCGGCGGTGGATTTCCTCGATGACGTTCATCGCCAGCACCGCGCCGTCCGGCTTGCGTGAGAATTTGTAGGCGCCGTGGCTGGTGCCCATGGCGACAGCCAGCGCATCGACATGGGTGTCCTTGACGAACTCGACCGCCTGTTCCGGATCGGTCAAGAGCTGGTCGTGGCTGATGGCGCCTTCGACGCCGTGGCCGTCCTCCTGCTCGCCGCCGCCGCTCTCAAGCGAACCGAGCACACCGATCTCGCCTTCCACCGACACGCCGCCCCAATGCGCCATGTCGACGACGCGCCGGGTGATGCCGGAATTGTAGGCATAGTCGGCCGGCGTCTTGCCGTCCTCTTTCAGCGAGCCGTCCATCATGACAGAGGTGAAGCCGTACTGGATGGCGGTGACGCAGGTGGCTTCGTTGTTGCCGTGGTCGAGATGCATGCAGACCGGAATGTCGGGGTGGATTTCGACCAGCGCGTCGATCAGCTTGGCCAGCACCACATCATTGGCGTAGGCGCGGGCGCCGCGGCTGGCCTGCAGGATGACCGGCGACTTGGTCTCCTCGGCCGCCTCCATGATGGCGAGGCCCTGTTCCATATTGTTCATGTTGAAGGCGGGTACGCCGTAGCCGTATTCGGCGGCGTGGTCGAGCAATTGTCTCAGTGTTATGCGAGCCACCCAATAGTCTCCCGTATCTGGTTTCAAGCGCAACGTCGCGGGCCGGCCGGTTGCCGGCCTAGATGCTTCTGGCCGGATTTCGCCAGAACCGCAACCGTCAGCGGCCATCGAGGCCGCAATTCTTGTTGCATGGCCGAAATTCGGTAGCCAGCCGGTGAGGCGCTAATCTCCCCCCATGAGGGGGAGATGGCCGGCAGGCCAGAGGGGGGCGGTTCGACTGGAGCGCTAGCATCATCTGTCGGTGCTGGGAGGTCGCGTCAGGACGCGCCGACCCCCTCTGTCGCCTTTGGCGACATCTCCCCCTCAAGGGGGGAGATTATCCGCGTTCGGGGAACATCGCCTTCAACCCTTCGCGCGAAGCCTTGGCCACACCGCGCTCGGTGATCAGCCCCGTCACGAGCCGTGCCGGCGTCACATCGAACGCCGGATTGGCCGCCGGCGTCGCTTCGGGCGAAACCCGCACCTGCGCAATCTTGCCGTCCGCCGTCTTGCCCCAGACCAGCGACACCTCGTCACCGGAGCGTTCCTCGATCGGGATTTCGGTCAGGCCATCACCCACCGTCCAGTCGATGGTCGGCGAGGGCAGAGCGACGTAGAAGGGCACCTCATTATCGGAGGCGGCGAGCGCCTTGAGATAGGTGCCGATCTTGTTGCAGACGTCGCCATTGGCCGTGGTGCGGTCGGTGCCCACGATCACCATGTCGACCGCGCCACGCTGCATCAGATGGCCGCCGGCATTGTCGACGATCAGCGTGTGCGGCACGCCGTGGCCGGCCATCTCCCAGGCGGTCAGCTGGGCGCCCTGGTTGCGCGGGCGCGTCTCGTCGACATAGACATGGACCGGAATGCCGGCCTCGACGGCGAGATAGATCGGCGACGTGGCGGTGCCGTAATCGACCGTCGCCAGCCAACCGGCGTTGCAATGGGTGAGGATGTTGACCGGCTCGCCCGGCTTCTTGCGTGCCGCGATCTCCTTGATGATGGCAAGCCCGTTCTCGCCGATGGCGCGATTGAGATCGACATCCTCGTCGGCGATTTCCGCGGCGCGCTTATAGGCCGCCTCCGCGCGCTGTCCCAATACGATCGGCCTGAGGAACCGCCGCATCTCGTCCAGTGCCCAGCGTAGATTGATCGCAGTCGGCCGCGTCTTGTGCAGCGTCTCCCAGACCGCGTCGAGCGCTTCGTCAGACGGATCGTCCGCCATCTGGATGGCGACGCCGTAGGCCGCGGTGACGCCGATCAGCGGCGCGCCACGAACCCACATGTCACGGATCGCGGTGGCGATGCCGGCAACGCTCCCGATCGTCTCGACCCGGAACTCGTGCGGCAGCCAGCGCTGGTCGATGATCTCGACCGAACGCTGGTCGTCGCTCAGCCAGATGGTGCGGTAGTGGCGCTCGCCGACGTTCAAATCCTGCTCTCCCGTTCGATCAAAGCGGCCAGATTATTGACCTCGTCCATGCCGTGAATCTGGCGCCGGTTGACGGCGATGTGACGGCCGAATTTCAGCGCCTTGGCCTCGCAGGAGGCTCGCAGATCCTCGTCCTCGATGGTCTCGAAATCGGCATTGTGGGCGAGGCCGAGGATGCGCCGGTGCACCTCGATGCCGGCAAAGCCCAAGAGGTCGGTCCAGATCTGGTGCAGCACATGGTCGAGCGCCTGCTCCGAGGCGAGAATGTCGCCCTGATCCTCGAACAGGCTCTTCTGGTAAAGCATGCCGGTGCGCTCGGTGCGCCATAGATGCGAGAACTCGGCGCGGAACACCGTCCAGGTGTCGTTGGTCACCCCGAGCAGATAGGCACGCATGGCGTCACGCTTGCCCTTCTGTTCATGGCCGCGCTGCGAGAAGTAGGACATCCAGAAATTGGCGAGCAGCATGCCTACATCGAAGGCCATCGGACCGTAGAAGGCGAACTCCGGATCGATCATCCGCGTCTCGGTGTCGGTGACCATGATCGAGCCCGAATGCAGGTCGCCATGCAGCAGCGTCTCGGCGTTGGCGGCGAAGATATGCTTCAGCCGCTGCGCTTCGACCTTGAGGTCGCGGTCGGCGCGCAGTTCGGCAACCAGGCCGTCGAGCTGCGGCGAGGTGTGCCGGTTCAGCTTGGCATCGAAATATGGGTCGGAAAACACCAGGTCTTCGGTGATGCCGCAGAGCTCGACATTGTCGGCAAACAGCGCCAGGTCGGCCTTGCGGTCCTTGGTGGGCATGGAGAGATCAGAGCCGCGGAACAAAGTGCGGGCCATGAACAGGCCGATGTCGCGGGCGATATTTGGCAACTCGCGGCCGTCGATCAGGGCACGGCGCAGGATGATGTGCGGCGGCGCCAGATATTCCATGATGATCAGCGCCTGGGCTTCGTCAAAATGGAGGATCGCCGGCACCGAGCCCGGCGCGCGCGCCTCTTGCCGCGTCAGCGCGTGATACTCGAAGAAGGAGCGTTTGAGCGGCAACGGCCAGCTGTCGCCGACGAGGCGAACATAGGGCAGGGCCTGCTTGACCACGGCCGCACCCGAGCCGCCTTCGACGATGAAGACGAGGTTCAGATTGCCGTCGCCGACCTCGCGCACCTTCCAAGGGCCCTTGCCGATTTTGGCGCACAGCGCTTCGTTCGTACCGAGGCGCGTTGCAAGCGTCTCCACCGACAGTGCTTCAAACGGCAATTTCGCAGTCATTCCTCACCCTCCCGCTTGCTCGCTCCAATCATAGTGGAGCGATGGCGGTGAGGCCAAGCTAGGAAGCTGACTGGCAATTGTCAATCGAGTTGACAATTGATGACGTAGCCCATAGCGTCATCTTCAGGGAGGAACGAATGGGCAATGATGCCGTGTTCCGCGTGGACGGGCTGAGGAAATCCTTCGGCCATATCGAGGTGCTTGGCGGCGTCTCGCTCGAACTGCATGCCGGTGAGATCACCGTGCTGATGGGCGCCAACGGCGCCGGCAAGTCCACCCTCGTCAAGATCATCAGCGGCGTCTACGACCATGACGGCGGCATCATGCACCTCGCTGGCGGCAACTTTGTGCCGAACACGCCGGCAGAGGCGATCCGCGCCGGTGTCGTTACCGTGCACCAAAACATCAATGACGGCGTCGTCGCCGATCTCGATGTCGCCACCAATCTGACGCTCGACCGGCTGAGCGGCAAGGGCGCGCCGCTGCTGTTCAACCCCGGCCGGGTGCGCCGCGAAGCCAAAGCGGTGGCCGACCGCATGGGGCTCGCCATTGACCTCAAGGCCCGCATCAGCGACCTGTCGCTGGCCGATCGCCAGATGGTGGCCATCGCGCGCGCCATGGCGCACCAGCCGAAAGTGCTGATCCTCGACGAGCCGACCTCGTCGCTGTCCAGCGCCGAGGCCGACCGGCTGTTTGCGCTGCTCGACCGCTTGCGCGAGCAGGGCGTCGCCATCCTCTACATCTCGCATCGCATGTCGGATATCAGGCGGCTGGCCGACCGCATCGTCTCGATGCGCGATGGCGTCATCTCAGGCGTCTTCGACAGCAAGCCTCTCGACTATGAGGGCGCCGTTAACGCCATGCTCGGCCGCAAGATCCATCTTGACCGCATCGAAGCCAGGAGTTCTGCCGAGCCGATCCTGACCGTCGATGCCTTCCGCATCGCCCCTGGTGCCCGGCCATTCTCGCTGACTCTCGGCGACGGCGAGGTCGTTGCCATTACCGGCCTCGTCGGCGTCGGCAAGACCGCGCTCGCCGAGACGCTGTTCGGCTTGCGCAAACCGCTGTCCGGCACGATGACTTTATATGGCAAGCCCTATGCGCCCGCGTCGACCGGCGAAGCCATCGCCGCCGGCGTGTTTCTGGTCGCCAAGGACCGTGGCGAAAACGGCATCGTCGGCGGCTTCAACATCCAGGAAAACATCAGCCTGCCCTTCCACAAGCGCATGTCGCGCTTTTCAGTTCTCAAACGCGGCCTTGAACGCACTATTGCCCGCCGGCAGATCGAGGATCTCGGCATCGTCTGCCGCTCGGAGAAGGACGAGATGACCACTCTGTCGGGCGGCAACCAGCAGAAGGTGATGGTGGCCCGCTGGATGGCGCAGGACGCCCGATTGTTCATTCTCGACGAACCGTTCCAGGGCGTCGATATCTCCGCCAGGCGCGACATCGCCGCCAAGCTGAGGGCCAGCGCCAATGGCCGCGCCACGCTGCTGTTCGTCACCGAACTCGACGAGGCACTGGAGACGGCCGATCGCATATTGGTGATGTCCGAGCAGACCATCGTCGGCGAACACCGCAACGCCGATGTCGATCTCGACCGTCTGCTGGCCGAAGTCGCGGGCGGGCCGTTGCACAGTGCGGCCTGAGCCACGATGATTGAAGAACTGAGGGTTGGAATGGAGTGCACGGGTTTGAGTTGGGTATTGACGGCGGGCGCTGAATGACGCTGCGCGATTACGCTATCCGCTATGGGTTCATCGTGCTTCTGTTCGGCCTGATCGCGTATTTCGCCATCGCCGCCGACGGGTTCGTCTCGCCGCAAAGTGCCGTCTTCATTTTCCAGTCGGTCGCCATCACCGGCGTGCTGGCGCTGGGCGTCACCGCCACACTGGTTGTCGGCGGCTTCGATCTCTCGATCGGCTCGGTCGCGACCTCGGCCATGATGGCGGCGGCCTATGTCATGGTGGTGCTGGAGCAGAACGTGGTCGTCGCTGTCCTCATCTGCCTGCTCATCGGCGCCCTTGTCGGCCTCATCAATGGCTGGCTGATCGTCTATATGCGTGTGCCCGATCTGCTGGCGACGCTCGGCATGATGTTCCTGCTCGTCGGCCTCCAGCGCATCCCGACCGAAGGCCGCTCCATCGCCACCGGTATGACCATGCCCGACGGCTCGGTCGCCAACGGCAAGTTCTCCGACGCCTTCCTGGCGCTCGGCCGCCACCGCTTCGACTTCTTCATTCCGAACCTCATTCCGGTGTCGGTGGTCGTGCTCATCGTGCTCGCCGTGCTGATCTGGTTCTTCCTCGAATACACGCGCTTCGGCCGCATGATGTATGCCGTGGGCAGCAATGAACGGGCCGCCGAACTCGCCGGTGCGCCTGTCAAGGCATACAAGATCTGGGCCTACGTCATTTCAGGAGTTTTTGCCTCGATCGGCGGCATTTTGCTGGCCGCACGGCTTGGACGCGGTGACATCGCGTCGGGTAATAATCTGCTGCTCGATGCGGTTGCCGCGGCGCTGATCGGCTACGCGGTGCTCGGCGCCGCCAAGCCGAACGCCTTCGGCACCGCCATCGGCGCGCTGTTCGTCGGCATCCTGCTGCAAGGCCTGACGATGATGAACGCGCCTTACTACACGCAGGATTTCGTCAAGGGCGTGGTTCTCGTCGTCGCCCTTGTCTTTACCTTCGCCCTTTCCGGCCGGGGCAGGAGATAGAATGGCTGCCGGGACAGTTTTGGGTTCAACAAACGGAGGAAAGAACGTGAACATCACAAGACGACTTTTGGGGAAGGTCGCGCTCGGATTGGCCGGCGCAACAATGCTGATGCAGGTCCCGGCCTTTGCCGCCGACAAGCCGGCGCCGTTCGACAAGCCCGGCGTCAAGATCGCGCTGGTGCGCTATCTCTCGACCGGCGATTTCTTCCAGGCCTATCTCTCGGGCGTCGAGTCCCAGTCCAAGGCGCTCGGCATCGATCTGCGCGTGCTCGACAGCCGCCAGGACGCCGCCCTTCAATCCGACATGGTCGACCAGGCCATCGCACTCGGCGTGCAGGGCATCATCATCCAGCACGGCCTGACGGAATCGATGAAGGACGCCGCCCAGCGCGCGGTCGATGCCGGCATCAAGGTCGTCGCCTTCGACGTCAATGTCGAAAACCCCAAGATCCCGCAGATCGAACAGTCCGACAAGGACCTTGCGCGCCTGGCGCTCGAGCAGGCGGTCAAGGACAATGGCGAGAGCTGGAACGCCGGCTATGTCTATGTCGCTGGCATCGCGCCGCTCGACCGCCGCAACGAGACCTGGGTCGACGTGAAGAAGAAACATGCCGGCATCAAGGAAGTCGCGATGTTCGGCACGCTCGACAACCCGATCGCCAACTCGGTCGCCAACCAGGCGCGCTCGGTGCTGCAGGCGCATCCCGACATCAATGTGATGTTCGCGCCCTATGACGAGTTCGCCAAGGGTGTGAAGATCGCCGTCGACGAGGCGGGGCTGAACAAGAAGATCAAGATCTACTCCGCCGACATCTCTACCTCGGACATCGCGGCCATGCGCGAGACCGACAGCGCCTGGGCCGCCACCGCCGCCACCAACCCGGCCGTCGTCGGCCAGGTCTCGGTGCGCGCGCTGGCGCAGCTGCTCGCCGGTGAAGATCCCGGCCACAACGTCATCGTGCCGCCGACGCTGATCACCCAGAAGGACCTGATCGACAAGGACATCAAGAACATGGAGGACCTGTCGGCCAAGCTGCCGCAATTCGCCCATGCCGATGTCGCCATGCCGGCCTGGATGCCGAACCCGAACGCGAAGTAGGATCGGACATCTGATAGATGCGAAGGGCGGCATGGGCCGCTCTTTTCATATTGATGGTAAGCCTGCCGGCCTACAACCAATGGTCTGGATCGCGCATCCCGTGGACAATCGCCACAGCGATAACACCATCGGGCTGCGGCTCGTAGATGATGATATAGCGGCCTTCGACGAGCACGCGGGCCGTTGCGCTTAACTCGGGCCGTGCGCTGCCCATCTTGGGGTGCTGCGCCGCCAGCTCCAGTCTTTCGAAAATGCGCATCAACAGTCTGTCTGCTGCCTTTTCATTGTCGGCGGCGGTGGTGTGCCAGATGTCTCGCAAATCCTGCGAAGCGCGCGGTGTGAGCCTATAGCCAGCCACGGGCGCGGCGTTCTGCCTTCAGGCTGCCGATGAACTCGGTGGGGTCGACAGCCACTGGCTTGCCGCTGCCCATCCCGTCGGCATAGGCCCGCTTCAAGTGCTGGAGTTCGAGCGTGCGCAATTCCTCGCGCTGCTCCCATAAGCGCAGGGCGTCGCGGACAATCTCGCTGTTGGAAGCATAACCGCCACCTTCGATAGCGCTTTGCAGGCGAGCTATCTGCTGCGCGGTGAGGGATATGGTGAGGGTGCGCATAGGTTCGTTTTTCATACCCACATTATAATGCATCCAACAAGCTCTAACAATATCTGTTAGGAATCTGCCCCTGCATCATGACCGCCCGACTCGCACCAGCCACCGCGCCGTCCTCGCCATGCAGGCGTGCAGTACCGCAACACCATATTCGATGGCAGGCAGGTCGTGCGGCGCACCCTTGGCGGGGATCGCCAGCATCCGCCCATGCCCGCCCGGCGCCAGGCCGAGTTCTGTGCCGGACGCGGGTTTTGCCAGCGCGCCATCCTCGAAGCGGCTCAGCAGCCATTGCCCCTCGCGGGTGACGAAGATCGGGACGGCATCGTATTTCGCCGATCCAGAGTACGCATGACATGGTTGCCGAAAGCAGCGACACCTCATGCTCGGCGGAGCGCCCGCCGAACAGCACGCCGATACGAAGTTTTTTCGCTGCCATGGACAACTCCGCCAATGATCAGGGTCGGAGCTCGCATGCGAAACACAAGGCGCGCCCTAAAGTGGTCGAGCAATAGGCCAAGGATTGGAGTGGATTTTGACCAGTTCGAGCAGTTTTTCAGCACGACCTGCAAAAGCAGTTCTCCGCCTGGAGTCCTTCAGGTGGGAGAGCGGTTCGTCGTTTTGGTGAACGATGAACCGCTCCAGGTCTATGTCTAGCGCAGCGCTGCGGCGATGTTGCCACCGTCGACCGTCGTCACATCGGCGGTGGTGCGTTCGGCCAATGCTTGGTGCAGGAAGGCCTGCGCCACGTCTTCGGCCGTCACTTCCTGTCCGAGCAGATTGCCGGACATGTATTCCTTCTCCGACACGCCGCGCGCGCCGGAACGGCTGGCGATCATGGCGTCGGTCAACAGGCCGGAGCGGATGCGGTCGGCGTTGACCGCATTGGAGCGAATGCCGTGCGCGCCGTAGTCGAGCGCGTATTGCCGGGACAGGAATAGCGTCGCCGCCTTCGGCACGCCATAGGCGCCGAATTTCGGGCCGGGGTTGACCGCCTGCTTGGAAGTGTTGAACAGCAGCACGCCGCCGGTGCCCTGTTCCAGCATGATGCGCACCGCGTTCTGTGCCGCCGACTGGTGGGCGAAGAAGTTGAGCTCGAAACTTTTGCGCAGCATGGCATCGTCGAGCTCGCCGATGCGGCCTTCCCAGGCGGCACCGGCGTTGGAGACCAGAATGTCGACGCCGCCATAGACAGCGACAGCTTTGTCGAAGGCGGCGCGCATCTCGGCCGGGTTGGTGATGTCGGCGCCGACGCCGATGGAATTGTTGCCGGCTGCCTTTGCCGCCTCGGCCGCCCTGGCCGCATCGAGATCGACGACGACGGCATGCGCGCCATTGGCGGCGAACAGTTTTGCCGTCGCAGCACCGATCGCGCCGGCGCCGCCAGTGATCAGCACCACCTGGCCGGTCAGCGGCTTCGGCTTGTTGGAGGCGAGCTTGGCCTGCTCAAGCGACCAGTACTCCAGCGGGAAGAGGTCGGCCTTCGATAGAGGATGGAAGCTGCCGACGGCCTCGGCGCCGCGCACCGCCTCGATCCACATCTCGCCGACATCAGATGCGATCTTCGCATCCTTCAGCGTGCGGCCATGGCCGAACATGCCGAGGCCCGGCACCAGCGTCAGCCGCGGCATCGGGTCGAGCATGGTGCGCTGGACGTCGTCCAGCGCATCGTTGGTTTCGAAATAGGCGCGATAGTCGTTGGCGAAGGCGTCGACATGGCTCTTGATGACGGCCTTGTAGTCGCCAATCTTGTCGGCGTCTGGCGCCGGAACCGCCATCGGTCCGGTCTTGACGCGGATCGACAGGTCGGGCGTCGACACGCCGCGTCCGGCATAGTCTGCAATGCCGGCTGAGTTGATGAAATCGACGATGGCGTCCGAAGTGCGGAAATCGCTGATCATGCGGTCGAAGCGGCCTTCGCCACGCGCCACCGCCACCGCGCCACGCAGCATCGGCGCGATCGCTGCCGGCGTTGCGAGCTTGGCCGGCAGTGCGGCTTTCGCTGTCTTCGGCTTGCCGTTCTTCGCCACATAGTCTTCGGCCACGTTCACATAATGGATCATGCGGTCATAGGCCTGCTTCGCAGCGTCGCCGAAGGTGAAGATGCCATGCTTGTCGAGGATCAGGCCTTCGACGCTGGGGTCGGCGTCGTAGACATCGGCGGCCACCTTGGCGAGGTCGAAGCCCGGCTTGATGTAGGGCACGTACCCCATCTTGTCGCCGAACACGGTCTTGATCAGCGGCTTGCTGTCCGCCTGGTCGACGATGGCGAGGATCGCGGTCGAATGCGTGTGGTCGACGAATTTATGCGGCAGGAAGGCGTGCAGCAGCGTCTCGACCGATGGATTGGGGGAGGCGGGGTCGATGAGGTTCGCCCGCTGCAGCGCCACCATGTCCTCGTCGGCGAGGCTGGCCAGCGCACGCGCCTTCAGCAGCGCGCCGAGCTTGACCGCCGGCAGGCCTTGCGGCTCGATCACACCCATGTCCCAGCCGCTGCCCTTGACGCACAGCACATCCCATTCGTCGCCGACGAGATCGGTGGCCTTGGTCTTGCAGGAGGTGTTGCCGCCGCCATGCAGCACCAGCCGCGGCTCGCCGCCGAGCAGCCGGGTGGTGTAGACGCGCAACGCGAGGTCGCGGGCCACGCCCTTTTTCGCATAGTCGGCCACCAGTCTTTCCGCGTCGTCGTCATTCCAAAGGTTCTTCATGTCGCTATGTCCGCTTTGCTGTCTTTGATGTTGCTGTGAACAGGAGTGCCGCGACGCCTTGATGACAATGCGCCGCTGCAAGGATTTCGTTTGTCAGGAAGCCTTTTTTGCCCCCGCGCTGGCTCCGGCATATTCGAGCAGCCGCCGCGCCATGCCGGCGCCGACGACCAGATGCGTGCAGAGTCCGCCGGCGAGTGCTGCGAGCAGCGGTTCGAACTTGCTGTCTTCCTGCACCACCATCAGCCGCTTTTCGATCTGGCGCAGTGACGACAGCGAGGCCGAGATGACGCGGCGGTTGTAGCTGCAGTCGAGCGCCTTGCCGGCGGCATCGATGATCTGGCCGGCAACGACGCCGGCGGCGCCCGCTTCGCGCAACAGCCCCATCTCGCCGGGGCTGAGCGCGCCGCATTTGACGACATGGCTGTCGGCGTCGACGGTACCGACCGAATAGAGCGCCAGATCGCAGTTGGCAATATCGGCCAGTTGTTCGCGGATCACCGGTTCGGCGCGCAGCCCATGCGCCAGCAATTCCGTCGTCAGCACCAGCGGCGCGTAGAAATTGAGGCCCTTGGCGTTGAGCCGCCGGGCGATCTCCATCGTGCACTGGTCGGGACGGTAGGAGTAGGGCGCGCCGAGATTGCCGCAGAGCTGCACAACGGTGACGTCCTGCAGGTCGGCATAGGACATGACGTCGGCGATGGTGTAGACGGTGCGGCCCCAGGCGACGCCGATCCGGTCGCCCTTCTTGACCAGTTCGAGAAAGACGCCCGCCGCCAGCACCGCAACGTCCGTCGAAGGGTCGACGACATAGGCATTCTCCGGCGCCATCCACACCGCATCAAGCTTGAGCGCGTCCTCGAGCTGGCGCGCCAGCACGTCGTCGGTGAACAGCTGCGTCGAGGTCGAGATGTTGACGATGCCGGTCTCGCGCGCCTTGCGCAAATACATGGCGACCGAGGCGCGGGAGATGTTAAGCTGGCTGGCGACCTGGTCCTGGCGCAGGCCATGGGCGTAATAGAGCCAGGCGGCCTTGTGGATAAGCTGTTCTGCCGGTCGGATCGCCATGCCGTCTCCTCGGCTGACATTATTCACGGCTCTCGACAAAAGTCAAACTGGCGTGGGTACACGATACCTCTTTGCCCACCCGAATCTGGACGATCATTGCGCCAAATGTGCCCGGTCGGGAATCGCCGATGGTGACGTGGCGGGAACCTGTGGTTAGAAGTTCTCAGCAAAAGAAAACTCGGGGAGCACGGGATGGGCAGTCCCTACGATCAGGATCTCGGCAAGAACGCCGCCAACCACCAGCCGCTGACGCCGCTCACTTATCTGGAGCGGGCGGCAAGCACCTATCCCGATCATGTCGCCATCATCCATGGCAGCCAGCGCATCACCTATCGCACCTTCTGGCAGCGCTCGCTGAAGCTCGCCTCGGCGCTGTCGAAGCGCGGCATCGGCAAGGGCGATACCGTCACGGTGATGCTTTCGAACACGCCGCCGATGCTGGAGGCGCATTTCGGCGTGCCGATGACCAAGGCAGTGCTGCATTCGCTCAACACAAGGCTCGATGCCGCCGTCATCGCGTTCCAGCTCGACCATGCCGAGACCAAGGTGCTCATCGTCGACCGCGAATTCGCTGCTGTCGTCAAACAGGCACTGGCACTGGCCAAGGTGAAGCCGCTGGTCATCGACTATGACGATCCCGACTATGCCGCCGATGCACCCTATCCGAAGGGCGAGCGCATCGGCGCGATCGACTATGAGGGGTTCGTCGCCGGCGGTGACGAGGGCTACGCCTGGTCGATGCCCGACGACGAATGGGACGCCATCTCGCTCAACTACACCTCGGGCACCACCGGTAACCCGAAGGGCGTCGTCTACCACCATCGCGGCGCTGCCCTGATGGCCTACACCAACACCATCCATGCCGGCATGGCCAAGCACGCCGTCTATCTGTGGACGCTGCCAATGTTCCACTGCAATGGCTGGTGCTTCCCGTGGACGCTGGCCGTCCAGGCCGGCACCCATGTCTGCCTGCGCTGGGTGCGGTCGAAGCCGATCTACGATGCCATCGCCGACCACGGCGTCACCCATCTGTGCGGTGCGCCGGTCGTCATGTCGGTGCTGATCAACGCCAGGGACGAGGACAAGCGGACGTTCCCCCAGACGGTGACCTTCAATACGGCGGCAGCACCTCCGCCGGAAGCGGTGCTGTCGGGCATGGCCGATGCCGGCTTTGCCGTCACCCATCTCTACGGGCTGACCGAGACCTATGGCCCGGCGGTCGTCAACGAATGGCACGGCGCCTGGGACGGTCTCGACAAGGGCGAACGCAGCGCCAAAAAGGCCAGGCAGGGCGTGCGCTATGCAGCGCTGGAAGGCCTCACCGTGATGGACCCGGGGACGATGCAGAAGACGCCGGCCGACGGCGAGACGATCGGTGAGGTCATGTTTCGCGGCAACATCGTCATGAAGGGCTATCTGAAGAACAGGAAGGCGACCGAAGAGGCCTTTGCCGGCGGCTGGTTCCACTCCGGCGACCTCGGCGTCATGCATCCCGACGGCTACATCCAGCTCAAGGACCGCTCCAAGGACATCATCATCTCCGGCGGCGAGAATATTTCATCGATCGAGGTCGAGGAGGCCCTCTACAAACACCCGTCCGTGGCGTCCTGCGGCGTAGTCGCCAAGGCAGACGACAAATGGGGCGAGGTGCCGGTCGCCTATGTCGAGTTGAAGCCCGGCAAGGCGGCAAGCGAGACCGAGATCATCGAACACTGCCGCGCGCTGCTCGCCCGCTTCAAGGTGCCGAAGGCGGTGATTTTTGCCGAGATCCCGAAGACATCGACGGGGAAGATCCAGAAGTTTCAGCTGCGGGAAATGGTGAAGGGATCTTAGCTCCAGAGCGCAACGGCACGCAAGGTCGAGTTCGCGCACACCCTCTGTCACCATCTGTCACCAAATTATACGCGTACGTCGAATTCGCATTGACACTTCCCTCTTTTCGATTTACGACTGACGAAAGTTGAAATTCGTCACTCATAAATCGACAGAGAGCCATGTCCGAAGCCGCCAGCATAATGGCCGACGCCACCCGCCAGGAGAATGTCACCCGCATTCTCGACTGTGCCGAACGCCTGTTCCGGCACTATGGTTACGGCAAGACCAATGTCGCCGACATCGCCCGCGAACTCGGCATGTCGCCGGCCAACATCTACCGTTTCTTCGCCTCCAAGGTCGAAATCCACCAGGCCGTCTGCGGCCGCATGCTCCTCGCCAGCTACAACATGGCCTACGAGATTTCCCGGTTGCCGATCAGCGCCGAGGAGCGGCTGCGCCGCTACGTGCATGCGCAGTACAAGATGACACTGGAAGTCATGCTCGACGACCAGAAGGTCCACGAAATGGTCATCGTCGCGCTCGAGCGCGACTGGGGCGTCATCGACAAGCATATCGACAGCATTCACGACCTGTTTGCCGAGGTCATCCGCGAGGGCATCGAGGCCGGCGAGTTTGCCGACCAGGATCCGGTCATCGCATCGCGCTGCTTCGGCGCCGCCACCGTCATTCTGTGCCACCCGCAAATGGTGGCGCAGTGCCTTGCCAAGACCAATCGGGCGATGCCCGACGATCTCATCGATTACGCGATCAAGGCTCTGAAGTAATAGCCGCCGCCCGCCGGGCGCCGGTGTCGACCGTTCATCTCCAGTCGGGAGTACGAAAGTGTCTTTGTCCAGTTCCATCATCCGCAAGCTGCCGGTCGCCGGCCTGATCGTCGCCACGCTCGGGCTCGCCGCCTGCAGCCAGGAGAAGACCGAGGTCCAGGACATCATCCGTCCGGTCAAGGTGGTCGAGATCGGCCAGGCCGAAAAGAGTCGCGAACTCACCTATTCCGGCTCGGTGCGAGCCCGTACCGAAATGAACCTCGGCTTTCGCATCTCGGGCAAGGTCACTGAGCGCCTGGTCGACATCGGCCAGCATGTGACGGCAGGCGATGTGCTAGCCCGTATCGATCCCACGGACTATGAGCTGTCGGTCAAGAGCGCCAAGGCCAGCCTCGACGCCGCCGAGCGGCAGGTCGAGACGGTCGATCTGTCCCGCAAGCGCGCCGAACAGCTTTTTGCCAAGAACTTCACCTCCAAGTCGCAACTCGAACAGGCGACGCTGAGCTACAACCAGGCGGTAGCGACGCGCGATGCCGCCCGCTCTACCCTTGCCCAGGCGCAGAACCAGGTCGTGTACACCGATCTCAAGGCGAGCGAGAACGGCATCGTCACGGCGGTCTCGGCCGATGTCGGCCAGGTGGTCGGCGCCGGAACGCCTGTGATGACCGTTGCCGTCGACGGCGAAAAGGAAGTGCTGATCGCGGTTCCCGAAATGGACATCGCCGCCTTCAAGCCGGGAAAGGACGTCAAGGCCAGCTTCTGGTCCGATGACGCGCTGGCGCTCTCCGGCAAAGTGCGTGAAGTCGCCGGCAGCGCCGACCAGCAGTCGCGCACCTTTGCCGTCCGCGTCTCGCTGCCCGACGACCCGCGCGTGCTGCTCGGCATGACCGCCAACATCGAGGCCTCGGTGGCCAAGAAGAAGGAGATGGTGTCGATCCCGCTCAGCGCGCTTGCGGAAAAGGATGGTCGCAAGATTGTCTGGACCGTCGACCGCGCCGGCGAGACGGTGCACGAGCGCCTGGTCAAGATTGCGGAGTTCACCGCCGATGGCGTCAGCGTCGCCGACGGGCTCAAGCCGGGGGATGTCGTCGTTGCCGCCGGCACCCAGTTCATGACCGAGAATCTCAAGGTCAAGCTGACCGGCGATGCGGTCCAGGCCGCCTCTGCGGAAGGCGATGCCGCAAAGGCCCTGCGCTGACCGCAGGCATGAAGCCGGCTTGATCGTCGCTTCGGCGAAAGGGCTGGGCAAGCGAATTCAGGGTTTCCGGGCGGCGAGCGCCCGATGGTCGAGACGCCAAGATCGAGTTCCCCCGCATCGATCCGCGCGTCCCACCGCGATGAGTGTCTCTCCGCTCGGAAAGCCTCGCCGCCCGGAAGCCAGCATCGGAATACCTGAAGCCGCATGCCGAGGGTGTGCGCTCACGATCAACGAATTGGACTGACGCCGATGACCACCACCGACAGCAATGAAAAGCAGCCTTTCAATCTTTCGCGCTGGGCCATCGGCCATCCCTCGATCGCGCGCTTCTTGTTCGGTCTGATCATCATTGCCGGCGCGCTCGGCCTGATGCGCATGGGCCAGAAGGAAGACCCCGATTTCACCTTCCGCGTCATGGTCGTCCAGGCGATCTGGCCGGGCTCCTCGATCCAGGAGATGGAAGACCAGGTCGTCAACAAGATCGAGCGCAAGCTGCAAGAAACGCCGCACCTCGACTTCGTCCGTTCCTACACCCGCGCCGGCAGCGCCATCATCACCGTCCAGATCAAGGGGGACACCAATGCAGAGGAGGTGAAGGACGCCTTCTACCAGGTGCGCAAGAAGGTCGGCGACATCTCCGGCGACCTGCCGCAAGGCCTGCTCGGGCCCTATTTCAACGATGAGTTCGGCGACACCTTCATCACCCTGCACTCGATCGGCGGCGACGGCTACAGCTATCCGGAGCTGAAGAAATTTGCCACCCAGGCTCGCGACATGCTGCTGACGACGCCGGGCGTCGAGAAGGCCGTCATCATCGGCGACCAGCCGGAGAAGCTTTATATCGACGTCTCGTCCAAGGCCCTGGCCGAACGCGGCCTGACGCTGACCGACCTGCAGAACGCCATCAAGGGCCAGAACAATGTCGATCCGGCGGGCTCCGTCGACACCGGCCTGCGCTCGGTGCGCATCTCGGTCGAGGGCGATGTCACCAGGGCTGCCGACATCAGGGAATTGCGCCTGCGCGCCGGTGGTCAGGTGACACGTCTTGGCGACATCGCCACCGTGAGTTCCGGTCTCGAAGATCCCTATCAGCGCAAGTACCGCTTCAACGGCCACGAAAGCGTCCAAGTCGGCGTCGTCATGGCCAATGGTTTTAACGTCAGGGACGTCGGCACGGATGTCGAGGCGACCTACAAGCGCTTTGAGGAAGCGCTGCCCTACGGCGTTGCGGTCGACCAGATTTCCAACCAGCCCGAGGTTGTCAAGGACGCCGTCAACGAGTTCATGGAGGCGCTCGGCGAGGCGCTGCTGATCGTGCTTGCTGTCTCGCTGCTGTCGATCGGCTGGCGTTCCGGCCTGGTCATCGCCATTGCCATTCCGCTGGTGCTGGCCGCCACCTTCGCCATCATGTACGAGCTCGGCATCGATCTGCAGCGCATTTCGCTCGGCGCCCTGATCATCGCGCTCGGGCTGTTGGTCGACGACGCCATGATCGTCGTCGAGATGATGGAGCGCAAGCTGGAGGAGGGGCTGGTCAAGATCGAGGCGGCGAGCTTCGCCTATTCCTCGACCGCCTTCCCGATGCTGAGCGGCACGCTGATCACTATCGCCGGCTTCATCCCGGTTGGCTTCGCCGCCTCGACCGCAGGCGAATATGTGCGCACGCTGTTCTATGTCGTCGGCATCGCGCTCGTCGTGTCGTGGTTCGTCGCCGTCTATTTCACGCCGTGGCTGGGCTACATGATCCTCAAGCAGCGCAAGCATGCCGGCAACCATCATGACGCCTTCGACACCGGCTTCTACCGGCGGCTGCGCGCCACGGTCGGCTGGGCGGTGCGCCACCGCATCATCGTTCTGGTGATGACGCTGGTCACCTTCGCCACCAGCCTGTGGGCGTTCCAGTTCATCCCACAAAACTTCTTCCCGCAATCCTCGCGGCCGGAAATCCTCGTCGATCTCTGGTTGCCTGAGGGAACCTCGATCAAGGAGGTCGAGACGCAGGCCAAGGCGCTGGAAGCCCGGATGATGGGCGACAAGGACAAGCGCTTCATCGCCACCTATATCGGCGAAGGCGCGCCGCGCTTCTTCCTCCCGCTCGACCAGCAATTGCGCAATCCGAACTATGCGCAGCTTCTGGTGATGGCCAATGACGAGCCGGCACGTGAGCGGCTGATCCTCAAGCTGCGCTCAGTCCTGGCGCAGGATTTCCCTTCGATCCGCTCCAAGGTCGACCGTCTGTTCCTCGGCCCGCCGACCGGCTGGCCGGTGCAGATGCGCATCATGGGTCCGGACCGCCAGGAGGTGCGCCGCATCGCCGACCAGGTGAAGGCGAAATTCGCCGAAAACCCGCTGCTCGGCGCCGTCCATGACGACTGGCTGGAGCCGGTACCGGCGATGAAGCTGGTCATCGACCAGGACCGCGCCCGTGCGCTTGGCGTCACCTCGCAGCGCATCCGCCAGATGCTGCAGGCAGCGATGTCCGGCGCGCCGCTCGATGACTTCCGTGATGGCGAGGAGACGGTTTCCATCGTCGCCCGCGAACCGGACGCCAGCCGCAGCCTGCTGTCCTCGGTCGACTCGGTCTATATCCCGACCGATTTCGGCGGCTTCGTGCCGCTGTCGCAGGTGGCCAAGGTGGTGCCGGTGCTCGAGCAGGGCGTCGAATGGCGGCGCGATCGCCTGCCGACCATCTCGGTGCGCGCCACGCTGCCGGATGGCGTGCAGTCGAACGACGTCGTCACCAAGCTCTACAATGACATGCAGGGCATGCGCGCCGGCCTGGCGCCCGGCTACAAGATCGAGATCCAGGGCGGTGCGGAAGATTCCGCCGAAAGCCAGGCCTCGATTGCCGCCAAGGCGCCGATCATGCTGGCCGTCATCGTCGTGCTCCTGATGATCCAGCTGCAGCATTTCGGCAAGGCGATGCTCGTGCTGGCCACCGGTCCGCTCGGCATCATCGGTGCGGCGGCGGCTCTGTTGATCAGCGGCGCGCCGTTCGGCTTCGTCGCCATCCTCGGTGTCATCGCGCTGCTCGGCATCATCATGCGCAACTCGATCATCCTGGTCGACCAGATCGATCAGGACATCGCCAGGGGAATGGACCGATCGGAGGCCATCATCGGCTCGGCCGTGCGCCGTTTCCGGCCGATCGTGCTGACGGCGATGACGGCGGTGCTGGCGCTGATCCCGATCTCGCGTGCGGTGTTCTGGGGACCGCTCGCCTACGCCATGATGGGCGGCATCCTCGTCGCCACCGTACTCACCATCCTGGTGCTGCCGGCAGGCTACGCGCTGTTCTTCGGCCGCGAGCCGAAGCAAGGCAAGAAGCCAGCTGATGAGGCGGTGCAGGACAATGACAGGCCGCCACTTGCCCTGGCCGCCGAGTAAGCGCTGCCGGCGCACAGGATGCACCTTGGAAAAGGCTGGAACGCCGTACGCTTGACGTGCGGCGTTCTGGCTTTCTCGTTGCCGGTGGCACCGAGCACCTCGGCAAGTATCTCAACACCAGGCGGGTTCATCAAAATAGGTTGAACGGCCACCTGTATGAAAATGCTTCGCGGCGCCGGTTTTGCAAAACAGAATTCCTTTCCAGGACGGCAAAGCCGTCCGATCCTGCTTACATATCGGAGCGGCAACGCTCATTCGCATCAGGTGATCATCCCATGGTAGACAATAAGCAATTGCGGCTCGGCGCCTTCATGCGTCCGGTCAGTCTTCACACCGGGGCTTGGCGCTATCCCGGCTCATATCCCGATGCCAACTTCAACTTCGCCCATCTGAAGCGCTTCGCGCAGACGCTTGAGGCGGCGAAGTTCGACGCCTTCTTCATGGCCGACCATCTGGCCGTTCTCAACATGCCGATCGAGGCGCTACGGCGCAGCCACATGGTGACCTCGTTCGAGCCGTTCACGCTGCTGTCGGCGCTCGCCGCCGTCACTGATCATATCGGCCTTGTCGCCACCGCATCGACGACCTTCGACGCGCCCTATCACATTGCCCGTCGCTTCGCCTCGCTCGACCATATCAGCGGCGGCCGCGCCGGCTGGAACATCGTCACCACATCCAATCCCGACGCCGCGCTGAACTTCGGCCTCGACGAGCATGTCGAGCACGACGAGCGCTATCACAATGCGCGGGAATTCTACGATGTGGTGACCGGCCTCTGGGACAGCTTTGCCGACGACGCCTTCATCCGCGACGCCGAGAGCGGGCTCTATTTCGATCCCGCGAAGCTGCATGTGCTCGACCATAAGGGTGAGCATCTCTCGGTGCGCGGCCCGCTCAACATTGCGCGGCCGGTGCAGGGCTGGCCGGTCATCGTCCAGGCCGGCGCATCTGAGGCCGGGCGGCAGCTGGCAGCCGAAACGGCGGAGGTGATCTTCGCCGCCCATTCCGATCTGGCGGCTGGGCAGCGCTTCTTTGCCGATGTCAAAAGCCGGGCCGAGAAGCTCGGCCGTTCGCGCGACGACATCAAGATCCTGCCCGGCGCCTTCGTCATCGTCGGCGACAGTGTCGAGGAAGCACAGGCCAAACGCGCCAAGCTCGACAGCCTGGTCTATTACGAGAGCGGCATTGCCTCGCTGTCGATCGCGCTGGGGCACGACGCATCCGGCTTCGATCCCGACGCGCCCTTGCCCGAAATCCCCGAGACCAATGCCTCCAAGAGCGGCCGTGAGCGCGTCATCGAGCTGGCGCGCCGGGAGACTTTGACCGTCCGCCAGCTGGCGCAGCGGCTCGGCGGCTATTCCGGCCTTGCTTTCGTCGGCACGCCGAAAACCATCGCCGATTCGATGGAGGAATGGCTGTTTGCCGAAGGGTCAGACGGCTTCAACGTCATGTTCCCCTATCTGCCAGCCGGGCTCGACGACTTCGCCGAGAAGGTGGTGCCCGAGCTGCAGCGGCGAAAGCTCTTCCGGCGCGAGTATGAGGGCACCACCTTGCGCGAGAATCTCGGCCTGAAGCGTCCGCCGAACCGGTTCTTCGAAGGCTCCGAAGCGGTCATCCGCAAGGCCGGCTGACGTCTGCCACAAAAAGAAACGGGCGCGCCGAAGCGCGCCCATTCTTTTCAAGCCATCACTTTCAGATGACGAAGTACCAGTTGGCGAGCAACATCACCACCAGGCCGGCGACCAGCGTCAGGTAGGGCAGCATGCCTGCCTTTTTGACCGAGAGGTCTGCGCCCGCCATGCCGAGGTCGGCCAGCATGTGGTCGGGGAACTTGCCCTTGTCTTGGACGTAGTGCCGGTAGCAGAACACCGGGATGATCAAGGCGGCTGTGATCAGGCCGGCCCAGAGCGCCATCGGGTTCCACACCTTGGCGCCGGCGCCCATGAAGATGGCGTTTACATAGGCGAAGATGGCGCCGAGGCCGAGCAGCCAGCTCGGCGCCTTCCAAGGCCGGTTGATGTGGCCGTTGTCGATGCGGTGGATCCAGCCGGCATTGAGGTTGAGGAAGTTGAAGATGATGTAGCCGCAGTTCGACACGGCGAGGATGAAGAAGAAGCTCGTCGCGTCGGCCGAGGCGATGGCCAGCACGATCAGGTTGAAGACGAGATCGGTCCACATGGCGCGCGTCGGCGCGCCATGCTCGTTGACGTGGCTGAGATAGCGCGGCAGCCAGCCATCGACCGAGCCCTGGTAGAGCGTGCGCGACGAGCCGGCCATTGCCGTCATGATGCACAGCACCAGCGCCAGGATCATCAGCATCACCAAGAGGCTGTGGATCAATGCGCCACCCCCGACCATGCCGGCCAGTGCATCGGCGACACCCGAGCCGTCGACGATCGGCGTCGCCAGCATGCCGTTGAGGCCCATCACGCCCTGGAAGGTGAAGGGCACCAGGATGAACAGAAGCATGCAGAGCAGGCCGGAATAGAAAATCGCCTTGAACGTGTCGGTGCCCGGGTTCTTGAACTCCGATGTGTAGCAGACGGCGGTCTCAAAACCATAGGTCGACCATGCGGCGATGAACATGCCGCCCAGCACCAGCGTCCAGCCGGCAATGTTCCACGAGCCGGGCTCCGGCGCGTAAGCCGCCGCCAGCGGCACCAGCGGCGAAAAGTTCGCCCAGTTGATCTGGCCGGTGACGATCGGCACGACACCGACGATCAGCATCGGGATGATGACCAGGAGGCCGATATACTTCTGCACATTGGCGGTGCCGAGAATGCCGCGATGCTGGATCGAGAAGATGATCAGCATCAGCACCGCGCCGATGAAGAAAGTGGCATTGAGGGTGAAGGAGACAGGACCTAGCGTGTGGCTGAACAGCGTCCAGTTGCGGATCGCCGGCGTGGCCGCCGCGGTCACCGCGACGATGGCGTCGGCAGGCACCGTTCCGGCATGCGCCGCGATATAGGCGACGACGTCCGGCGACGCCTCGGTGAACAGCGGCACCGGCGCCAGCGCGTTGAGAATATAGGCGGCGGCGATCGAGCAGCCCAGCGACAGCACCGGCGACCAGGCGAACCAGTTGCACCACACCGACAGCGGCGCGATGAACTTGGAATAACGCAGCCAGGCGGTGGCGCCGTATATCGAGGCGCCGCCCGACTTGTTCGGGAACAGGCCGGCGATCTCGGCATAGGTGAAGGATTGCAGGAAGCCCATGATCATGGAAGCGATCCAGATCCCGAAGGCCAGCGTTCCCGTCGTTCCGGCAATGCCGCCGATCGAAAACAGGACAAGGGCAGGAACGCCGCTCGCCACCCAGAAGGCGCCGCGCCAGTCGATGTTGCGGAGCAGCTTGCCTTCAGCGGGCTGCTCCAGGGCAGTGGTAATCGTGCTCATCTGTCTGAATTCCCCATTTTTGTGTTCCCGGCCGGTGATGCCTCGGCTTCGCGAAGCTTGTTCCCCGGTACATGACCGCACGACTCCTGTGTTTCCACTCAGTCGTATTTTTTTCTTAACAGTGAAGATTGATCCGGCGCGCTTTCACGTCAAGTGATTTGTGGCGTCGTGCACATCACGGTTGCGAAACGCTCGCTTTGTCCTTCTCCCCTTGTGGGGTGAGAAGCGGTCCGCGGTAGCGGACGGAAAGCCAATTGCTTTCGAGCTTCGAACGCCCTGAGCCTGCGAAGGGCCGGGGGTGCAACCCTCAGGATCGCGGCCTGGTCTTTTGCGGATCGTAGTGAGCGAAGGCCACCACCCGCGCCGGCAGCCGCTTGGCATGACCGTCGAGCTTGCCGATCTCGACCTCTGTGCCGGTGGCCGCATGGGTGACGTCAAGCCTCGCCAGGGCGATGTTCTTGTTCAGCACCGGCGAGCGCATGCCCGAGGTGACGACACCGATCTGGGCGCGGCCGACATGCACGCAATCGCCATGGCCGACCGCGACATTGCTGTCGATGTCGAGGCCGACGAGCTTGTGCTGCGGATGTTCCTTGCGCCTTATCAGCGCCTCGCGGCCTATGAAATCGTCGGTCTTGGTCTTCAACGGCACGGTGAAACCAATGCCCGCCTCGAACGGGTCGGTCTGGTCGGAGAATTCGTAACCGGCGAAGATCAGCCCGGCTTCGATGCGCACCATGTCGAGTGCCTGCAGGCCCATCGGCTTCAGCCCGTGCGGCTGGCCGGCCTCCCAGATGGCATCGAACACTTTTTCGGCGTCGCGTGGGTGGCACCAGATTTCGTAGCCGAGCTCGCCGGTATAACCGGTGCGCGACACCACGACCGGAATGCCATTGCCGCCGCCGATGCGCGCGACAGCGAAGCGGAACCATTCGAGTTCGTCGATCGACGGTTGCAGCGGCGAGGTCCAGACCACCTCTCGCACAATGTCACGGCTCTTCGGCCCTTGGACAGCGACATTGTGCATCTGGTCGGTGGACGAGCGCACCAGCACGTTGAGGCCGAGTTTTCTGGCGGTGTCGCGCAGCCATTCGCCGGACAGGTCATCGCCGGCGACCCAGCGGAAATTGTCCTTGCCGAGCCGCAGCAGCGTGCCGTCGTCGATCATTCCGCCATGCTCGTAGCACATGGCGGAATAGACGACCTGGCCGACGCCGAGCTTCTTGACGTCGCGGGTCAGCGTGTATTGCAGCAGCGCTTCGGAATCGGGACCGGTGACCTCGAACTTGCGCAGCGGCGACAGGTCCATGATCACCGCGTCCTGCCGGCAGGCCCAGTACTCGGCGATCGGCCCCTCTTTGGCGAAAGAATTGGCCAGCCAATAACCCCGGTATTCCACGAAGTTGCGGGTGTGCTTGGCGAAGCTGGAATGGAAGGCGGTCTCGCGGGTCATTTTCGGTTCCGAATCGGGCGTCATGCGTCTGGCGATCGCTCGCGAGAATTTGTGCTGGCCGGAATAGGTTCGCACATGGATGTCGGTCGGGTTCCAGCCATTGGCCGGTGTCGTGTCGTCGGGACAGGCGGAGGAGACGCAGACAACGTCGGTGAGCGCCCTGAGCAGCACATAGTCACCCGCCCGCGACCACGGCTCGTCCGACACCATCACGCCATGGGCGTCGATCGCCGTGTTGAAGAAGAAGTTGATCGCCATCCAGCCGGCACGGGGCGTCACACCCTTGTCGGCCAACGCGCGATTGAAATTCTCCGAGCAGTTGGTGTGGCCGGGATAGCCGATGTCGTCATAATATTTGGCCGCACACGCGAGCGCGAAGGCGTCATGCCGGCCGCACGTGTCCTGGATAACCTCGACCAATGGCTCCATGTCCTGGTCGTAATATTTCGAGTGAAGGCCGGGCATCGGGTAGCTCGACCCCATCAGCGTGCGCGTGGTCGTAACGTCGAGCGGATGGTCCAGCCCCTTGTCCAGCTTGCGCGCCGAGAAGCACTGGAAATCGGTGCACTGGCGGCCGTCGACATTGATGATCTGCAGGTAGTCGCCGGCCTTGACGAAATAGGATTCGGCTGTCGCCGAATGGACGCGCAGATCGAGCACCAGATCGGCAAGCGGATCGGCCAGCTGCGACTTTGTCTTCAGGCGCACGGTGGCGCGGCGCACCATGACGGTGAGCGGCGTTGCCGTATCATGGCCGTCGACGAGCATCGGCCCGCCGGGTGCGGCAATCAGCATCGCGCCGTCGCGCGTGACCGTGAATGCCTGCTCGGTGCCGGCAGGCGTTGCGCCGCCGAACACACGCACCGCCTTGGGCTCGTCGAGCTGCACCTGGCGGCGCTCAAGGCCACGACGGACGGAAGCCAGGCTGTCATCGCCCTCGGCCAGAAGCGCCTTGATCCCGGCGGCATTGCTGTTGGACTTTTCGCCGAGGATGGAAGGATCGGTGGCGCCGGTCCTGTCCCAGGCCAGCAACTCGCAAGCCTGCCCGCCCTCGACATTGCGCACGGTGAACGTATCGCCGGCCTCGACCTCGATCAGCACCGCGCCATTCCCCAGGATAGTATGGCGCTCCATGCCCGGCGGCAGCGCGATCTGGCCGGGCCTCAGGATGAGGCTCGGCCGCGGCGGTCCGGCTGCGACAGAGGGGTAGGGCGACTGGCTCATCTCAGCCTTGCGGTTCGAGAAACAAGTTTGCCTGTGTGTAAAATTATTTTAGCAGCAAGAATAGCAGCGCGGTTGGGTTTGGCAAGGTGGAGGGTGGCGTTCTCGCCGCGGTCGCTAAGGCCGAACCTTGCCGATCAGCCCTATCTTCCGAACGTCAGCGCTGCCCCTCATCTGGCCGCCGCCATCTTCTCCTCGTAAACGGGGCGAAGGACGCTGTCGTCGCCGGTTTCGCCAATCGCCAACGTTGCAGGATGAGCGCCGAGGCTGCGGCCAGCTTCTTTCTCCCCGTCACTATACCGGGAGAAATGCCCGGCAGGGCAATGAGGGGCGGCGCCAACATCTGAAACTATCGAGCTAAAGCTCCTCGGAATGCTCGATAGCCACACCATACTCCGCAGCCGAATCCAACATCGTGTGCCACAGACTTTCGGCAAACGTCGCAAACACCAGGAGGTTGAACACCGCCTGCCCATCCGCCTTGTCACCACCACGCCAGAGGGTGACGCTGGTGTGATCCATCGAGGTCGCGGCAGCAGCGCCAACCGGAAACGCATCGGGATGCAAATCAATCGACGACAGTTTCGCCAGCATGGCGCGCGCCTTGAGGCCGCAGATGCTGATCAGCACGCGTGCATGCGATTGGTCGGATAGCGAAGCGGAAGATGCAAAGGTCTGAGCGAGCACCTCAGTCCTGCCACCCTTCGACAGGACAAAAAACTGATCCGGTCCCGACCAGATCAGCGTCGCATCAGCGGTGCCAACTGCCTTCGGCGTTTCCGGAGCCGCGACGCCGAAACGAGCGTTCGCGGCCTCGGCCAAATCACCCGCCTTGCCGCGCCGTGCCATCACCTGGACGAGGTCGAAATTGCGGATCTCGGTCAGCGACACACCGGCATCGCCTTGCGGGCCGCAAGCGCCAGGAGCGAGCGCGCGCTCGAGCGGGCTGCGAACATCCCAGAAAAAGTCAGCCACGCTGGCGCCCTCCATCGGGATCGTAGAAGACGGGATTGCAGAGTTCGATATCGTAGTCTTCACCGCGCAGCGGATCATGCGCGTGGACGATCTCGCCGATGCGTTCGCGGCCGCGCTCGACAAGGCCGAGACCGATCCACTGGTCGAGCGCCGGCGAGAAGCAGACCGAGGTGACGTAGCCCTGGTCGTTATCAGGCCCGGGCGTCTGGCCCTTCGGGATGATGTGCGCGCCGGAGCGCAGGCGGCGCGCCTTGTCGACCGGCTTGATGCCGACCACGACCTGCCGGTCCGGCGCCACCAGCGCCTCGCGGCCGGCCATGACGCGACCGATGAAATCCTTCTTGGTCGACATCATCTTGCCGAGACCGAGATCGGCGGCGGTCGTCGTGCCGCTCAGTTCCGGTCCGGCGACATGGCCCTTTTCAACGCGCATGACGCCGAGGGCTTCTGTGCCATACGGCGTCACGCCGAACGGTTTTCCCGCCAGCATCAAATTGCGTGCCATCGCTTCACCGTAACGCGCCGGCACCGAAATCTCGAACGCCATCTCGCCGGAGAAGGAGATGCGGAACAGCCGCGCCTTGATGCCGCCGCGCAAAGCGACTTCGCGCACGCCCATGAATGGAAAACCTTCGTTCGAAAGGTCCTCGGCAGGGTCGACGATTTCCTTCAACAGGTCTCGCGTCCTTGGCCCGGCAATCGAGAATTGCGCCCACTGGTCGGAGACCGAGGTGAGTTGCACGTCGAGTTCGGGGAATAGCACCTGCCGGCAGAATTCGAGATGCTGCATCACCAGCCCGGCCTTCGCCGTGGTCGTGGTGAGGAAATAATGGTCATCGGCCAGCCGCGAGGTCGTGCCGTCATCATAGACGAGGCCGTCCTCGCGCAGCATCAGCCCGTAGCGGGCTTTTCCCACGGCAAGGTTTGAGAAGGTGTTGATGTAGACGCGGTCGAGGAAGGCGCCGGCATCGGGGCCGTGCACATCGATCTTCCCCAGCGTCGAGACATCGCAGAAGCCGACGCCCGAGCGCACCGCCTTGACCTCGCGGGTCACGGATTCCAGCCAGTCCTTCTCGCCCGCGCGCGGATACCATTGCGCGCGCTTCCACAGGCCGGTGTCGACAAAGATCGCGCCTTGTTCGGCCGCCCAGTGATGCGACGGCGTCAGCCGCGTCGCATGGAAATTTTCGTCGCGATGATGGCCGGCAAAGGCGCCGATGGCGACAGGCACGTAAGGCGGCCGATAGATGGTCGTGCCGGTCTCGGGAATGGATTTGCCCGACACCGCCGCCATGATGGCGAGGCCGGCGACATTGGACGTCTTGCCCTGGTCGGTCGCCATGCCGAGCGTGGTGTAGCGCTTCAGATGCTCGACCGATTCAAAGCCTTCGCGCTGCGCCAGCTCGATGTCGGATGCGGTGACATCATGCTGCTGGTCGACGAAAGCCTTGCCTTTGCCGGCGACGTGCCAGAGAGGCGTCAGCGAGAAGGCCTCGTCGCTGGCGGTCGGCGGTGATCCAGCGCTGCCCGACCGCCCCGCTTCGCGTGCGGCCGCCGCACCAGCTTCAAAACCTTCACGCAGGCAGGCGCCGAGGCCAAAGGCACCGTTGGCGGCACCTGCCGCGACCATACCGGGCGGCGCGCCGTCCGGCACGAAGGCGGCGATGTCGTCTCGCCATTTCGGCCGGCCGCGATGGTAAGAGGTGAGCCCGACCGCCGGATTCCAGCCGCCGGAAACGGCAAGCCCGTCGGCCTCGACCTCGGCGCGCGCGCCGCCGGTCAGCGACACCGCTATTTTTCTTACGCCGTCCTTGCCGCCGTCGACGCCGCTGACCGAGCCGTGCAGCACGGTGAAGCCGTTCCTGGAGGCGAGGGAACGATGGGCAGGCGAGACGTCAGTCCGCGCATCGATCACCGCCGCGACCTGCAGTCCGGCTGCGAGCGCGGTCTCGACCGTGCGCCAGCCATCCTCATTGTTGGTGAACAGCGCAACACGCTTTGCCGGCGTCGCGGCATAGCGCGCGACATAGGTCCGCATCGCCGACGCCATCATTACGCCGGGCGTATCGTTGCCGGCAAAGACGATGGGACGCTCGATCGCGCCTGCAGCCACAACACAGCGCTTGGCCACGATGCGCCACAGCCGCTGTCGCACCTGATGCTCGGGCGGAACCGGCAGATGATCGTTGACGCGTTCGATCGCGCCATAGGTGCCGCCGTCATAGACGCCGAACAGCGTCGTGCGCGTCATGATGCGAACGTCAGGCATTGAGCTGAGTTCGGCCAGTGTGCGCTGGATCCATTCCGCAGCCGGCAGCCCATCGATCGTGCCGCCATCCGACAACAGACGGCCGCCGAGCGCAAAATCTTCTTCGCACAGGATGACGCGAGCGCCGCTGCGCCCGGCCGCCAAAGCCGCCGCCAGACCTGCGGGGCCGGAGCCGGCGATCACCACATCGCAATGCGCCCAGGCTTTGTCGTAGTGATCCGGATCGGGGGTGACCGCCGCGCGACCCAGACCCGCGGCGCGTCGGATCGCCGGCTCGTAGACCATTTCCCAGAATTTTGCCGGCCACATGAAGGTCTTGTAGTAGAAGCCGGCGACGAAGATCGGTGCGAACAGCTGGTTCACCGACATCACATCGTGGCGCAGCGACGGCCAGCGGTTCTGGCTGGCCGCTTCGAGGCCTTCATAGAGTTCGGCCGTCGTGGCCTTGGTGTTGGCCTCGCGCCGTGCGCCGGTGCGCAGTTCGACCAGCGCGTTGGGTTCTTCCGAGCCCGCAGTCAGAATGCCGCGCGGACGATGGTATTTGAACGAGCGGCCGACCAGCTTGACGCCATTGGCGACCAGCGCCGACGCCAGCGTGTCGCCCTGGAAGCCGGAAAATGTCGTGCCGTCGAAGCGGAAGGTGAGGGGGGTGGAACGGTCGATGAGACCGCCGGATGAGAGACGATGAGAGGTCACGATGTCCAGCCTCTGATCCATATGGTGTCACGGCGAAGGATGGCGCCGTCCCTTACCCTCCCCCTTGTGGGGAGGGTCGCTGCGCAGCAGCGGGGTGGGGGTGCGGCACCGACCCCCACCCGGACCTGCGGTCCTACCTCCCCACAAGGGGGAGGTAGGGGGCTGGCGCTTTTCGCGACGGCTGTGGTCTCGACAGAATAGCTCATGTCTCCACCTGGCTCGCACCAGCCCCCGCCGCCGGTTCCACCGCGGAGATCTCGTGCGTCAGCGTGTTGCGGGTGACCTTCAGCCAGGCCCGGCAGCCACCGCCGTGATACCAGTTCTCTGCCATCACGCCGGCGATGTTGTCGCGCAGATAGACGTAGTCGTAGACAGCATCCTCGCCGGCACCCGCCGCCGGCCGCGCCGGCTTGGCGTCGCCGAGATAGCTGAACTCGCCGAGTTCGCGTTCGCCGCAGAAGGGACAGACAATACGCATCTCGCCAGCCTCAGTGCAGGTTCGGTTGGGCGCCCTGGCCCTTTTCGTCGATCATGGCGCCAGTCCGGAAGCGGTCGAGCCGAAACAGCGCCGCCTCCTTGTGCGTTTCGTCACGCGCCAGAAGATGGGCAAAGACGAAGCCGGAACCGGGCGTCGCCTTGAAGCCGCCATAACACCAGCCGGCGTTGAGGTAGAGCCCCTCGACCGGCGTCTTGTCGATGATCGGCGAGCCATCCATCGACATGTCCATGATGCCGCCCCACTGGCGCAGAAGCCGCACGCGGCCGATCATCGGGATCAGCGCCATGCCGCCTTCGCAGACATCTTCCATGACAGGCAGATTGCCGCGCTGGGCGTAGGAATTATAGCCGTCGATGTCGCCGCCGAAGACCAGCCCGCCCTTGTCGGACTGGCTGACATAGAAATGCCCGGCGCCGAAGGTCATGACGCCAGGAATGAGCGGCTTGATCGCCTCCGAGACGAAAGCCTGCAGCACATGGCTTTCGATCGGCAGGCGCATGCCCGCCATCGCTGCGACACGCGACGATGACCCGGCGACTGCCATGCCGACCTTGCCGGCGCCGATCTTGCCGCGCGACGTCTCGACGCCAGTCACCTTGCCGTTGCCGTCCCGGACAAAGCCGGTGACCTCGCAGTTCTGGATGATGTCGACGCCGAGTTCGCTCGCCGCATGGGCATAGCCCCAGACCACCGCGTCATGCCGCGCGGTGCCGCCGCGGCGCTGCAGGAGGCCGCCCTGCACGGGAAAGCGCGCATGGTCGAAATTCAGGAACGGCAGCATCTTCTTCAGCGCCGCCTGGTCGAGCAGTTCGGCATCGATGCCATTGATGCGCATGGTGTTGCCGCGCCGCGCATAAGCGTCGCGCTGCGCATCGGAATGATAGAGGTTGAGGACGCCGCGCTGGCTGACCATGGCGTTATAGTTGAGGTCCTGCTCCATCCGCTCCCAAAGCTTCATCGAAAGCTCGTAGAAGCCGGTATTGCCGGGCAGGCCGTAATTGGAACGGATGATGGTGGTGTTGCGGCCGGCATTGCCGGAGCCGATCCAGCCCTTTTCCAGCACGGCGACGTTTCTGATGCCGAACTCGCTGGCGAGGAACCAGGCGGTGGCGAGCCCATGGCCGCCGCCGCCGATGATCACAACATCGTAGTGGTCCTTGGGCGCCGCATCGCGCCAGGTGCGCTGCCAGTTCTTGTGGCCGGAAAGGGCAGCACGGGCGAGCGAGAAGATCGAATATTTCATCAGGTCATTCCGAGGTCGCTCGCACAGCTGGGACGATTATATGTCCAACGTGTGGTCGCGCTCCCATTGCGTGAAGTGCGAAGCATAGGAATTCCATTCCTGGTGCTTCAGCTTTAGATAAGCCGACGAGAATTCCTCACCCAGCGCCGCCTTGAGCGATTTGTCCTTGTCGTATTCGCGAAGCGCGTCGAGCAGATTGAGCGGCAGCTTCGGCGCGCCTTTCACCGTGTGGCCGTTCTGGTACATGTCGATGTCGTAGCGCTTGCCGGGATCGGCCTTGGAGCGGATGCCGTCGAGACCGGCGGCAATGATGACGGCCTGCAGCAGATAAGGGTTTGCGGCGCCGTCCGGCAACCGCAGCTCGAAGCGGCCGGGGCCGGGCACGCGCACCATGTGGGTGCGGTTGTTTCCGGTCCAGGTCACCGTGTTCGGAGCCCAGGTGGCGCCCGAAATGGTGCGCGGCGCGTTGATGCGTTTGTAGGAGTTCACCGTCGGGTTGGTGATGGCGGCCAGCGCCGAGGCATGTTTCATGATGCCGCCAAGGAAATTCTTGCCCTTGGCCGACAGGCCGAGCTCCATCGCATTGTCGGCAAAGACGTTGACCTTGCCGGCCTTGTCCCACACCGAAATATGGGCGTGGCAGCCATTGCCGGTCAGGCCCTGGAAGGGCTTAGGCATGAAGGTCGCGCGCAGGCCGTGCTTTTCCGCCACCGACTTGACCATGAACTTGAAGAACGAGTGCTTGTCGGCGGTCGCCAGCACATCGTCGAAGGCCCAGTTCATCTCGAACTGGCCGTTGGCGTCCTCATGGTCGTTCTGGTAGGGGCTCCAGCCCAGCGCCAGCATATGATCGCAGATCTCGGCGATGACATCGTAGCGGCGCATCACCGCTTGCTGGTCGTAGCAGGGTTTTGAAGCCGTGTCGTATTTGTCGGAGATGACGCTGCCGTCCGGCGAGATCAGGAAGAACTCAGCCTCGACGCCGGTCTTGACATGCATGCCGTCAGTGGCGGCTTCCGCAATCAGCCGGCGCAGCGTGTTGCGCGGCGCCTGCTCGACCTCCTTGTCGTCCATGATGCAGTTGGCGGCGACCCAGGCGACCTCGGGCTTCCACGGCAGCTGGATCACCGAATCCGGATCCGGCACCGCCAGCATATCAGGATGCGCCGGCGTGAGGTCGAGCCAGGTGGCGAAACCGGCGAAGCCGGCGCCGTCCTTCTGCATGTCGGCGATCGCCTGCGCCGGCACCAGCTTGGCGCGCTGGCCGCCGAATAGGTCGGTGTAGGAAATCATGAAATATTTGACGCCGTTCTCTTTGGCGAATGCGGCGAGATCGTTCCCCATTATAGTTCCTCGCTTATTTTGATGTGTTTTTTAGAAGCCGTTTTTCCCCGGTATCCAGTTGGTGCCGGCCAGCGGCACGCCGGCCATGGCGGCGGCTTCGATGGTGAGGGCTACGAGATCCTCGGGCTCGAGATTGTGCAGGCTGTTCTTGCCGCAGGCACGCGCAATGGTCTGCGCCTCCAGCGTCATCACCTTGAGGTAGTTCGCCAGCCGCCGTCCGGCGGCGACCGGATCAACCCGCTTCATCAGTTCGGGGTCCTGCGTGGTGATGCCCGCGGGGTCGCGACCCTCGTGCCAGTCGTCATAGGCCCCGGCGGTGGTGCCGAGCGCATTGTACTCCGCTTCCCAGCGCGGATCATTGTCGCCGAGTGCGACCAGCGCTGCCGTGCCGATCGACACCGCGTCGACGCCGAGCGCCAGCGCCTTGGCGACGTCGGCGCCGTTGCGGATGCCTCCGGAGACGATCAGCTGCACCTTGCGGTGCATGCCGAGATCCTGCAGCGCCTGCACTGCCGGCCTGATGCAGGCAAGCGTCGGCTGGCCGACATTTTCGATGAATACTTCCTGCGTCGCCGCCGTGCCGCCCTGCATGCCGTCGACGACGACGACATCGGCGCCGGCCTTCACCGCAAGTGCAGTGTCATAATAGGGGCGGGCGCCACCGACCTTGACGTAGATCGGCTTTTCCCAGTCGGTGATCTCGCGCAGTTCGAGGATCTTGATCTCGAGATCGTCCGGCCCGGTCCAGTCGGGATGGCGCGAGGCCGAACGCTGGTCGATGCCTTTCGGCAGCGTGCGCATTTCGGCAACGCGGTCGGAGATTTTCTGGCCAAGCAGCATGCCGCCACCGCCCGGCTTGGCGCCCTGGCCAACGACCACTTCGATGGCGTCGGCGCGGCGCAAATCCCTGGGGTTCATGCCGTAGCGCGACGGCAGGTACTGGTAGACCAGTTGCTTGGAATGGCCGCGCTCTTCCTCCGTCATGCCGCCGTCGCCGGTGGTGGTCGACGTGCCTGAGAGTGTGGCGCCACGGCCGAGCGCTTCCTTGGCCGGGCCGGACAGCGACCCGAAGCTCATGCCGGCAACGGTGATCGGGATTTTCAGCTCGATCGGCTTCTTGGCATAGCGCGAGCCCAGCACCACCGACGTGTCGCACCGCTCGCGATAGCCTTCCAGCGGATAGCGCGAGATCGAGGCGCCGAGGAACAGCAGATCGTCGAAATGCGGCAGCTTGCGCTTGGCCCCGGCGCCCCTGATGTCATAGATGCCGGTCGCCGCGGCGCGGCGGATTTCGGAAAGCGTGTAGTCGTCGAAGGTCGCGGATTTGCGCGGCGTCGTCGGCGGGTTCTTGTAGGTCATGCTGCCTCAATACGCGTCGGCGTTGTCGATATTGAAATTGTAGAGCGTGCGCGCCGAGCCGTAGCGCTTGAATTCCGACGGCTTGACGCCGGTGACGCCGGCGCGGTCGAGCAGTCCCTGCAGCAGTTCGATATGCTCGGGCCGCATCTCCTTGGCGATGCAGTCGGCGCCCAGGCTTTCGACCTTGCCGCGCACGAACAGCCGCGCTTCGTAGATGGAATCGCCAAGTGCGCCGCCGGCATCGCCCAGCACCACCAGATTGCCGGACTGCGCCATGAAGGCCGACATGTGGCCGATATTGCCGTGCACGACGATGTCGATGCCCTTCATCGAGATGCCGCAGCGCGACGAGGCGTTGCCCTCGATGACGAGCAGCCCGCCCTTGCCGGTGGCGCCGGCATACTGGCTGGCGTCGCCCTTGATGACGATCGAGCCCGACATCATGTTTTCGCCGACGCCAGGTCCGGCCGAGCCGTGCACGGTGATGGCAGCGCCGTCATTCATCCCGGCGCAGTAGTAGCCGACGCTGCCGCGCACATCGATGCTGACAGGCTGGTCGACGCCGACCGCAACCGAATGGCTGCCCTTCGGGTGCAGCACTTCCCACGCCGTTTCGTTGGAGCCGGGCGTCAGATTGTGAAGCGCCTGGTTGAGCTCGCGCAGCGACGACACATCAAGATCGAAGACCCGGGACGCCTGGTCTTGCGCCGCCTTCGAAAGTTTGGTTGCCGGCATGGGCTCAATGCTCCCAGAAATAGACGGTTGCGGGTTCCGGCTCCCAGACCCTCGCATTGTCTATGCCGGGCAGCTTGGTCAGCGCCCGATATTCCGAGCCAAAGGCGACATACTGGTCGGTCTCGGCCATGACGGCGGGCTTGCAGGCGATCGGATCGCGCACCACGCCGAAACCGTTCTTGGTGCCGACGACGAAGGTGAAGAAGCCGTCGAGGTCGGACAGCGTGCCTTCCAGCGCCTCGCCGAGGTTCTTGCCATGCGCCATCTGCGAGGAGAGATAGGCGGCGGCGACCTCGGTGTCGTTCTCGGTCTCGAATTTCATGCCCTCCCGCACCAGCTCACGCCGCACATTGTTGTGGTTGGACAGCGAGCCATTGTGCACCAGGCACTGGTCGGCGCCGGTCGAGAACGGATGCGCGCCCATAGTGGTGACGGCCGATTCCGTCGCCATGCGGGTATGGCCGATGCCATGCGTGCCGGTCATCGAGCGGACGTCGAAGCGGTCGACGACCGCTTCCGGCAGACCGACTTCCTTGTAGATTTCCACCGCTTCGCCGGCGCCCATGATGCGCACGTCGGGGCGGATTGACTGCAGCGCTTCGCGCGCGGCATCGACCTTGTCGGGCGCGGTTCTCAACACTGCATGGGTGGACTTCACCGCTATGCTCACCGGCGCGCCGATGGCCTTCGCGAGTTCGGCGTCGAGGCCGCGGAAATCGCGCTCGGGCTTCGCGGACTGGATGGTGATCTTGGCTTCATTCCTGGAAGGCGCGCCATAGATGGCAATGCCGGCGCTGTCGGGGCCGCGATCGCTGAGCGATATCAGCATCTGCGACAGCATCGAGCCGAGCTGCGGCTCAAGCGACTTGTCTTTCAGAAAAAGTCCGACGATTCCACACATGTCAGCCTCCCGACGTTACCACTAGACGATGATGTATCGAATGCGTCGTGCGAATTCAATCGTATGAAAAAAATATTCCTGTAGTTACGTATCCGGCTCGATGCGGCCTTGTGAACTATCGCCGCCGTCGCGGGCGCTGTGAATCCATGTGGCGGTGCGGATGCGGGCTATTCTGTAGGCATCGAGGATCGACAGCGCATAGATCAGGAAGCCGCCGGCGTGGCGGCCGACGAAGCTGGCATCGGCCGGCGCGATCTTGGCCGTCACCCAGGCGAGGATCACCATGAAGAACAGGAACTGCAGGCCGCGCACGGGCACGCCCAGAATGACGTGGCCGCTGGCCGGTAAGACGATGGCAGCGCCGAGCACCAGATACGGGTTTGTCGGTGCGGGTGCGCTCATGCGACCTGCCTTTCCTGTCGGTTGATGGCATCGCGCAGCACTGAGGCCGAGGTCAGCAGTCTCTCGACCAGCGTTGGATCCAGCCTTGCGCCGCCGAATGCGGCCTGCCGGAACACGCCGTAGCGCGCCCGCTCGGCCTCGGCCAGCAGCCAGACGATGCGCACGCCGTTCGGGGTGATCAAGAGTTCCTTGGCGCGGCCTTCGGCAAAGATGTCGAGATGGCTGGCGATCAGGTTCTGCGGAAAGCGCGCCGCCCTGAGGTCGGTTCGCAGCACGGCTTCAGCCGGAAATCCCGGAGCCTTCGGCAGCGTATGCTGAAGATGATCGAAATTGGAGAAGGTCGTCGGCGAGCCCGGCCGCATCATCATGTCGAAGGTCGCCGGCACCGCAACCGGCTCTGTGATCGTGACACTCAACCATCGCGCCGGCAGCTTTCGCGTTGCCAGCGTGTCGACGATGGTGCGCAGCTGCACGCGCTGTCCGTTCCATGTGCCGGCCCAGGTGACAACGCCGGCTGTGCCATCGGAGACATCAACGGCATCTGTGATGACGGTCCGGATGCTGGCTGCCTCGGCTGCAAGATCAGCCTTGGCCTTTTTGCGGCTGGCGCGCGTATGCCAGGCGAGGTGCAGGACGAGAGCCACGGCGACCGCCCCGGCCAGCAATGCTGTCGTCACGTCAGACACCTCGTCACGCCATGCCCGCCCAGACCGGCAGGCCCTCTCCTGTCAATAGCCCTGCGGCTTCGGCCACGGCATGGTGAACTGGTCGCCGCGGCGCACATAGCGGTAACGGTAGAAGTGGAACCACAGCGAGATCAGGAAGTAGAAGGCGACCATGGCGATCAGCTGCGTGCCGTAGCCGAGGAAGATCGCAAAGAAGGTCACCACGCAGAGGCAAAACAGCACGATCGCCGGGATCGGGTGGAACGGGTGCGTATAGCCGCGGCGGATCGTGCCCAGCGGCCACTTTTTGCGGAACATCATGATGTTTATGCTCATGAAGGTGTATTGCAGCACGCCCGACAGGATTGAGAAGGTGATCGCCTGGTTGAGGTCGGCGATGAAGGCGAAGGCGAGCGCGATCGGCAACAGGAACAGGATCGAGCGATAGGGCGTGCGGTATTTCGGGTGCACGGCCGAGAACCATGTCGGCAGATAGCGGTCGCGTCCAAGCGAGAACCACGCGCGGGCCGCATCGTTGATACAGCCATTGGCCGACGCCAGTGCCGCGAGCAGCGTGGCGACGAACAACAGGTTTTCCAGCAGCGGGCTGCCGGTCAGCTTGCCGGCGTCCCACAAGGGATAATAGGTGATACCGAGGTACTCCCAGGGCATCAGCGAGGCGCAGACATACCAGGTCATGGCGGCGGCGATCAAAAGCGTGATCATGCCGGCCATGGTGCCGTAAGGCAGCGAACGCGCCGGCGAGCGCACTTCCTCGGCGGCCTGCGTGGTGCCTTCGATGCCGAGATAGTACCAGATGCCGAACTGGAAGGCCGCGATGACGCCGATCCAGCCATAGGGCAGCGCATTGCCGGGGGTGACCAGTTCGTTGAGCTTCAGCACAGCACCCTGCGTCCAGGGGCTGACCGAGAAGAACAGGATAACGATCGAGACATAGGCTATCGCCGTGATGACGAAGTTGACGTTGAGCGTCATCAGCACGCCGCGATAGTTCAGCCATGCCAGCACGACGATGGTGGCGGCAATGAAGGAGTTGTGGGTGAGCCCTTCGACGCCGGCCTTGGCGACGATGGTGTCGCCGAGCAGGATGGCGTCCGAAACCTCCAGCATGGTGTAGGCAAAGACCAGGAACAGCGCGACGTTGAAGGCCATCAGCGGCCCGACAATGTGCTTGGCCTGCGCGTATTGGCCGCCGGCGGCGGCAACCGTCGATGTCACCTCGGAGTCGATCATGGCGACCGAAGTATACAAGAGCCCGACCACCCAGCAGACGATCAGCGCCGCCAGTGCGCCGCCCTTGTCGGCCGAGAAATTCCAGCCGGTGAATTCGCCGACCAGCACGATGCCGACGCCAAGCGCCCAGACATGGGCCGGGCCGAGCACGCGTAGCAGTGAAACCCTGTCGCCGTGTATTGCCGGTTCAAGCGTGATCGTCATTGTTCAATCCCCACTCAGATCCGGTGTTTTTCGGAAGCGGCTTCAAGCTCGCCTTCGCGCGAGGAAGTCAGCACCTCCTCGGAATAGGTCGTGTCGATCTTGAACCAGTCGTAGAGCATCCACAGCGCAAGCACGACCGAGATGCCCCACGATGCGTAAGAGAGTGCGACCCACATGAGCGTGCTTCCCCAAAATCTCTGGCGTTACTTGTCGTCGAACTTTTCGTTGATGACGTCGCGATATTCGCGGTCGGAGGCGCGGAACAGGAAGACGAAATAGCCGATCAGCACCGCCGCCATGATGATCAGCGTCGGCCAGTCGATGATGTAGTGGAAGCGGTTCTGGATGATGTCGTGCGCGGTCTCCGGCGTATAGCCGAGCTTTTCCCAGATCGAGGCCATGGTCGGGTTCTGTCCCAACGCTTCCCAGGTTTTGGCATCGAGCGCGTCGATGGATTTCGCCGCACCCGCCAGGCCGAGTTTCAATGGCAGCCACAGCGCCACGAAAATGGCGACCACGACGACCACGATATCGAAAATCTGCCCGGCCTTGCCTTGTTCCGGCGGCGTGTAGCGCGACATGACTTCTACCCCTCAGGACGTTCTGTTTTCAGGACTTGCGGTTGCGGGCCGCGTCGGCGTTCTTGATGTCGAGACCGTAGATGAAGTCCTTGTCTTCCTTGTAGTGATTGACCATCGCCAGGATGGCGGCCGTATTAAAGATCAGCACGGCGGCGGCAGCGATAGCGACGACGATCTTGATCCCGGTGTCCGGGATGTAGGGCCATGTCATGACAAGCACGAAGAGGATCGTCGCCCAAAGGCAGATGATCAGGAGCGCGGATCCGCGCAGGTCGGAACGGTACAGCGCTTCGATGCGCTGCTGCAGGTCTGACATCGGTTTCCCCTTTTCCAGCGCCCGACCCCGAATTGGCCGCCCGCTGCCCTCTTTCAACAGAGTGAAATTTTTTTCATAAATTCGGGCCGAATCCAGCAATTGTCAAGCCGATTTTACGTTGGGTTAACCGTTTGTCCCCAGCCGCGAATTTTGCCTGACAATGAAATTATTTGCTTCCGGGTATTGCGGCATCAGGACGTTTGCGATCAATATTCGACCAAATGCTCCCGCCTCGCGCAGGGAGCCGGGAACACAATAGAATTTTCGAACGGAGGATTTGCGGATGACGGCATCCTGGAGATTTTCGACCCTGGCGGATCGCCATCGCGCGTTAGGCTCGAAGCTCGAAGACTGGAGCGGCATGGGCACCGCCTGGACCTACGACAAGGACGCCGACGAGGAATACACCGCCATCCGCACCAGGGCCGGGCTGATGGATGTGTCGGGCCTGAAGAAGGTTCACATCACCGGGCCGCACGCCTCACACCTCATCGACCTGGCAACGACGCGCGACGTGGAGAAGATCTATCCCGGCAAGTCGGCCTATGCCTGCATGCTGAACGAGGCCGGAAAATTCACCGACGACTGCATCCTCTACCGCACCGGGCCGAACGCCTGGATGGTGGTGCACGGCTCCGGCACCGGCCATGAGGAATTGCAGCGCGCTTCCGTCGGCCGCGACGTATCGCTGCGCTTCGACGACAATCTGCACGACCTGTCGCTGCAGGGACCGACCGCGGTCGACTATCTCTCAAAGCATGTGCCGGGCATTCGCGACCTCAACTATTTCCATCATATGCAGACGCAGCTGTTCGGCTTTCCCGTCATGATCTCGCGCACCGGCTATACCGGCGAGCGCGGCTACGAGATATTCTGCCGCGGCCAGGACGCCGGCACGATCTGGGACAGGATCCTCGACGAGGGCAAGAGCGCCGGCATCATTCCGTGCCGCTTCACCACGCTCGATATGCTGCGCGTCGAAAGTTATTTGCTGTTTTATCCCTATGACAACTCGCAGAAATATCCGTTCGAGAACGAAGGCCCCGGCGACACGCTGTGGGAGCTCGGCCTCGACTTCACCGTCAGCCCCGGCAAGACCGGCTTTCGCGGCGCCGAAGAGCATTACCGCCTCAAGGGCAAGGAGCGCTTCAAGATCTACGGCGTGCTGCTCGACGGCAAGCAACCCGCGGATGAGGGCGCGCCGGTCTATCGCGACGGCAAAAAGGTGGGCGTGGTCACCTGCGCCATGTATTCGCCGCTGGTCGAGAAATCGATGGGCATCGCCCGCCTCGACGTCGACTGCGCGGTCAAGGACACCAAGCTCGAGATCCGCAACAAGAGCGGTTCGATCAGGGCGACGGCGCAGCCTCTGCCCTTCGACGATCCCAAAAAGACCAAGCGCACGGCGAAAGGCTGAGGCACAATCGACAGCGAGGGGTTTTGAGGTACGAAGTAGAGAATGGCAGCCAAAACGATCATCAGCCGGCCCATTTACGGAACCCTGTCCCCGCAGCCCGGCAAGCATCATCTTTTCGTGGCGGATGCGGAAGGCGCGCTGGCGATCGTCGATATGGCAAGGACGGCGCCCCCCGGCTTCTTCGACGGCGCCGAAATCGTCTTCATTCCCGGGGCCGACGGCAAGCACGTTGCCGCTCTTGAGGCACTGAAGTCCGCGCAATTTCATGTCGCGCCAACCTTCGCCAGCCTGCTGCCCCGGCTGAAGCAGACGCTTGCCAACGCGCATATGGGCCTGCGCCTCTATCTCGCCGGCACCGAAGGGCTGATCGGCCAGGCCATGCAGGTGGCGCTCGAAGCCGGCATCGATCATACCTCCATGCAGACCGAGCATCGCGGCTCATTGGCGCGGCGCATGCAGTGCGTGCATTGCAAAGGCATCACCGAAAATGTGACGACGCAGCCGGCCACCTGCGCGCATTGCGGCCTGCTGCTTCTGGTGCGCGATCATTATTCGCGACGGCTGGCAGCATTCCAGGGCGTCTGCATAAATGCCGAGGATCGCTCGGAGATCCCTCCCATAGAGGAGGTCTTCCCATGAGCACCGGCACCACCAAGCTCGATGTCGTCGTCAGCGACGTCGTCCCGGTCAACGAACTGGTGACGCGCTTCCATTTCCGCCGCCGTGACGGTGAGCTTTTGCCGACCTTTTCCGGCGGCGCCCATGTCGTGGTCGAGATGCGCGATGGCGACCGCACAAGGCTCAATCCCTATTCGCTGATGGGATCGCCGCTCGACACCCGCGAATACACCATCTCGGTGCGCCGCGACGATGTCGGCCGCGGCGGCTCGTTGTTCATGCACCGGAGCGTCAAGCCTGGCCTGGAGATGGTGGTCAGCTACCCCGTCAATCTGTTCTCGCTCGACCTCAGGGCAAAGAAGCATCTGATGCTTGCCGGCGGCATCGGGATCACGCCGTTCATGGCGCAGACCGCGCAGCTCGCCGGGTCCGGCGGCAATTTCGAGCTGCACTACACCTGCCGCACCGCCTCGCTCGGCACCTATGCCGATGTGCTGCAGGAGCGCTATGGCCGTCGCGTCCGGCTCTATCACGACGACCGCGACGAGCGCATCGAACTCGACCGTCTCTTGTCCTCGCAGCCGCTCGGCACCCATCTCTATGTCTGCGGCCCGGCCGGCATGATCAACTGGGTGCGCGAGCGCGCTGCGGCTCTCGGCTGGCCGGCGGAGACCGTGCACTACGAGCATTTCGCGGCACCCCAGCCCGGCCTGCCGTTCGACGTCACACTTGCCGTCAGCGGCAAGACCATCCGCGTCGGCGAGCAGCAGAGCCTGCTCGAAGCGATCGAGGCCGCCGGCGTCGATCCGCCCTATCTCTGCCGCGGCGGTGTCTGCGGCCAGTGCGAGACCAACGTCGTCTCGTATGACGGCAAGTTCATCCACAACGACCACTGGCTCAGCGAGGAAGACCATCGTTCCGGCTGCAAGATCATGCCGTGCGTGTCGCGCTTCGAAGGCAAGTCGCTGGTCCTGGAAAGATAGGAGGCCAGCTTGGGCATCACCTTTCGCAAGGAAACGTTTCGCGACGATTTCACCTTCAGGAACAGCCCGGAACACATCAGGCGGTTTCCGTTCCCGTTCCACGAAGACGCCTACATGTATGCGGTCAACATCGAGCCGCATGTGGTTGGCCCCAAGGGCAGCGTTCTGGAAAACCTGATCGACGTCGACGAGCACTATGTCGCCGAGATGCAGGACCGTGCACTGGTGCTGGCCGACGATCCGCTGCGCTGCCAGTCGCTGCCGCATATGACGCTGGCCGGCTGGGACCTGCTCGAACTTTTGATGGAGCAACAGGCACTTGGCTATCCCGAGCATTTCACCCTGACCCGCGACGGCGACCGCTGGCGCTGGATCAACCGGCCGCTCGGCATCGACGACACCTTCACCTTCGGCGACACCTCGACACTGCCTTACGGGCCGATGGAGTACATCACCCGCCAGAGCCAGGGTGATTTCTGCATTCTCGATCAGCGCGACGGCAATCTTTGGATGGACGCCGGCATGGTCACCACTCAGGCCGACTGGTCGCTCGATTTCGACATCGGCATGAATTTCTTCGAATGGCACGCGCCGGTGCCGTTGGCGCATGAAAAGGGCATTTTCGTCAGGGCGCTGAAGTTCCTCACCAACATCCAGCAGGGCAAGCCGGCGCGGCGGCTGAACTGGACGATGACCATAAACCCGCGCCTCGACACCAGTCCGGAGAATTACCACAAATGGGGCCCGGACCGCGCGACGGTAACGCCCGAAAATGTCGCCGACAAGGTGCATCTGCGCGTCGAACTGCAAAGCTTCTGGCGGCTGCCGCGCTCGAACGGCATCGTCTTCCCGATCCGCTGCTATCTCATCAAGATGGACGAACTGGTGACACAGCCGAAATGGGCAAGGCGACTGCACCGGGTGATCCGGGATTTGCCGGAAGAGCTGGCCACCTACAAGGGCCTGACGCGGTATCGGCCGACATTGGTGGAATGGCTGTCGAAGCTGGATGATGGCAGTGCGACGTCACCGGGGTTCGGGCCGGACTAAAGGCCCCCTCATCCGGCCGCTGCGCGGCCACCTTCTCCCCGAGCGGAGAAGAGATCGCCAGCGCCGACGCCAGACTCCTCTCCCCTCGGGGAGAGGTCGGATTGCCCCGAATTGCTCTTGCAATTCGGCCTTGGCAATCCGGGTGAGGGGGCTGCGGCGGTCCGACTACCCCGCGCTCTGCGGATAGCAAATAATCGACAGATACCGCATCGGAAGTTTCGTCAGTTGCTCCGGCCCGTGCGGCGCGTCGGCGTCGAAGAACAGGCTGTCGCCCGGCTTCATCGGATAGAGGTTGCTGCCGTGCCGGTACACCACCTCGCCCTCCAGCATATAGAGGAATTCCATGCCCTCATGCTGGAAGGTCGGGAACACATCCGAATCCTCGGTCAGCGTAATCAGATACGGCTCGACGACGACGCCGCTGGTGTTGGAGCCGATATGGCCGAGCAGATTGTATTGATGGCCGGCGCGGGTGCCGCGGCGTTCGACATCTAGCCCTTCGCCGGCCTTGACGAAGACGGCGCTGCGCTCTTCCTCGAATCGGCGGAAGAAGGCGGTGACGGGAACGCCGAGCGCCCTCGACAGCGCCTGCAGTGTGGTCAGCGACGGCGAGGTGATGCCGTTCTCGATCTTCGACAGCATGCCCAGCGAAATATCGGTGGCGACGGCGAGATCGGCAACGGTGATGCCGAGCTTCTTGCGGAAGGCGCGCACCTCGCGCCCGATCGCCACCTCCAGCACTTTTTCGCGGGTGTCGCGAATGGCATGCGGGTTCTGCGTCAGCGGCGCGCGGATGGTCTTCCCGTCCACGGATGCCTTCGCCGGTGGCTTTGCCCTTGTCGAAGCAGTCTTGGAGTCGGAACTTGTCTTCGCCATCTCGCCCCCGAATCCCCATGATTATTTCACTCCAGGTGAACATATTCGGTGCCGATACAGAAACGCAACCGCGCAGCAAGCCCGTTAAGTCGAATGGTGTCCGCACCGGATTTGCGCCGTCATCCGTTTCCGGAAATCCGCTGGGGCGAAACGCGGTTTCTCCACAAGGCCTGTTGACAGCATCCAAGAGGCAATTACTGTCCTGTGAGTGAAATTTGTTTCGTAAGAGCAATTCCAAAAATCGAATGACACCGGGAGGCCTGCCATGAAAACGCGCGTTGCCGTCATTGGAGCGGGGCCATCCGGTCTGGCCCAGCTCAGGGCCTTCAAGTCGGCTGCCGACAAGGGCGCCGAGATACCCGAAATCGTCTGCTTCGAAAAGCAGTCCGACTGGGGCGGCCTGTGGAACTACACCTGGCGCACCGGCCTCGACGAGCACGGCGATCCCGTCCACGGCTCGATGTACCGCTACCTCTGGTCGAACGGACCGAAGGAGTGCCTGGAATTCGCCGACTACACGTTCGAGGAGCATTTCGGCCGCCCGATCGGATCCTACCCGCCGCGCGCGGTGCTGTGGGATTACATCAAGGGTCGCGTCGAGAAATCAGGCCTGCGCGAATGGGTACGCTTCAACAGCCCGGTGCGCATGGTGACTTTCTCCGACGAGACGAGGAAATTCACCGTCACCGCGCATGACCGCACCAACGACGTCACCTACTCCGAGGAGTTCGACAATGTCGTCGTCGCCTCAGGGCATTTTTCCGTTCCCAACGTTCCCTATTTCGAAGGCTTTTCGACATTCAACGGCCGCATCCTGCACAGCCATGATTTTCGCGACGCCATGGAGTTCAAGGGCAAGGACATACTGATCATCGGCCGCTCCTATTCTGCCGAGGACATCGGCTCGCAATGCTACAAATACGGCGCCAGATCTATCACCTCCAGCTACCGCTCCAAGCCGATGGGGTTCAAATGGCCGGAGAACTGGAAGGAAGTGCCGCTGCTGCAGAAGGTCGTCGGCAAGACGGCGCACTTCAAGGATGGCACCACCAAGGACGTCGACGCCATCATCCTGTGCACCGGCTATCTGCATTCCTTCCCGTTCCTCACGGAAGAGCTGAAGCTGAAGACCGCCAACCGCATGTGGCCGGACGGGCTCTATGAGGGCGTCGTGTGGGAGAAGAACCTGAAACTGTCCTATATCGGCATGCAGGACCAGTTCTACACTTTCAACATGTTCGACGCCCAGGCCTGGTTCGCCCGTGACGTCATCATGGGCCGCATCAAGCTGCCGTCGGGACAGGCGATGGCCGAGCACGGCGCCAAGTGGCGGGCACGCGAAGAGACGCTGGAAGACGCCGAGCAGATGATCTGGTTCCAGGGCGACTACACCAAGGAACTGATGGACCAGACCGACTATCCCGGCTTCGACGTCGAGGCGGTCAACCAGACCTTCATGGAATGGGAGCACCACAAGGCGGAAGACATTATGAGCTTTCGCGACCACGCCTACCGCTCGCTGATGACCGGCACCATGGCGCCATTGCACCATACGCCCTGGCTGCAGGCGCTGGACGACTCGATGGAAAGCTATCTCCAGGTGAAGGGCGTGGCGGCGGAATAGGTCGGCGTGATGCAAAACAATGCGCCGGCACCGGCCCAGTTTCAATTCAGAGGGTAGTCGGGAGCCGCATCGGTCTCCGTCACCTTGACCCACACCAATTCGCTATAATAGGCACCCTCCGGGCCGGTGCCGTACATAGACAGCCTGTCAGCCATCAGCAGATGTGTCATGTCGTTGAGTGCCCGGCCGGTCGGCTCCTCGGGCCAGGCGAAGACGCCGTCGGTTTTGGCGCCGAACCTCACATCGGTGCATCCGAAATCGATCTCGACCTTCCACGACAGCAACGGCCTGATATCGCTGAGCGGCGGGCGCGGCGGATCGGGCTGCTCGAAGTGATGGTCGACCGAGACTCTCGTCGGCACTGCCGGCGTGATGCCTTTGGCTTTGAAGGAGGCGATGGCGTCGTCGCCAAATCGTGCGAGCAGGCCAGCGTGCCATAACCGGTAGGTCGCGCGGAAAAAGCCGCTGACCCGGATAGATTTGCCATCGTTGTTGAAGACGTTCACAGCGGCGTAGAAACGGCGCAGTCGTGGCGCCAGCGCCCGCCAGTCGCATTCGGCCGGTGTCCCCGGCGTCGCGATGAAATCGTCAAGCAGATCGCTGCCGCGCACATTGGCGTTCAGCACCGTGCAATCCTCACCACGGATATGCCAGTGCCGCCGGAGCTCGGCTGCTGCGATGCCAGGCTTGCGCAGCTCTTCCACCGAGGCGCGAACCCGAGCAATCGCGTAGGACGTAGCCGCGTCCAACGTCTCAAACCCCGAAACCACATGCTCGCCGGTCTTGGCCATGTCGAAGACGACGACAGTAAAAGGCGGTTCGCGCTGATCGGGCATTCGGCAGCAAGCTCAGGCTGGTCGAGGATGAAGCAGCTTTCCGCGCGAAAATGCGTCAAAGTCAAGAGCTGGAGCGCGGCCTGGCATTTCCAGAAGAGGCGAACTCCAGAAGAGGCGAAACCGTTCTATCCGAGCCGTGCTTGAGCTTTCGCGGCTCAGGGGTCGACGACCGACCGCGATGATGTCGATGGCAGGTTGTTGCCAGCCCGCGACAATGCCGCGACTTTGGACAGTGCGATGGACACTTCCGGGTCGAGATCGCGTGTGCCGACCGCGGTGCAGGTGACGATCATCCTTTCAACCCAGCGGATAGTCGGGAGGCGCCTCCGTCTTCGTCACCTTGGCGGTTAGTATCTCGCAGTCGTTGGCCCAGTCGGGGCCATCGCCGCGCATGGCCATCATGTCGGCCATCAGCAGGAACTGCATGGTTCTGAGCGCCCAGTCGGTCGGCTCTTGCGGCCAGGCGAAGATTCCGGCGGCGTCGCCACCGAACTTCACGTCGTGGCAGACAAAACCGACCTCGACCTTCCAGGATCGCAGCGTCAAGCCTGGCGGCGGGTAGGGCGGGTCGGGAAGCTCGAAGTAATTGGCGACCATGAGCTTCGTCGGCTCCGCCGGCTCGATCCCCTTGGCTTTGAAGGCGGCAATGGCGTCGTCGCCAAAGCGCTCGAGGAGGCCGTCTCGCGTCAGCCTGTAGGTCGAGCGAAAGAAGCCGCCCGCCCAGACGGATTCGTTGTTGCCGTTGGAGATCAGCAGCGAGGCGCGGAAGCGGCGCAGCCTGGGCGCCAGCGCCTGCCAGTTGCACTCGGCTGGCGTCGCCGGCGTCGCAATGAAATCGTCGAGTAGATCGCTGCCGCGCACTCCGGCGTTCAGCACCGAACAGTCTTCGCCATAGAGCTGCCAGAGCTGGCGAAGCTCAGCAGTGGCGATGCCGGGCTTGCGCAACTCCTCCACCGAGGCGCGAACCCGCGCAATGGCGTAGGACGTCGCCGCCTCCAGCGTCTCAAACCCCGAAACTACGTGCTCCCCGTCCGGCTCGCCGGTCTTGGCCATGTCGAAGACGAGTACGGCAAAAGGCGGTTCGCCGGGATTGGACATTCAACAATTATCCTAGTCTTGCCCGCGCCTTCGCCGTCCAGGCATTGAACAGCCGGTCTGCGACGATGCCGATGAAAGCGATGGCGAGACCCGCGACAATGCCGCGTCCGGAATCGGCCTTGGACAGCGCGATGAAGACTTCCTGGCCGAGGTCGCGTGTGCCGACCATGGCGCAGATGATGATCATCGCCAGCGCCATCAGGATCGTCTGGTTGACGCCCAGCATGATTTCGGGAAGCGCCAGTGGCAATTGTACCCGAAAGAAGGTCTGGCGCGGCGTGCAACCGGAAACCTTCGCCGCCTCGATCAATGCCGGCGGCACCTGCCTTATGCCGTGATTGGTGTAGCGGATCGCCGGCACCACGGCGAAGGCGACCGTGGCGATCATGGCGGTGACGTCGCCGACCCGGAACAGCATCACCACAGGAATGATGAAGCAGAAGGACGGCAGCACCTGCAGCGTGTCGATGATGGGCGTGACGATCTTTTCGAAGCGGTCGCTGCGCGCGGCCATCAGGCCAATCGGGATGCCGATCAGGCAAGCGATGAAGGCCGAGATGCCGCAGAGATAAACCGTCGCCATGGTCTTTTCCCAAAGGCCGGTGACGGCGCAGAAGGCGGTCAGCGCGGCGACGAGGGCGGCGAGACGCAGGCCTGAGAGCTGGTAGCCGGCGAGGCCGAGCAGGGCCACTGCGCCGAGCCACGGAAAGCCTTCGCAGAAGGCGCGCAGCGGGTTCAGTACATTGAGGATGAGCGCCACGCGAAACGCTTCGATCACGTCGAAGAAGTTGATCGTCACCCAGTTGACCGCCGCCTTCCACAGTGGCGCGGTGGTGAAGGTGATCGCCTTCGGCACCGCTGCGAATGCCGGTACGAACAGGCCGAGCAGCGTCGTCACGACCAGGATGGCGATGGCCAGCGACAGATTGGGATAGCGCCGCCAAAAGCTCTGGTTCGCCTGCCGTTGAACGTGGCCCTTCGCCTGTTTGTGGGCGATGGCTTGGCTCAACCGGTCGAGCCCGATGGCGAGTGCCACAATGGCGAGCCCGGCTTCCATCGCTTCGCCGACCTTCAGCGCACGCAGCGCCAGCAGCACATCATAGCCGAGGCCGCCGGCGCCGATCATCGAGGCGATGATCACCATGTTCAGCGCCAGCATGATCACCTGGTTGACGCCGATCATCAGTGTCGGCCGCGCCGACGGCAGCTGCACGCGCCACAATTTCTGCCGCGCCGTGCAGCCGGCCATCTCTGAGAAATCGTCGATCTCGGAGGGCACCCGCGACAGACCCAGCATCGTTGCCCGCACCATGGGCGGCGTGGCGAAGATGGCGGTGGCGATCATCGCCGAGACCGGGCTGTTGCCGAACAGGAGCAGCATCGGGATGAGATAGGCGAAGGTCGGGATGGTCTGCATCAAATCGAGGGCAGGGGAGATGATCAGCCGCTCGGCCCATGGCTTGCGCCACGCCCAGATGCCGGCGAACAGGCCGGTGACGATGCAGAACGGCACCGCGATGGAAATCAGTGCCAGTGTCAGCATGGCGCTGGTCCATTGGCCGAACAGCGCGGTGTAGAGGAAGCAGCCGCCGACCAGCATGCCGAGTTTTCTACCGCCCACGGCATGCCCGGCGATGAAGGCGGCGGCGCAGACGCCGATCCAGGACAGGCGCGGCAGGACATAGGCATCGGCACCGTGACCAATCTTGAAATTCTTGGCCAGCAGGTCGAGCGCGAAATCGAGGGGAACGCCGAGCACCGCGGTGATCGAGCGGGTCAGCCAGGACAAGTTCGACTTGATCCAGCGCATCAGCGCACTGACCCAGTCGGCGACCGGGATAGCCGCCTCGGCCGGATAGTTGACGGCCCAGGGCAGTCTGTCCTGCAGCAGAAACACCACCAGCACGGCGGCCAGCGCGAGCGCCCAGACCAGCAGCCAGCGCTGAACCGGTGGCCTCGTTTGGCTGGCGCTTGCCGTCACCGTCATGCGCCGGCTCTCGTATGCTCGATACCGGCCAGCAACTCGATCACCGATTGCGGCGTCACCTCGCCGATCGGCCTGCCGGTGCCGTTGACCACGGCGAAGGGCTTACCCGACGCGACAATGCTGGCCGAGAAGCTGGCGATCTTGGCGTCGGGCAAAACCGTGCCGCCGTGCTCGGCGCCATCGCAGGCACGCATCAGGCTGCGCGCCGAAATCACCTTGGCGCGGTCGACATCGCGGGTGAATTCGGCGACATAGTCGGTCGCCGGGTTGACAACCAGCTGTTCCGGCGTGCCGGTCTGGATGACCTCTCCATCCTTCATGATGGCGATGCGGTCGGCAAGCCTTATCGCCTCGTCGAAATCATGGGTGATGAAGACGATGGTCTTGTGCAGCATGGTCTGCAGCCGCATCAGTTCGTCCTGCATCTCGCGGCGGATCAGCGGGTCGAGCGCCGAGAACGGCTCGTCGAGGAACCAGATCTCCGGCTTGGTCGCGAGGCTGCGGGCAATGCCGACGCGCTGCTGCTGGCCGCCGGAGAGTTCGCGCGGATAGAAATGCTCGCGGCCGCGTAAGCCCACGAGATCGATCACCTCCCGCGCTCTCGCTTCGCGCGTCGGCCGGTCTTGGCCCTGGATACTCAGCGGGAAGGCAATGTTCTCCAGCACGTTCAGATGCGGCAGCAGCGCGAAATTCTGGAACACCATGCCCATGCGATGACGCCGCAGTTCGATCAGCGCCGCATCGGAAATCTTGAGCAGGTCGTTGCCTTCGAATTCGACCTTGCCGTGGGTCGGCTCGACCAGCCGCGACATGCAGCGCACCAGCGTCGACTTGCCGGAGCCGGATAGCCCCATGATGATGAAGATCTCGCCCTGGCGTATTTCGAGATCGACGGCGCGCACCGCACCCACCAGTCCTGCGGCAGCGACATCGGCCATGCTGGCCTTGCCGTCACGCTCGCGGATGAAGCTGGCCGCGTTCGATCCGAACAGTTTCCAGACATTGCGGCAAGCAAGCTTTGTCGGCCGCGCATCCTTTGGCGTGCCAACTGCCTGCGGTTCAGTCGCTTCCGTCATCCAATGGCCCTTCTGGAAGATGAAGATATGGACCCGGCCGTTACGGCCGGGTCCGGCCTTCAGTCGGAGCCATCACTGCGCCCAGGCTTTCCAGTCGGCTTCGTGGGCGGCGATCCAGGCGGCCGCGACGTCTTCCGGCGTCTTGCCGCCGAGGTCGATCTCGCCGCTCATCTTGTTGAGCTCATCGGTGTCGATCGTGTAGGCCTTGGCCACCTTGTAGGCGATCGGCCATTTGTCCTTCATGCCGGACCATGAGTATTTCCAGATTTCGCCATGCGGCTTGCCGCAATCATATTTGGCGTCCGGGTTGGTGCCCCATTTCGGGTCGGTGTAGCACTCGGGCGTATACTCGGGGAATTCGACCCACTCGCCCTTGTACTTGGCCGGCGCCCAATGCGGAGAATAGATCCACAGCATGATCGGCGCCTTGCGCTGATAGGCCGAGTCCAGCTCGGCGAACATCGCCGCGTCGGTGCCGGCATGGATGACGGTGAAGGGCAGTTTCAGCGCCTCGACGCGCTCGTCGTCAAAGCCTTCCCAGGTCACCGGGCCGCCGAGATAGCGGCCCTTCGGCGCCGTCTCCGCCGTCGAGAAAGCCTCGGCGCATTTCGGGTCCTTCAGCGCCTCCCAATTGGACAGGCCGGGGCATTTCTCCTTCATGTATTCGGGAAACCACCACTCCTCCTTGGCCTTCGGCCCGAGCTTGCCCAGCCGCTCGGTCTGGCCGGTGGCGTCTGAAGCCTTCATCGCCTCGCCGGCCGTCGTGTCCCAGAACTCCAGGCCGACATCGAGGTCGCCATTGGTGAGACCGGTGGTCAGGCTGGAGAGGTAGTCGGCGGTCGGATATTCGACGGTGTAGCCGAGCTTTTCGAGGATGCCGCCAAGGATCTTGGCGTTGAGATTGACGCTGGTCCAGTCGAACAGCGCGATCTTGATCGGGTCGTTGGATTCGGGTGCTGCTGCGTGGACCGGTGATGTAAGCGCACTTGCGGTGGCAAGCGCCAAGGCTCCCATTGATAGGTTCGAAATCACACTGCGAAATGACATGCTTGTTCTCCTGTCAAACCATGTGGAAATTTCTTGATCGTTCCCTTCTTGCGTCTTTTCTTGATTGTGTTGGAAAGGCGGGTCGTTACGCAAGCTCGTTCGCACCAAGCCAGTGCCGCGGCCGCAACTTGCGCAGGCGAAATGGTTGCTCGACTTGGTGTTTATGTGATGCCGGGCGGGCCCGCGTCATGGCATCGGATGGATTGCTGTGCGAGCAATCGTCAACGGATCGATCGCCGCTCCAGCGGCGCTCTCAGACGTGCGAGCCATCAAGGTCCCATGGTCTCGGCCGGCGAGCTCGCCAAGGCCGTTTCATGAGATGAAATTATATATACCAACCTTCATGCGGCGCAACGGCTGATGCCCTGTGCTGCGCCGAATTTCAGACTGGTCGATTGCCAACCGCCGGAGCGGACTTCACGACATGATCAGGCCGCCATCGACATTGATGGTTTGGCCGGTGATGTAGGTGGCGTCGTCGCTGGCGAGAAAGCTGACCAGGCCGGACACGTCCTCGCCGCTGCCGGCGCGGCCCATCGGGATGTTCTTCACCCATTCGGCCATCAGCTCGCCGGGCTTGTAGTCGCCCATCAGCTTGCCCCAGGCGGCGTCGTTGTAAGCCCACATGTCGGTGTCGATAATGCCGGGGCAGATCGCGTTGACGGTGATCTTTTCCTTGGCCACTTCCTTGGCCAGGCTCTGGGTGATGCCGACGACGCCGAACTTCGACGCCGCATAATGTGGCGTGTAGATGAAACCCTGCCGCGCCTGGCCCGATGCCGTGTTGATCAGCCGGCCGCCGTCGCCATGCTTGCGGATGCGCGCGATCGCTTCCTGACAGCACAGGAACACGCCCTTGGTGTTGACCGCCAACACCTTGTCCCATTCGGCTTCGGTCATTGCCTCGATCCGGGCGATGGTGATGACGCCGGCATTCTGCACCGAAATGTCGACGCGGCCGAATTCCTTCTCGGCGAGGTCGTAAAGCGCGGTGACCTCATCCTTCTTGGTCACGTCCATGCGCATCGACGCGACCTTGGCGCCCGCTGCTTTCAGGCCGGCGGCGACGTCCTCGACGCGGGCATCGATGGCGCTGACCACGACCGCGGCACCTTCCTCGGCGAAGCGCTTCGCCATCGCCGCGCCGATGCCACCGCTCGCGCCGGTGATGACCGCAGTCTTGCCTTCAAAACGCTTCTGCATCTTTTCTCCTTACCAGCAGACAAAACCGCCATCGACGATCAGGTCGATGCCGGTGACGTAACTCGCGGCGCGGCTGGCCAGGAACACGGTCGGGCCGACCATTTCTTCCGGCGTCGCCATGCGCCCCATGGGCGTGTCGCGTTCGAAGATCTTGATCTGTTCCGCGACCTCAGGCCGCTTGTTCATCGGCGTCAGCGTGTAGCCTGGGCTCACCACATTGACGCGCAGGCCGCGATCGGCCCATTCCATGGCGAGGCTTTTCGACATGTGGATGACGGCCGCCTTCGACGAATTGTAATGCGCCTGGGTCAGGCCGCGATTGACGATCGAACCCGACATGGAGGCGATGTTGATGATCGAGCCCTTGCGCCGCGTCAGCATGGCGCGCGCCTCGGCCTGGCAGGACAGGAACACGCCGCTGACATTCACGTCGTAGATATTCTGCCATTTTTCCAGCGGCAGCGTCTCGGCCGGCTCGGCCCCGGCGATGCCGGCATTGTTGACGGCGATGGTCAACGCGCCGAGTTCGTTCTCGGTGCGCTCGATCGCTGACGCGAGATCGGCCTCCGACGTCACCGTTCCGGTCAGCACCAGCGCCTTGCGGCCAAGTGCCGAAATCTTGTGCGCCGTCTCGTCCAGCCCGCCCTTGGAGGTGTGGCCGAAACAGGCTATGTCGGCGCCGGCTTCGGCGAGCCCGATGGCAATGGCCTGGCCAATGCCGCTGCCCGCGCCTGTTACCAGCGCTACGTCGCCGCTGAGATCGAATAGTTTCATGTTGTTCCCCCTCCTGAAATGAAGGGACGCCAGTCTTTGCTGGCGCCCCGCGCGGTCCGGTCCTTGGGAGGATACCACCTGCTGCGCTTTGTTCCGACTCCTGTCCTCAGCTCGTGGCGAGTTCCATCACCGCGACATTGCTCGCCTCGCTGCGGTCGAGAATGCCGCGCTGGCGGCCGCGGCTCAGCACCAGCACCCGGTGCGACAGCCCCAGCACCTCCTCGAGGTCGGAGCTGACCACCACCACCGCCATGCCGGAGCGGGCGAGGTCGGCGATCACGTCGTAGATAGCCGCACGCGCGCCGACATCGATGCCGCGCGTCGGTTCATCGAGGATGAACACTTTTGGCGGTCGCGACACCCATTTGGCAATGATCACCTTCTGCTGGTTGCCGCCGGAAAGCTTGCTGACCGCCTGGCCAGGTTTGCCCTTGACCCCGAGCCTTGCGATGCCGGCTTCGGCGAATTTCTGCACCGCTTTCGGAAACACCCAGCCCTTCGGCGCGACATGGTCGAAATTGCCGAACGCCAGATTCTCGCCGATGGTCTGGTCGAGCACCACGCCTTGCGCCTTACGGTCTTCCGGCACCAGCACGACGCCGGCCTTGATCGCTGCCGCCGGCCCGCTGAGATGCACCGATTTGCCGGCAAAGCGCACCGAGCCCGACGAGATCGGATCGGCGCCGGCGATCGCCCGCACCAGTTCGGTGCGGCCGGCGCCGATCAACCCGGCAATGCCGAGGATCTCGCCTGCTTTGACCGAGAAGGAAACGTTGTTGAAGCTCTTCTCCGGCGAGGACAGGTTGTCGACCTCGAGCAGCGTCTCCTCGCGCGGCGGCGTCAAGTGTGGGAACATCCGCTCGACCGAGCGGCCGACCATCTGCTCCACTACTGTGCGCACGGGAATATCGGCGCGTTCGTGGCGGGCGACGATGCGTCCGTCGCGCATCACAACCACGCGGTCGGCAATCTGCGCGATCTCGTCGAGACGATGGCTGATGTAGATGAAGGACATGCCCTCCGCCTTGAGCTTGCGGATCTGCTGGAACAAAAGCTCCGTTTCCTCGCCGCCAAGCGCTGCGGTCGGTTCGTCGAAGATCAGCAATTCGGCATTGAGCGTCAACGCCTTGGCGATCTCGACCTGTTGCTGGGCGGCGATGCGCAGCGTGCCCACCTTGCGCTCGGGCGAGACGTCGAGGCCAAGCCGCTTCAACTGCGCCGAGGCCTTGGCGTTCATCGCTGCGCGGTCGATGCGGCCGCCGCGCATCGGCAGGCGCCCGACATAGACGTTCTCCGCCACCGACAGATCCGGCAGCAGCTTCAGTTCCTGATGGATCATGCCCACACCGGCATCGATGGCGGCGGCGGGCGAGGCGGGGGAATAGGGCTTCCCCCGCCAGATGATGGTGCCCGCGTCGGGCCGGGTCGAGCCGGCGATGATATTGGACACCGTCGACTTGCCGGCGCCGTTTTCGCCGAGCAGCGCCACAACCTCGCCCGGCCGCACCTCGAAGCTCGCATCGGCCAGGACCTGGACCGGTCCGTAGCTCTTGCAGAGGCCGTTGACGAAAAGCCCGTTGTGCGGGCTTTCGCTGTGGCGAGGATCAGGAGACATCGTGGCGCTCTCTCTAAGCGGTGCCGCAGGTTACGGGTGCTTGGCGATGAACTGCTCGACATTGTCCTTGGTGGTCAGCGTCGCATCCTGCAGCTGCTCGGCCGGAACGCTTTCGCCGGCCACCAGCTTGATCGCCGCATCGACGGCGAGCCGGCCCATGCCTTGCGTCTGCTGCGTCGCGGTGACGTCGAACACGCCGTCCTTCAGCGCCTTGAGTGCGGCCACGTCGCCATCGAAGCCGGCAACCCAGACCTTGTGGCCGGGATTGGCGACCTTGACCGCCTGTGCCGCGCCCAGCGCCAGCGCATCGGCCTGGCCGATGACGATGGAGACATCGGGATGCGACTGCAGCAGGTCCTGCGTCAGCTTGAAGCCTTCGTCCTGGTGCCAGCCTTCGCTCCACAATTCGCCGACCACCTTGATATCGGGATAGGCCTTGAGCGCTTCGCCGCAGCCCTTCGAGCGATCGACTTCCGGCGTGGTGCCCTTCTGGCCGTGGATGATGATCAGTTCGCCTTTGCCGCCGGCCTGCTTGGCGATGTAGTCGCACACCGCCTGCGCCGAGGCGACACTGTTGGTGGCGATGAAGGTGTCGCCGGGCGCGCCGTCGGCGTTGCGGTCGACATTGACGACCGGGATGCCGGCAGCCTTGGCGGTCTTGGTCGGCACGGTGGCGGCTGTGGCGCCGGCCGGAATGTAGATCAGCGCGTCGATGTTCTGCGTGATCAGATCCTGGACCTGGCTGACCTGGGTCGCTGAATCGCCCTTGGCGTCGACGGTGACGATCTCGATGCCCTTCTCCTTGCCGTAGGCTTCGACCGACTGCTTGATCTGGTTGAAGAAGTCGGCCTGCAAATTGGCCACGGCGAGGCCGAGTTTCTTGGCCTCCTTGGCCGAGGCCATGTCGGTCAGCCCGAGCATAGGAATGATGGCGGCAGCGGCGAGCAGCAATGAACGTTTGGTCAGCATGTTTTTCCTCCGTTGATAGTCAAACTGTCCCGCCAGCGCATCGCGCCCCTTGGAACATCCCAGTTTCGGATCGACCGATCCGTCTATCGCCCGGACGCTCCGGGCGAATTCTCAATTGTGCCCCGTTCTCTATCGCGCCCTGCGCCGCCAGGTATCGCTGGCGACCGCCAGCGCGATCACCACGCCGATCACCACCTGCTGGATGAAGGGCGAGACGCCGAGCAGATTGAGCCCGTTGCGCAGCACGCCGATGATGAGTACGCCGACCGCGGTGCCGCCGATCGAGCCGATGCCGCCCGAGAGGCTGGCGCCGCCGATCACCACCGCCGCGATGGTGTCGAGCTCATAGCCGAGGCCGGAACTCGGCTGCACAGAATCCAGCCGCGCGGCGAGCACGATGCCGGCAAGACCCGCAAGCACGGCGCAGATGGCGTAGACCCAGTTGGTCAGCGACTTCACCGGAATGCCGGAGAGCCGCGCCACCTCGGCGCTGCCGCCGATGGCGTAAAGGCTGCGGCCGGTGGCGCGGTAGTTGAGGAAGATGGCGAAGACGATCGCCAACACCACCATTAGCCCGACGGTGACCGACAGGAAGCCGAAATGGCGGATGATCGACAGGCTGGTGAACCAGTCGGGAAAGCCGACGATCTGCGAACCGTCGGTGATCATGTTGGCAAGACCGCGCGCCACCGACATCATCGCCAGCGTCGCAATGAACGGCGGCAGCCGGGTGACGGTCACCAGCAGGCCGGACACCAGTCCGCAAAGGCCGGCGACGACCAGTGCTGCGACGACGCCGGCCGCAAGGCCGAGATTGAGATAGTCGGGGTGGGAGACAAAGCCCATCACCATGGCGGCCAGCGCCAGCACCGAGCCGACCGAGAGATCGATGCCGCCGATCAGGATCACCAGCGTCATCCCGATTGCCATGATGCCGAGCACCGTGATCTGGTCAAGTACGTTGAGGATGTTGCGCACGGTGAGGAACGTGTCGGTGGTCAGCGTCAGCGCCAGGCAAAGCAGCAGCAGCCCGATCAGCGGCCCCATGGTTCCGGCAAACAGCGCCGAAAGCTTCGCGGCCGTCGCACCTTGAGTGCCGGGCGCGGCTTTCAACTCGCCAGCCTTCGACTCGCTTGCATCATTACTCACGGCCACTTCGTCTCCTCCCTCAGCGAAACGACGATGGCCTGCCGTCCGCTCTTGTTCACCAGGCACCTCCCTGTGAACAATTTATCTTTGATATGCAATTTTGTTCAGCTAAACTGTTCATTAGAAAATTGTCAAGAGCCGTTGCGCCATTCGGCGAAGGTTTGCGCCACCGGGCGGTTTGTCCTAGGGAAGGCCAGGGGGCGGCGCTTTGCGGAAAAGATTTCCGAAATCTGCCGCGGGAGAGCACGAGCATGGCGACCGTCGAAAATGAGAAGGCCTCGCGCTTCCCCGATGCCGAGCTGAAGGCCCGCGCCGCCTGGCATTACTATGTCGAAGGGCTGACGCAGGAGCGCATCTCCGAGATTCTTGGCGTCGGCCGCATCAAGGTGCACCGGATCCTGTCGGCTGCCCGCGAGGAAGGCATTGTCCAGTTCCGCATTCGCGACAGTGTCGTCGAATGTGTGCAGCTCGAGGAGAGCCTGAAGCAGCGCTTTGGGCTAAGCCAGGCGGTCGTGGTGCCGTCGGCCGCTGATCGCAGCAACGCGCCGCTGATGATCGGCCACGCGGCTGCCGCCTATCTCGCCGACAACGTCAATGCCGGCGACGTCATTGCGCTGGGCTGGGGCCGGACGCTGAAATTTGCCATCAACGAATTGCCGAGGCGGCCGATTGCCAGGACGACGGTCGTCTCGATGCTCGGCGGCCTCACCCATGCGCAGCCGCTCAACCCGACCGAAAGCGCCTGGGAGTTCGCCGAAAAGATCGGCGCTGAATGTTTCCTGCTGCCGGTGCCGGTCTATGCCGACAAGCCGGAACAGCGCGATGCCTTCATGAGCCAGCGCAGCGTTCAGGATGTCGTCTTCCGCGCGCGCCGCGCCAACATCGCCGTGCTCAGCGTCGGCTCGTTTTCCAAGGACAGCCCGATCGCCAATTACGGCTTCATCAAACCGAGCGAACTCGAGGAATTGCAGGCGGCCGGCGCGGTCGGCGACCTCTTGTGCCATTTCATCGACGCCGAGGGCCACTCTGTCGACCATGAGGTCAACCGCCGCGTCTGCGCCTATCCGCTGCAGGATCTGTCCGATATTCCGAGCATCATCCTGGTGTCAGGCGGTCAGGAGAAGGTCGCCGTCATGCGCGCCGCGCTCGCCAACACCAGGGTTTCGGTGCTCATTACCGATGAGGATGCGGCCAAAGGCCTGCTCAACCGTTGAGCGCTGTCGGCCTCGGTCAGAATTCGCAGGGCTCCGGACGACTGTCGTCCGACCAGTCGGCCAGTGCGATCGGCACGAATTTTCCCGCGACCGGTTTGCCGTCGTCCAGGTCCTTTGAAGCGGTGCCTTTGCCGGTGAGAAAATTGATGTCGCAACCGCCCAGCGTCGTCTCGACCGAGCCGTCGGCTTTCTGCACATTCCAGTCCCAGTCGCGACTGTAGCCGGCGACAAGGAATTTACCGCCGCGCCAGACGATGGTCAGCGTCGCATCCCATGATTTGTTGGCGCCGCAGCCGAAGCACGAGGTGACGGCAAGCGATCCCTTGCCCTTGCTTTCGAGCCCGAGAATACGGTCCTGCGTCAGCGCCTTCTTGACAAAGTCAGGCTTGCGCGAAGGATCGAGCTTTCCTTCGCCGGCAGCCAGATAGATCGAGAGATCCGCCAGCCCGCTGTCGGAATCCGCCGCGATCGCGGCCCGATCCATCCTGCCGTCATTGTCCATGTCGAGCGTGACCTCGAAGGGCGGCCCGTCCTGCGCACGCGCCGTCATTGGAGCTGCCGCAAGCGCGACAATCCAGGGCAGGGCGGCAAGGTGAAATACTGCTTTCATGAGCCCGATGAGTCTAGCATTGGCCGGGCAGGACGCAAAATCGGCAAGCTGGGCAGGTTGGGCATGGGAGCCTCACGCAGGCAAGCTGCGCTTGAACTCAGATCGCACCGAGCCGCGCGTGGATGTCGCGTGTCGCGTGATAGAGGTCGCGGTAGATCGCCTTGCGCGCCCGGTAAGCCGGCACCAGCGTCATGTCAGGATCGACACGCCTGGCTGGCGCCGCCGCCATTGCCTTGGCGGCGTCTTCCGCCGAGGCGAACCAGCCGATCGCCGAAGCCGCCAGCATCGCCGCGCCAAGGGCCGCCGCCTCGTTGACCGGCGACACGAACAGCGGCCGCTCCAGCACGCTGGCCATGATCTTCATCAGCAGCGCCGAATTGGTGCCGCCGCCGGCGGCAATCATCTCTCCCGGCTTGCCGCCGCTTTCGGCCTCCATCGCCTCGCTGGCGATGGCCTGCTCCAAAGCGATGCCTTCCAGCGTGGCGCGGAAGAGATGCCTGGGCTCATGGTCGAGCGACAGGCCAACAACGGCGCCGCGCGCCGCGCCATCCCAATAGGGGCTCAAGACCCCGGCCCAATAGGGCATGACCAAAAGACCGTCGCCGCCGGCCGCAACATCGACCGCACCCTTCTCCAGTTCTGCCGCGGAAGACGCGCCGGTGGTGCGCACGATCCAGTCGACCAGTTGCATGCCCGAGCGCAGCACGGTTTCCAGCATGAAGCCGGAGCCGGTCGGCGAGACCAGCGTGCGAAACGCGTCCGATGTGGTGACCGTGCCGGAATAGCAGCCGCTGACGACGCCGGAGCCGAGCGAGAGATAGCTCCTGCCGGCACCATAGACGCCCATGCCGAGACCCATGGCCTGGCCATCGCCGGCGCCGGCGACAATTGGCGTGCCCGCTTTGAGGCCAGTCAGCTGGGCAATGCTTTCGGCTAGGCCGCCGCAGATTTCGCCTGGGCCGATCAGCGCCGGCAACTGCCGTGGCTGCAGCCCTGCAGCCGCGACAAGCTCAGGGTGCCATTCGCCTGTCGCGACATCGAGCAAGCCGAGCGGGTCGGCACTTGCCGTGCTGGTTACCAGCCGTGCGGTCAGCCGGTGAACGAAGAAGCCATGAACATCGACCAGGGCGGCGGCGTTGGCCAGCACCTGCGGCTGGTGTTCCGCCAGCCAGGCGATGGCATAGAGCGCCGGCGTCGGATCCGGCGGCTTGCCGCTCCAGTCGCGGATCGTCTCGCGGCCAAGCTCGGCCGACAGCTTGGCGACTTGAGGCCGGGCGCGCTCGTCAAGCCACAGGATCGCCGGGATGAGCGGCGTGCCGGCCTGATCGATCAGGGTGAAGGTCTCGCGCTGATGGGCTATGGCAATTGCCGCCACGCGCGCGGCGCCGACCTTGTCGGCAACCTGCTTCAGCGCACTGATGAGGGCTGCCCACCAATGTTCGGCATCCTGCTCGAAATGGCCGGGCTTCGGATTGGCCAGCGGATAGGCCTCGCGCGCCTGGAACAGCTCCGCGCCGTCGCGGGTGAAGGCGATTGCCTTCACCGCCGTCGTCGAGGCATCGATCCCGATAACGACATCGTCCATCACAGGGAGATCCCGAAGGTTCAGGCGGCGTTGGTCACAAACTGTCCGTCCGACTGGTCGAGACGGCGGCGGATCTGCGTTATCACCATCGAATCGTCGGGTACACAATTTTCATAGGTGAGGAAGTCGCCGGTCTTGACCGGCTTGACCACCTTGGCGCGTTCGGCAATCCCGAGCGGCAGCGCGCCCTTGGCGCGGGCGTCCTCCCAGGTCATGGCGAAGCCGCGATAGTCGTTCTCGCCGATCATGCCCAGCGACTGCCCGGCGCCGAGATCGCTTTTGGCTACCGCCACCGCTTCGGCGACCGGATGGTCGAGCGGCTCCATGTCGGCACGTTTGTAGACAACGGCGCGCGCCGCCGACAGTGGCACTTCAAGGCTTGTCAGGTGGTAGGGACGGTAGATCGTGAAATAGGGGCCCTTGCCGACCTTGAGGTCGACCATGCGCTCCAGCACGCGCGGATGCCTCGTTTCGATGATGCAGAACACGCCGGGCGCCACGCCCTTGCCGATGGAATAGTCGACCACGCCCTTGCGGTGCAGCACGCCGCCATCCTCGCGCGGGCAAAGCACGCTGGCCAGTTCCTCCAGCGTCGCCGTCGGGCCGTGCATGCCCGGCACGTCGGGCACCAGCCCGGTGGCGTTGGCGATAGCCACCATCTCGATCGCCGTCTTGGAACCGTCGACGAACTCGACCAGCATGCGCGCATTCATGTTGCGCTCGGACGCTTCCTTCTCGTAGTCGGCGGGCATGGCGTCGATCTTGAGCGGGTTGTTTTTGCCCTTGCCGGCGGCGATGATGTTGAAGCCGAGGCTCTTGGCGAAGCCGATGATCTCCAGCGTGCAGGCGGGTTCGTCGCCGGCCGCACCGGTGTAGACCACGCCGGCCTTGCGCGCTTCCTCCTTGAGGAAGCGGCCGATCGTAATGTCCGCCTCGACATTGAGCATGACGATGTGCTTGCCGTTCTTCATCACTTCGAGCGCAAACAGCGTGCCGATGTTGGGATTGCCTGTCGCGTCGATGATGACATCAATGCGGCCGGCCGCGGCCAGCGCATGCAGATCTTCGGTGACAGCGATCTTGCCGGCCTCGATGGCACGGTCGATGGCAGAGGCGTTCGCAGCCTGGACGATGTCGGAGCGGTCATGGCCGGCGAGCAGTGCGGCATCGATCGCCGCTTGCGGGCGCACCTCGGAAATGGCACCGATCCGCATGCCCGGCATCAGCGCCACCTGGACGACGATGTCGGTGCCCATCTGCCCGGCGCCGGCGAGACCGATGGTGATAGGCCCTTGGGCTTCAGCGCGCTGCAGAAGTTCCGCTGCAAATTGCGGATGGGCCATATTCGCTTCCTCCAGTCACGACGCGCCGCAGCGTCAAATCATCATTTTGAACATTCCTATTTCCATTTGAAAAATATTTCAACCCGCAAATCGGAGAATGGCTGCAGGACCAAATCTCCCACGGAGGTTCGTGGGGTGACAGCTTCATGCTGCGCTTGATCTCAGCCGATCTCTAGGAAAGGCTTGCCGAGCAGGTCGGGCACGACATCGATGCCGAGGCCGGGCCCGTCGGGAATGCCCATGTGGCTGCCGGTGACCGGTGGGGCGTTGGAGGCCGTGCGCACCGTCACCCACTCATGGAAGGCGATGGCGTGCAGCCGGCGTTCTTCCGGCGTCGACAGCGACAGATGCGCCATCGCCGCCGTGTCGATCTCGGCGCCGCCCGTATCCTCGACGGTGATCATGAAACCGAGATCGACGGCGACGTCGCGGATTTGCCTTGTCCTGGTTACGCCGCCAAGCCGCGAGATCTTCAGCGTCAGCCCGTCGGCGGCGCCCAGGCGATGGATTTCCAGCATCGCCTCGAGCGAGATGACGCTCTCGTCCAGCACCATCGGCTTGTCGAGCATGCGGCGCACCGACATGTTCTCCACGATCGTCGTGCAGGGCTGCTCGAACGTGTAGTCGATGCCGCGCGTTGCATCGGCGAACTGCCGCGCCTGGTAGGGTGTCCAGCCGGCATTGGCGTCGCAGAAAATCACCGTGCCTTTCGGCACGGCCGAAGCGACTGCGCTCACCCGCTCGATGTCTTCATGCACATTGCCGCCGACCTTGACCTGCAGCCGGCGGCAGCCCTGGGCGATGATCCTTTTGGCCAGTGCCGCCATCTGGTCGAGCGTGCCGTGGGTGACGACGCGGTAGGTCTCCGCCATGTCGCTCTCGCGGCCGCCAAGCATGGTCACCAGCGGCACGTCGGCGGCCCGGGCCGCCAGATCCCAGCAGGCCATGTCGAGCGCCGACTTGATGTAGGGATGCCCCTTGAACACCGTATCCATCAATCGGCCGATGCCGGCGAGGCCACGCGGGTCCTGGCCGATCAGGTGCGGCGCGATCTCGACCACGCCCGCGCGCGTTCCCGCCGGAAAGGCGGCCGAGTAGAAATTGCCGAGCGGCGCCATCTCGCCCCAGCCGGTCACGCCGCTGTCGGAGGTGATGGCGGCGATCACCGCATCGAAGCAATCTGCAACCCGCCCCTTTGACATGCGGTAGGGCCCGTCCACGAAGGGCTGCACGACGCGATAGGCCTTGATGGTTTTGATCTGCACTTGTCTGTCCGTTGTCTCTAGGCGTTGAGGAGGGTCAGTCCTTCGATGTTCCGCTGATCGAGGCCACGCGCATAGGCAAGCAGCTCTTCGAAATCGAGGTCGATATGCTCGCGCGCATGGCGCTGGGCAGCGCGCATGTCGGCGCCCTTCAAGAGCCGCACATAGGTTTCGTGGAGATCTTCGGCCGGCACCGGCTCGTTGCGGGCCTGCTGGTGCAGGGCAAAGTACATCTGCAGCCGGCTGGTCAGCCGCTGCCAGGTTTCCAGCAGCACCGAATTGTCGGCCCATTCATAGATCAGCCCGTGCAATTGCAGTGCGGTCTCGATCTGGCGGGTGGTGTCGCGCGCGCGCGTTGCCTGCTTCACCGCTTCGTGGCGGCGGTCGAGTTCATCGAAGAAGCGCTGGTCGCGCAGCTTCCATGTCCGCTCGATGGCGAATTCATCGAGCACCTTGTTCAGCGAGTAGGCGTCGTCAATGTCCTTGGCGGTGACATCGATGACGAAGGTGCCGGCATAGGGAATGCTGGTCAGGATGCCTTCCTGCACCAGCTCGCGCATAGCTTCGCGCAAAGGCGCGCGGCTGACCCGCATCTGCTCAGCGATCCTCAGCTCGCTCAGCTTTTGGCCGGGTTCCAGCTGGCCGGTCAGGATCGCCCGCCGCAACAGCGCAACGATCTCGGCTCGGCGTGTCGTATCCGCGATCGGATTGAAGTCCAGCTTGGCCATTCCGTCACTCCAGTGAGAGCCGGAAACAGACAAGCAGATTGTCGACAATCCTACAATATGTCTGTTCCGGATTCTTGTGCCTTGCGGTTACTCCAAAAACGGCGTGCGGCGCTCCATAAAAAAACGGCGCCCTCGGCGTGGAAGCCGAAGGCGCCGCAGGACCGGGGCTGATGGGGGTTATCAGCTGGCCGGTTTCTCCTGGGGCAACGGCGAGATCGGCATTCCTGGTCCGATCTTCTGCAGATTGCCCGTTATCACCTGGTCGCCTTCGGCAACGCCGCTGAGGACCGCCACAAGGTCGCCGCTGGTCGCGCCAAGCGAGACGATGCGCTGGTCGACCGTGTTGCCCTTGCCGACGACATAGACATATTTGCCGAGCTGGCTCGAACCCAGCGCCACCTGCGGCACCATCAGCGCGTCGGGCAGCTGCTTGATGTGCAGCCGCACCCGGACATACTGGCCCGGCAGCAGCGAGAACTTCGCATTGCCGATGGTGGCGCGAGCCGTAATCGTGCCAGTCGAGTGGTCGACCGTGTTGTCGATGAAGGTGAGTTCGCCCTTCTGGCTGGCTTCGGTCTCGCCGGGCAGCAGCACCTCGACCTCGATCGGGCCGGCGGCCCGGGCCCGTTCGATTTCGGCCAGGTCCGTCTCGCTCGGATTGAAGGTGACGTAGATCGGGTCGAGCTGCACCAGCGTGTTCAGCACCGTGCCGGCGACGCTGACCAGCGTGCCGACCGAAGCCTGGTTGCGGCCGACGCGGCCGGCAAACGGAGCGTGGATTTCGGCGTAGCTCAAATTGAGCTCGGCCGTGCGCACCGCCGCCTGGTTGACGGCAAGCGACGCTTCGGCCTGGCGCAAGGTGCTCGTACGCTGGTCGAACCCATCCTTGGCCAGATAGCCGCTCTTGGCGAGTTCGGAGCCGCGGCCGAGATTGGAGCGCGCATAGTCGAGGCTCGCCTGGTCGCGCTGCACTTCGGCCTTGGCCTGGTCGAGAGCCGCCTTGAAGTCGTCAGGCGAGATCTTGTAGAGCAGATCACCCTGGCGCACATCCGCGCCGTCCTTAGCCGTCTGCTCCTGCAGATAGCCGGGCACGCGGGCCTGCAAGGTGACGCTGCGGATCGCCTCGATGCGGGCGGCGTAGTCAAGGTAGATCGGGATCGTCTTCTTGACCACGCTCGTCACCGGCACCGGCATGACGAATGCCGCAGGTGCTGCCGTCGCTGCCGCCGTGCCGGCATTGAGGCTGAGATTGCCCATGTCGAGGAAGTGGACGCTTGCCACCGAGACCGCTCCCAGGGCGACGGCCGTTCCCAAAGCTATTTTCCATTTACGCATTTTGGTCTCCAATTCTATTCGGCTGCTTCGGCCAGGCGCATCGGCGCTGGTTCGGCAGTCGGTTCATTATTGTCCTGGTCATGAGCAGCGTTCGGTTCGCTGCGCACGCGGCCTTCGCGCAGCTGTTCGATGACCGCGTAGAAGACTGGCACGAACACCAGCGACAGGATGGTCGCCGCGACCATGCCGCCAAACACGGTGGTGCCGATCGACTGCCGGCTTGCCGCACCCGCACCCGTCGCAAACATCAGCGGCAGCACGCCGAGGATGAAGGCGAAGGCCGTCATCAGGATCGGCCGCAGCCTCAGCCGCGCAGCTTCCATCGCCGCGTCGACAATGCTCAGTCCCTCCTCGCGCCGCCGCCTTGCAAACTCGACGATCAGGATCGCGTTCTTGGCGGCGAGGCCGATCAGCATGACGAAGCCGATCTGCGAGTAGACGTCGATCTGCATGCCGCGCAGGAACAGGGCTGCGAAGGCGCCGAACAGGGCCAGTGGCACCGCCAGCAGCACCATGAACGGCATCGCCCAGCTCTCATACTGCATCGCCAGGATCAGGAAGACGAAGACGATGGCGAGGCCGAAGACGACCGACGCGATCGATCCTGCCTTGAGCTCCTGGAAGGTGATGCCGGTCCATTCGAAACCGAAATCCCTGGGCAAAGCGGTGGCGGCGGCCCGTTCCATCGCGGCAACCGCCTGGCCCGACGAGAAGCCGGGGGCTGCGCCGCCATTGATCGTGGCCGAGGCGTTGTTGTTGTAGTGCGGCACGGTTTCCGGGCCGACGAACGGCACCAGTTTGCCCAGTGTGCTCAGCGGCACCATGCCGCCGGAGGCGTTGCGCACATAGAGCCGCGAAAGGTCGCCTGCGTCGGCACGTGCATCCTTGTCGGCCTGGATGGTCACCCGGAAGGTGCGGCCGAACAGGTTGAAGTCGTTGACGTAGAGCGAGCCGAGATAGATCTGCAGCGTGTTGAAGACGTCGGGCAGGTTGAGGCCGAGCAGTTTGGCCTTGCTGCGGTCGAGGTCGTAGTTGAACTGCGGCGTCGAGGTCGAGAACGGCGAGAACAGCTGCTGCGGGTTGATTTCCGGCTGCTTGCGCGCCTCGGCGATCACGGCTTGCGTCGCGTCGTTGAGGGCTGAACTGCCGCGCCCGGTGAGATCCTCGACGACGAATTCGAAGCCGCCCGTGGTGCCGATACCCGGGATCGAAGGCGGATCGAAGGACAGCGCGAAGGCTTCCGGAATCTGCATCAGCTTGCCGCGCACGTCGGCGACGAGCTTCGACGCGCTCTGGTCGGGGCCGCGCTCTTCCCACGGCTTCAGGATGGCGAACTCGACAGCCGAGTTCGACTGCGCCGCACTGGTCAGGAAGTTCAGGCCGCTGATCGAACCGACAATCTCGACTCCGGGCGTAGCTTGGAGGATGTCGCGCGCCTTCTGCGCCACCGCATCGGTGCGTTCCAGCGAGGCGCCGTCAGGCAGCTGGATGACGACGAAGAAGTAACCCTGGTCCTCGACCGGAAGGAAGGTCGAGGGCAACTTCTGCCAGACGAAGTAGGTGGCCACCAGGCCGGCCGCGAACAGGCCGAGCATGATCCAGCGCAGCCGGATGAGGATACGCACGCCGTGCGCATAGGCATGCGACAGTCTGTCGAAGCCCGTGTTGAACCAGCGGAACGGGGCGAACTGCGTCTCGCCGCGATGGCGCAGGAAGGCGGCGCTCAGCGCCGGGCTGAGCGTCAGCGAGTTGAAGGCGGATATGCCGACCGAAATCGCCACCGTCAGCGCGAACTGATTGTAGAGCTTGCCGGAGACGCCGGGAATGAAGGCAACGGGCACGAAGACGGCCATCAGCACTGCGGTGGTGGCGATGATCGGTCCGGTGACCTCGGCCATCGCGGCCTTGGTCGCCGCCAGCGGTTTGAGGCCCGCCTCCAATTGTCGCTCGACATTTTCGACCACCACGATGGCGTCGTCGACGACGAGGCCGATGGCCAGCACCATGCCGAGCAGGGAGAGCATGTTGAGCGAGAAGCCCATCATTTCCATGACCACCATCGTCGCCACCAGCGACACCGGAATGGCGATGGTCGGGATGATCGTCGTGCGCCAGCTCTGCAGGAAGATGAACACCACGGCCACGACCAGCACCAGCGCTTCGCCAAGCGTGATCAGCACGTCATGCATCGATGCCGACACGAAGCGCGTGGTGTCGTAGTGCATGGCGTAGCTGACGCCCTTGGGAAAACGGGCCGACAGTTCCTGCATCTTGTCCTTGACGTGCTGCTGCAGATCGAGCGCGTTGGAACCGGGCATCTGGTAGACGGCCAGCACCACCGTCGGGTCCTTGCCGAAGAAGGCCGACGACGAATATTGCAGCGCGCCGAGCTCGATGCGGGCGACGTCGCGCAGTCGCACCAGCGAGCCGGTGCCGGTGTTGGCGCGCACGACGATGTCGCCGAACTCCTTGGGGTCGCTCAGGCGGCCGACGGCGTTGACCTGCATCTCGAAGGCGGTGCCGGCGGGCGCCGGCGACTGGCCGATCTTGCCGGCCGCCACCTGGACGTTCTGTTCCGAGATGGCGTTCTGGACGTCGACAGCGGTGATGCCAAGATTGGCGAGCTTGTCCGGGTCGAGCCAGACGCGCATCGAATAGCGGCGCTCGCCGAATATCTGGACGTCGCCGACGCCAGGCAGCCGCTTCAGCGGATCGACGACCTGCAGATAGGCGAGGTTGCTCAGCGCCACCGGATCGACCGAACTGTCGGGCGAGGTCAGGTTGACGATGAGGACGAAATTCGGGTTCTGCTTCTTGATCGTCACGCCGCCCTGGTTGACGATCGCCGGCAGCGACGAGGCCGCTTGCGAGACGCGGTTCTGGACGTCGACGGCCGCGGTGCTCAAGGAATAGCCGACATCGAAGGTGATGGTGATGGTCGAGGAGCCGTCATTGGAGCTCGACGACGACATGTAGGTCATACCTTCGACGCCGTTGATCTGCTGCTCCAGCGGCGTCGTCACCGTATCGGCGACCACTTGCGCGCTGGCGCCCGGATAATGGGCGCTGACCACGACCTGCGGCGGCGTGATGTCGGGAAACTGCGAAACCGGCAAAAGGAAATAACAAATCGTCCCGGCGAGCACCATGATTATGGCGATGGCCGAGGCGAAGATCGGACGATGGATGAAAAAGTTTACCACGACACGCAAACCTCTTTATAAGAACCGGCCTCTTTAAAAGAATTGGCAGACCGGGACAGCCGCCGGCCGCGCACCGAACCCGGGTCTTGCAAAAAATACGAAGACGGCGCCGCACCGCTGAGGCCCTGCTCATCGGCAACGGTCCTCAGCATCGCTTCGAAGGCGCGCGGATTGACGCGGTCCGCTTTCATCACCAGCCGGATCATCGGATCCCGGATGGCTTCATCGATGGTCAAATCCTTGCGCTGCGACATTGGAGCGTCTCCATTCCAGCGATTCGCATCGGACGATCGCGAACCGGTTTTCATCTCTTCACCGGCCGGAGCCGCATGACCTGCAATTTTCACCCTTTGTGATCTGGCAGGACCAGTTCACGGCCTTGTTATTGACGGAAGGCCACATAGGTGTTACCAGTAAGTAACATTCGGATAGTTACAGACCGGTAACACCCTAGTCAAGAGGTGAACCGAATTTTTAGGGAGACAAGGAGACTGCGATGGCAGACGGCATTACCGATCGCGTGCGCCCCCGGGACCGAATCCTGGAGACGGCGCAGGACATGTTTCACAAGCATGGCATCAAGGGCGTCGGTGTCGACGCCATCACGGAAGCCGCCGGCACCAACAAGATGACGCTCTACCGTCATTTTGAGTCGAAGGACGAACTGATCGTCCAATGCCTGCGCGCGTCGGCGGCTAAAGGCGCCGCGATGTGGGACCAATTCGAGGCTGAGCATCCCGGCGACAAGCTCGCCCAGTTGCATGCCTGGATTCGCATGGCCGCTGCTTGCCTGGCGGCTGACGGTCGCGGCTGCGACATGGCCAATGCCGCCGCCGAATTGACCGAGCCGGACCATCCGGCCAGGAGCGTGATCAAGGAGCTCAAGAGCGCTCAGCGCGATCGCCTCGTTGCGCTGTGCCGGGATGCGGGCATCGGTCAGGCCGAGCTTCTGGCCGATACGCTGTCGCTGCTGTTCGAAGGGGCGCGCGTCAGCGTGCAGACCATGGGCTGCCAGGGCCCCAGCACGCAGTTCGTGCGCATGGCTGAAGGCCTGATCAGCTCTTTCAGGGCGCGCTGAATTCCAGCTCACCGAGTTTGCAAGGCCCCCTCATCCGGCCGCTTCGCGGCTAGCTCCTCCCCGAGGGGAGAAGAGGCTGGCGCCGGCGCTGATGATCTCCTTTCGCTTTGGCGAGAGGTCGGATTGCAGCGAATTGCTCTTTGCAACTCGGTCTCGGCAATCCGGGTGAGGGGCTTTGGATATGCCAAGTTTCATTTGGGAATGAAAAAAGCCCGCTGCCGGGAGGAGGTGGCAGCGGGCTCGATTTCGAACGAGATGCGGGAGGAGGTGCACCGCGCTCAGCGTCGGCATCGCATCTGGGAGGAGTAGATGGCCGACACCCAGATGAGTAAGGGTTGCCCAATGATTCGGCAACAATGAAAGTTGCATGGCTGCTGTGCAGATTTGCGGCATCTACCCCGACTTGTCGTACAAATCGGAGAAACCGCCACGGCGCGACTTCACTGCACCGGCACGTTTTCCTTGAAGATCAGCCGTGGCTCGATGAACTTCTTCGTCAGGTATGGCGCGGCGGATGCGATCGAGCCAAGCAGGCGGATCACAGATTGCTCCGCGATCAGCCGCGCATTCTGGTCAATGACGACATCGGCGAGGTCGTCGACGAGATAGCCGCGCGTTTCCTTGGTCAGGTCGTGGCAGATGAAGACCGGCTTCTTCTTTGGCTTGGCCTCGAGCAGCGCTCTCGCCACACCTGAGCGCCCGGCGCCGACGCAATAGATGCCGAGCAGTTCCGGCTCGTTGTGCAGCGCCTGCATCGTTGCGGTGTAGCTGCCCTCCGGTTCGTCATTGATCTCGACCGCACTCGAGACCGTGAGATTGGGGAATTCCTCTGTCAGCACCGACCGAAAGCCCATCTCGCGCTCCTCGTGCCCGCGATAGGAACGCGAGCCGACGACCATCGCCAGATGACCCTGGCGGCCATTGAGGAAGCGCCCCATCAACAGCGCCGCCGTGCGTCCGGCAACCCGGTTGTCGATGCCGACATAGGCCGAACGCGGGGCGGCTGGAACGTCGGAGACCAGCGTGACAAGGCGGATGCCTGCCTCGACCACATCGCGCAATATGTTGCGCGTTCGCGGATGATCGACGGCAATGACGCCGACGCCATTGGCCTTCAGCGACAGATTTTCAACCGCCGCCTGCAGCGCTGCCGGCGAGATGCCGCCGAGATTGTGGATCCGGCACGAGGCGACCAGCGGCAGGCGCCCCGCATAGTCCTCGATGTGCCCGGCGAGGTCGATCATGAAACCGTTGGCGCCGATCGGCAGGAAGAATTCAAGATGCGCCGGCCGCGACGGCAGCGTCACCTGATCGACCACCGGCAAATAGCCGAGCTGCTTGGCCGCCTCCATCACCCGTTGGCGGTTGGCGGCGCTCGCGCCGGCCCGGTTGTTCAGAACCCGGTCGACGGTCGCGGTCGACAGGCCGCAGCTCCTGGCTATGTCGGCAACGGTGGCTTTCATGGCTGTAGTCATAGAGCATGATCCCGAAAAGTGGGAACCGGTTTTCTCGGACAAACGGGAACCGTTTTGTCAAAAGGTCATGCTCTACAACGAGTTAGAGCGGATGCGTTTCCGTGCCAGACGGCGCGAAGACGGTTCAGCCGTGCGATGGCCCGCCTTCGATGATGGCGTCGCGGATCTCCTTGTCGGACATCCCGGTGATGATGCGTTCGACCTCGGCCACGCTGGTCTTCTTCGGGTCGATGTCGTCGGCCACCACCTTGCCCCGGCGCATGACGACGATGCGGTCAACCACCTGGAAGACATGGTGGATGTTGTGGGCGATGAAGATGCAGGAATGCCCGGAATCGCGCGCGTTGCGCACGAAGCTCAGCACGCCTTGCGTCTCGGCGACGCCGAGATTGTTGGTCGGCTCGTCGAGGATGATCAGGTCGCTGTCGAAGTGCATGGCGCGCGCGATGGCGACGGCCTGCCGCTCGCCGCCGGACAGGGAGCCGATCGGCGTCGTCGGCGGGATGTTCTTGGAGATGCCGACCTGTTTCAACAGGTCGCGGGCGACATTGTTCATCGCCTCCTGGTCCATGCGGTTCAAAAAGCGCGGCGGTTTGATCGGCTCGCGGCCAAGGAACAGGTTGCGCGCGATCGACAGCTGCGTCACCAGTGCCGAATCCTGGTAGATCGTCTCGATGCCGTGCGCGATGGCGTCGCTGGTGCTGCGCAGATTGACCTTCTTGCCGCGGATGAAAATGTCGCCGCTGGTCAGCGGCACCGCCCCCGACAACACCTTGATCAGCGTCGATTTGCCGGCGCCATTGTCGCCGAGCAGGCCGACGATCTCCCTTTCGTTGACATGAAAATTGGCGTCTTCGAGCGCCTGCACGCGCCCGTAGGACTTTTTGATGTTGGACATGCGGATGAGCGGTTCAGCCATGGTTCTAGGTCCCTGCCTGATGCCGGCGTTCCAGCCATGAGTGCAGCGCCATCATGCCGAGGATGATGGCGCCGATGAAGATGTTGTAGGCCAGCCCGGGCACGCCGATCAGCACGATGCCGTTGCGCATGACGCGCAGGATGAGGATGCCGAGCACCGTGCCGATGATGGTGCCGCGCCCACCGGTCAGCGCCGTGCCGCCGATCACCACCATGGCGATGACTTCGAGCTCGTAGCCGGTGCCGCTGTTGGGGTTGGCGGCCGACGTGCGCAGCGACGAGATGACGCCGGCAAGCGAAGCCATCACCGACGACAGCACGAACAGGCCGATCTTGACGCCGCTGACGTTGACGCCGCGCGCCCTTGCGGCGCTTGGATTGCCGCCGGCTGCCTGGATCCAGTTGCCGGTCCGGCTTTGCGTCAGCACGTAGCCCAGTGCGATGGCCGCCGCGATGAACCAGAAGAGCGACATGTAGATGCGGAACGGGCCGATGAAGAAATCACCGACCAGCGCTTCGGCCAGCCAGCTGCCCTCGGCGCTCCACGTCCGCTGCGGAAAGCCGTCGGTGACGAACAGCGCGGTGCCGCGCACCACCAGCAGCATGCCGAGCGTCACCAGGAAGGATGGGATTTTCAGCTGCGTGACGAACCAGCCATTGACCAGGCCGATGAAGGCCGCGATCAGCAGCGCGGCGAGGAAGCCGACCTCCAGCGAGGTCAGGCCGCTGTTGAACAGCGTCCACATCAGCACCGGCGAAAAGCCGAACAGCGAGCCGACCGACAGATCGAATTCACCCGACGTCATCAACAGCGTCATCGCCAGCGCGATCAGCCCGAGCTCGACGGTGAAGGCCAGCGTGTTGGAGATGTTCTGCGGCGACAGGAAATCGTGGTTGATGCTCCAGAACACCGCGATTTCGACGATGAGCAGAACGAAGGGCCCGAATTCCGGCCTCGCGATCAGGCGTTGGATGAGCGAACGGTTTTCCACTGATAACCTGCGACAGGAAGGGGAAGGCTGAGCCCAGCGCGCAACGCGAAGGGCTCGGCGAAAAGACAGTCGCGACCGCGGCTGCGGCCGCGACTGTTGAAGGTCTGGGTTATTTGCCCGACAGGATGTCGTCGTAGACCTGCGCGGTGTCCTTTTCATAGAGCGCGCCGGTGATGACGTTGAAGCCCGGAGGAATGCCTGACGCCGCCATGTTGGCCAGCGACAGCGCGACGTAGCTGGTCGCCTGCGGGTCCTGCCACTGGCCGGCATTGACGTAGCCGGTCAGCACTTCCTGGGTGGTGTCGAGCGAGTTGCCCCAGCCGACGACCGCAATTTCGCCCGGCTTGATGCCGGCCTGGTCGAACACCCGCTTGATCGAGCCGGTGACCAGATCGCCGAGGCCGATGATTGCCTTGACCTTGGCCTTGTTGGCGGTGAGATAGTCGACCATGCGGTTGATGGCTTCGGCCTGGTCGAGGGTCGCTTCGGTGATCTCATAGGTGATCCCCAGCGGTTCGAAGACGCTCTTGATGCCTTCCTCTTCCTGGACGCCGTAGGTGGCGCCGGGGATTTCGACCGGCATCCAGACGAAGTCGCCCTTCTTCACCAGGCCCTTGTCGACCAGATATTGCGCCCAGTGCTTGCCGAAGGTGACGTTGTCGCCGCCGACATAGGCGTCGAAGCTTGCCTTGGGATCGGGCGTGTTGAAGTTGATGATCGGGATCTTGGCCGTGTTGGCTTCCTTGGCGATTTCGATCAGGCTGCCCGGATCGGGGCTGGTGGTGACGATGCCGTCGGCCTTTGCCGAGATCGCGGCGCGCACGGCCTCCTGCTGCGAGGCAACGTCGCCATTGTGGAACGAGGTGTTGACGGTGTTGCCGGTGTCCTTCGCCCATTGCTTGGCGCCGGCCAGGAAGTAGGTCCAGACCGGGTCGGCCGGGCCGCCATGCGAAATCCAGTAGAACGTCTTGGCCTGTGCCGCCGCCGGAACGGCCAGCGCCACAATCAAGCCAAGCACGAGTAATCGTAGCCTCGTCAGCATTTGCTTTCCTCCCATGTTGAAAAACGACCTCCACGTCCGGCGATGATCCGGGCCATGCCCTTGATCCTCTCCTCCTGCCAGCGCCGACCCGGATGCGCAGAGCATCTTCTTTTGCGGCCGATGGCAAGCCTCCATCCGCCCAATGGATGGTGGCGCGATGCAACGCGCCATCATCGATCCCATCAGATCGCATCAGTTAGAGGGCGATTCCAGGAAAAGTGTGAAACGGTTTTCCGTCCGGAATTGCGTCAACCAAGAGATAGAGATATTTCCCGGCAAGCAGGCGGGGCTTAAACTCAGGCGCGCGGATTTTCCTGAAAGCGCTCGGCCTGGCGGTTGCGCAGCACCTTGGCCAGCCGGTCGAGCGCGAGCGCCAGCACCATCACCGCGCCGATCACGAAGGGGCTCCATGCGGCGTCGATGCCGAACAGGGTCACGCCGCTCAAGATGACCTGGACGATCAGCATGCCGATCACCGCACCGAAGACGGTGCCGCGCCCGCCGGAAAGCGAGGTGCCGCCGATGATCGCCGCGGCAATCGCCATCAGCACGAAACCGCCGCCTTGGTCGACGTCGGTAACGGGAGAGCCAAGCCACAGCGCGCCCGCCAGCCCCGAGACGATGCCCATCAGCACCAGCGTCTGCAGCCGCACAGCACCTGTCGGGATGCCGGCATAGAGCGCCGCCTGCGGATTGCTGCCGACGGCCTGGATCCGGTAGCCGAAGCGGCTGCGGTGAAGCACGAGGTGCATCACCACCGCCATTGTGACGAAGACAAAGACAGCCGTCGGCACAAGGCCGAACAGCTTGCCGTGAACGATCTCAAAGAAGTCGCCGCCTGGGCTGGCCGGAGCTGTCGCTTGCATCTTGACGGCCACCGCCGCCAGGCCCCGGAACATTGCAAAGGTGCCCAGCGTAACGACGATGGCCGGCAGTCGCAGCGCCACCACCAGCAGGCCGTTGACGAGGCCGAGCCCGGCGCCGAGCAGCACGCCGGCAAGGGCGGCAAGCCACGGGTCGATGCCGGCGGCCAGAAGGAATGCGGTGAGAAGGGCCGCGAGATGGAATATCCAGCCGACGGAAAGGTCGATCTCGCGGAGTGCGAGCACGAACACCATGCCGATCGCCAGCATGCCGGGATACGCAGCGGTTTCCAGCAACGACAGCACATTGGCCTCGTCGAGGAAATCCGGCCGGGCAAAGCCTGTAATCGCCACAAGGACAACGAGCCCGATGAGCGGCCTGAGTTCGACGGGCAGGCGAAGGCTGCGCTTCGGGTGGGCAGCCGAACCGGCAAGCTGTAGCATGGGATCCAATCGTGTCATGCCATGGCTCCCACGAGTTTCTTTTTCGGCCGCTCCGCCTCCGGCATCTCGCCGGTGGTGGTCAGTTGCAGCACTGTCCTTCGCTTCATCTCGGCGCCGGACAGCTCGCCGGCGACCCGGCCGCGGTGGAAGACAAGGACGCGGTTGCTGAGGTTTGTCAGTTCGGACGGCTCGACCGAACGCAGCAAAACGATACAGCCATTGGCCGCCATCTGCCGGATCAGCGCATAGATCTTGCGCTTGGCAGCCGCCTCGATACCGCCAGCCGGATTGTCTAGGAGCAGCACTTGCGGCGCCGTCTCCAGCCATTTGGCGATTACGATCTTCTGCTGATCGCCGGCCAGCAGCGAATTCACCGGCGCGTCCGGCAGGCCCTTGATGCGCAGCGCATCGATCTGCCTTGCGGCGGCGGCGATCGCGGCCTTGGGCGAGTAGCGGCGAGACCCCCAGTTGCGGGCGCCGGTAGCGATGTTGCCTATGTTGAAGGCCAGCGACCGGTCGGGCATCAGGCCGTTGCACAGGCGGTTGGCCGGCACCAGGCCGATGCCGCGCCGCGCCGCTTCGGTCGGATTTCCAGGCAAGCCGTAGCCGTCGAGGAGCCGCACCCTGCCGCTTTGCGCCTCGCGCAGGCCAAACAGCATCTCGAACAGGTCTTCAACGCCCGACCCCTCAAGCCCGGCCAAGCCGAGGATCTCGCCGGAGCGGGCGGTGAAGCTGACGCCGGAAATCCGGCCGCCGCTCAGACCCTCCACCGTGATCCGCGGCCTTATCGTGCTGGCATTGGCCGGCAGTGCAGGCGGGAACAGGCTGCCGCGCTGCTGGCCGATCATGGCGTCGATCACATCGGCTTCGCTCAACGCCGAGCGCTCACTTGTCAGCACGTCACGGCCGTTGCGCATCACGGTGACCTGGTCTGCGATCGCTAACACGTCCTCCAGCCGGTGCGAGACATAGAGCACGCTCGTGCCCTTGGCCTTGAGGTCACTTAGTACGGTGAACAGGTGCTCGGTCTGGCGCCGGTCGAGCGCAGAATTCGGTTCATCGAGGATCAGCAGCCTCGGGCCTTCCAGAATTGCGCGGCCGAGTTCGACATAATGCCGTTCGCCCATGCCGAGTTGTCCCACAGGAGCGTGGACATCGACGTCGAGCTTGAGTTGCCGAAGCAAGGTGCGGCTGCGTGCCTCCATTTCGCGCCTGGAGACGAAGCCATTGCGCAACGGCTCGCGATTGACGAACAGATTGGCCAGCACCGAGCGGTCGGCAAACAGGCCGAGCCCCTGGTGGACGACGCCGAAGCTGTGCTTGCGTGCAGCGATCGGGCTGTCGACGGTGACGATCTGGTCGCCGACGCGGATGGTGCCGCTGTTGGGCCGGAGCACGCCGGCAAGCACCTTCACCAGCGTCGACTTTCCGGCGCCGCTTTCACCGACGACAGCATGGATGGTCCCCTGTCCGACAGACAGGTTCATATCCCTGAGCGCGACAACGCCGCCATAACGCATGGCGAGATTGCGCACCGATATCATCGGCAAACCGAGCATGCGATTCGGCCCCCACAGACCGCGCCCCGATCCTGGAGCGAATTTCCGATACAGTCACCCGGATTCCGCTAACAAACGGCTTACAGGGACCGGATGCGAACGTTTATCGGCTATCCGTTCGTCCCGCTGCTCCGAAATCAGATCAGGTCGGCCTTGGCGAGGTCCCGCATGAGATGGCTGGCGCCGTAGGTCCAGTGCGGGCAATCGGGCGACAGAAGCACGCGGTTCACCAGCGCGCCGAATTTCTCCGACGAGATGGTGACGATGTCGCCGATCTTGTGGGTGAATCCCTTGCCCTTCTCGCCGCGATCCTTCGACGGCACGAACATGGTGCCGAGATAAAGCGCCAAGCCGTCGGGATACTGGTGGTGCGGCCCCATGGCGGCCGCGACCAGTTCTTCGGGCGAACGGCTGATCTCGGCCATCGAGCTCGCGCCCTCCAGCGAAAACCCGTCCTCGCCCTCGACCTTCAGCCGCACAGTGGCGCGCTTGACATCGTCGATGGAAAAGCTTGCGTCGAACAACCGGATGAAGGGCCCAAGCGAGGCCGAGGCATTGTTGTCCTTGGCCTTGCCGAGCAGCAGCGCCGAGCGTCCCTCGACGTCGCGCAGATTGACGTCGTTGCCGATGGTCGCGCCGACGATCTTGCCGGTGCTGGCGGCGATCATGGCGATCTCCGGCTCGGGGTTGTTCCAGGTGGAGACAGGATGCAGCCCGACATCGGCGCCGAAGCCGACGGACGCCATCGGCTGGCATTTGGTGAAGATCTCGGCGTCGGGGCCGATGCCGACTTCCAGATATTGCGACCAGGCGCCGCGCTGGATGAGCTTGGCCTTGATCTCCATCGCCTCAGGCGAGCCGGGCTTCAGCTTGGACAGATCGTGGCCGATCAGCCCGGCAATGTCGGCGCGGATGGCGTCGGCCTGTTCCGCCGAGCCGCGCGCCTGCTCCTCGATGACGCGTTCGAGCAGGCTGACCACGAAGGTCACGCCCGACGCCTTCACCGCCTGCAGGTCGACAGGCGAGAGCAGATAGGGTTTTGCCGGATCGCGGGTGGCCTGAAAACTGTTGGCGGCGATCGCGTCGAGCGAGCCGATCGGTTCGCCCTTGGCAGAGCGCACGTGTCCGGCCGGATCGGCCATCTCGCAGATGTCGCGCACTGTGGGTGCGGTGGTCGAGGTGACGTCGAAAACGATCCCGTCGCGCACGGTGACCACCAGAGGATGCGAGGCATCGCTTGCCCTGGCTCGGCCGATGAAGAGCCCGTCGGCGGGAAGCTGCGTTGGGTTCGTCATGGCTTACGGTCCTTTGATGATCGAGATGGCAGCTGGGCCGCTGCACTTTCACCGGATTCACGCCAAAGGTCTATCCCGTGGCGCAGGCAATTGTCGGTTCTGACATGAGGCCCGCTCTTTCAAAAAAATGAAACTGGCACTAGAATTTTCATTTTCCGCATACTCCAGGTGAAGCCTTGCCCGCACCGTTTTCCGTTCCGATCTGGCAGAAGCCGCAGACCGCATCCGCCTTCCAGTTGCTCCTCACTGCGCCGGTCGACGTTGCCATCGTCGGCGGCGGCTTCATGGGCCTGTCGACCGCCTTGCACGCAGCCCGGCTCGGTCTCGGTGTACAGGTGCTGGAGGCTGGCGAGATCGGCCAGGGCGCCTCGGGCCTCAATGGCGGCCAGGTCATTCCCGGCCTGAAATATGATCCCGAATGGCTGCTCGAGCATTTCGGCCTCGAGCGTGGCCAAGCGCTGGTCGATTTCGCCGCCTCGACGGCGGATACGGTGTTCGATCTCATCCAAGACGAAAAGCTGGCGGTGCCGTTCACGCGCAATGGCTGGATCCAGGCCGCGCATACCGAAACCGCATTGAAAGCGGCGGCGAACAGGGATCGTCAATGGCGGGCGCGTGGCGCCCATGTCCGGCTTCTGAATGAAAGCGAGATCGCCGATATGACCGGCGCGCAAGGCTATCTCGGCGGCTGGCTCGACCGCCGCGCCGGCATCATCGATCCGCTCGCCTATACAGTGGAACTGGCGCGCATCGCTGCCGCCGCCGGCGCCAGCATTGCCGAGCGGCAGAAGGTGGTGAAACTCCGCAAGGAGGCCGGCCTTTGGCGTGTTTCAACCGAAAACGGCGCCGAGGTGCGGGCGAAAGCGGTTGTCCTGGCGACGAACGCCTATACCGATGGACTGCTTCCGGGCCTCGCCGAAACGATCGTGCCGCTGCATTCCTTCCAGGTCGCCACCGCGCCGCTGTCATCCAACCTTGCGGCGACGATCCTGCCGGAAGGGCAGGCGGTGTCCGACTCCAGGCGCATTCTCGTCTACTACCGCAAAACAGCCGACGGCCATCTGGTGCTTGGCGGCCGCGGCCGCAAGGCGCGGCCGAGGAGCGAGGCCGACTGGGCGCATCTGCAGCGCGCGCTGGTGCGGCTCTATCCGGCGCTCTCCGATGTCGTCATCGAGAAGCGCTGGTTCGGCCGCGTGGCGATGACACCGGATCACCTGCCGCACATCCATGAGCCGGAAAAGGGTCTGCTCGCCGTGGTTGGTTGCCAGGGCAGGGGCGTCGGCCTGATGACCGCGCTGGGAAAACGCATGGCGGGCTACCTCGCGGGCGGCGATGTCAATCAATTGCCGTTCCCGCTGTCGCCGGTCCGGCCGATCCCGTTCCACGCCTTCCGCCAGGTCGGCGTCGCCGCGACCATCGCCTGGTACCGGATGCTGGACGCGTTCGAGCGTTGATTCAACTTGACAGTTTCACAAATATGAAAAAAGTTAAGTCGATTTCATATTTCTGTCGAGTAGCCCGATGTCGACCGTCGTTGCGTCTGAAGCGCCAGCAGGCTCCGCCCGGGGCTTCCGCTTCGCCATGTTGCTGCCGGGCGGGCTGGTCACCGTCCTCCTGATCCTGTTCGCCCTCGGCCTCGTGCTGTTCCTCTCACTTCGCGGCAATGACGGTTCGCTGCTCGGCGCCGGCTTTACGGCAGGCAACTTCATCACCGTGGTCTCCGATCCGCTCTACTGGACAGTGACGCTGCGCTCGCTGGTGATCGCCGGCCTGGTGACGCTGGCGACCGTCGTCACCGCCTATCCCGTCGGCTACTATCTCGCCTTCCATGCCGGCCGCCGCCGCAGCCTGCTTTTGTTTCTGGTGACCCTGCCGTTCTGGACCAGCTATCTCCTGCGCGTCTTCGCCTGGAAGATCGTGCTCGCCTACAACGGCGTCTTGAACTCGGCGCTGATCGAAAGCGGCATCTGGTCGGAGCCGACGCTGGCCTTCCTCAACACGCCGGCGGCGGTGGTCGTCACGCTGGCGCATGCCTATGCGCCCTTCGCCATCCTGCCGATCTATGTGGCGCTGGACACCATCCCGAAATCACTGCTCGAAGCCGCCTCCGATCTCGGCGCCAGACCGTTCACGGCGTTTCGCCGCGTCGTCTTGCCCAATTCGATGCCGGGCGTTCTGGCGGCCGCCCTCGTCGTCTTTGTGCCGACGGTCGGCGACTATGTCACCCCGGCCATGGTCGGCGGTCCCGCCAGCACCATGATCGGCACATTGATCCAGTCGCAGTTCGGCAAGGCCAATGACTGGCCGTTCGGGGCGGCACTTTCAGTCTGCGTGATGCTGGTCATCCTCTGCGTGGTGCTGGTCGCACGCGGCGCCGACCGCAAATTCGGCAGCCGCACATGAGCGCGGCGCGGAGAGATGATGGCCGCGGCTGGCTCGGCGTCTATGTGCTTGCCTATCTCGTCTTCCTCTATCTGCCGGTGCTGTTGATCCCGCTGTTTTCCTTCAACAACTCCATCCAGGCCGCGTTTCCGCTGCAGGGCTTCACGCTCGAATGGTATGCCACGCTCTATGGCAATCCGGCGCTGTCCGGCGCGCTTTTGAACAGTCTCGTCATTGGCGTCGTGGCCGCCGCCGGCGCCACGCTCTGCGGCATCACCGTCTCCTATATGGACCTCTACGGTCGTTCGCCGCTCGCCGCCACCATCAGCGCCATCTCCAGGCTGCCGATCCTGATCCCCGGCGTCATCGTCGGCATATCGTTGCTGATCCTCGTCAATCTCATCGGCCTCGGCCCGTCGCGCATCGCCATCGTTCTCGGCCACATACTGGTGGCGCTGCCGACCACCGTGGTGATCATGCGCAGCCGGTTTGCCGCAGTTCCGAAAACCATTCGCGAGGCCGCACTCGATCTCGGCGCTTCCGACTGGACGACCTTCCGGCGGGTGATGTTGCCGCTCTCGCTGCCGGCCATCGTCTCGGCCTTCATGCTGGCCTTTCTGATTTCCTTCGACGAGTTCATCGTCGTCTTCTTCCTCGCCGGCACCGAGCCGACGCTGCCGCTCTACATCTGGAGCCAACTGCGTTTTCCTCGCTCGCTGCCGACCGTGATGGCGCTGGGGACAGCTATCCTTGCTGTGTCCGTCATCATCGCCGGCATCGCCGAAATCCTGCGCCATCGCGGGCTGAGCACAGCCCGTCGGACGGCGCCCACCAGTCCAGCCTGAATCATAACAAAAGAGGAGAACCGAAATGGCATTCGACCCGAAATCAATTACTGGGCTGAAATCGATCACTGGCCCGAAATCGATCACTGCAAAGACAGCCCGCACCGGGCTTGCCGCGCTTGCAATCGTCCTGTCGTCGACTGTCGCCTTCGCCGCCGACAAGCTGCAATATTTCACTTGGTCCGGCTATGAACTGCCAGACTTCAACAAGAGCTTCCTGACGGCCCATCCCGATGGCGTCGAGGCCTCGATCTTCGGCGACGACGATGATGCCTTCACCAAGGTCAAGGCCGGCTTCCGCCCCGATATCGCCCATCCCTGCTACGACAAGGTGGCGCGCTGGAACAAGGAAGGCCTGCTGCAGCCGATCGATACCAAGCGCATCAAGAACTGGGATTCGATCTTCCCGGTGTTCAAGAACCTGCCCGACATCCAGGCCGGCGACGGCAAGGTCTGGATGGTGCCGTGGGACTGGGGCAACACCTCGATCCTCTACCGCACCGATCTGGTGAAGAACCCGGAAGCGAGCTGGAACCTTCTGTGGGACAAGCAATATGCCGGCCGCATGGCGACCATCGATGCCGTGCATGACACCCCGATCGTTGCCGCACTTCTGGCCGGCGTAAACCCCTTCGACATGACGCCCGAGCAGATGGACAAGGTGGCGGAAAAGTTGCGCGAGCAGCGTCCCCTGCTCTCCAACTACACCACCGACATGACCTCGGTCGAACAGGCGCTGGCCAGCGGCCAGCTGGTCGCCGCCATGACCTGGAACGCGTCGGCAACCTCGCTGAAGAAGCAGGGCGTGCCGGTCGAGTTCATGAAGCCGAAGGAGGGCATGCTGACCTGGGCCTGCGGCTTCGTGATGCTCAAGGACGCCAAAAACGTCGACCTCGCCTATGACTTCATCAACAGCCGGCTCGACGCCGACTCGGGTAAGTACCTGATCCAGGCCTACGGCTATGGCAGCTCGCTGAGCACCGCCTTCGCCGGCGTGGCGAAGGACGAACTGGACAAGCTGCAATTGCCGGCGGACCCGGAGGTGATGCTGAAGACCACCATCTTCACCGGCCCGATGAAGCAGAACGACGATGTGGCGAAGATGTTCGAGAAAGTGAAGGCGGGCGGGTGAGGGATCCATCGCCGACGGTTGCGCTGCCCTCACCTGCCTGCCGGCATCCTCTCCCCGTATAGTGACGGGGAGAGGGGGGATATCACCAGCGATTTCGCCAATCGCAAAACGTTGCAGAAAATGGCGCCGAGTTTGCGACCAGCCGCTTTCTCCCCGTCACTATACAGGGAGAAAGGTCCGGCAGGACAATGAGGGGCAGCGCCGACGGCAGGTAATTGTGACTAATCTCCTGAAGCCCGCGGGTCTTGCCGCCGCGCCAAAGACTGCAACAAGGACCAACTGATGGACATGCTTGACGAAGCGAAACCAAAGGCCGACGCCGACATCCGCGTCGGCCGGCGCGTGCGGGCGCTGCGGCTGGAGCGCAATTTGTCGCTGGCCGAGCTGGCAGCAAAAGCCGGCGTCTCCATCGGTGCGCTGAGCCAGATCGAGCGCGGCCTGTCTTCGCTGCGCGTCAAGGTGATCTGGCCGCTTGCGGCCGCGCTCGACATCGAGCCTTCGGCGCTGATCACCGACGGCAACGAAGCCGCCAACGATCTCTATTGCGTGCGCGCCGACAAAAGGCGGCAGCTCCCGGTCAAGTCGGAAGGCATCGCCAAGGCGCTGCTGTCGCCGCCGGGCGCGGCGCTGACCGGCCTCTTGGTGACCGTGGAAGCCGATGGCGGCACGGCGGAAGCCTACGCGCATATCGGTCACGAGTTCGGCTATGTCCTGTCGGGCGAGGTCGAACTGGTGGTGGACTCGACAAAATACGTGCTGAAGAGCGGCGACTCCTTTGCCTTCAAGAGCACGCTTCTGCACGCCTTCCGCAATCCCGGCACCGAGCCTTGCCAGATCCTCTGGGTCAACACCACCAAGCCGTCCGAGGTTCGCGATGGCGCCTGATGCGCTGGTACGCCTGGACACGGTCTCGAAGGTTTTCCCCGGCGGCATTGTCGGGCTCGACGCCGTCGATCTCGACATTATCAGCGGCGAGTTCATCACCCTGCTCGGGCCCTCGGGCTGCGGCAAGACCACCAGCCTGCGCGTCATTGCCGGTTTCGAGAGCCCGTCGAGCGGCAAGGTGCTGCTCGATGGTCGCGACATCACCGCGCTCAGGCCGTTCGACCGTCCCGTCAACACCGTGTTCCAGGATTATGCGCTGTTCCCGCATATGAACGTCGCCGAGAATGTCGGCTTCGGCCTGTCGCTGCGCAAACTGTCCGGCGCCGAGCAGGCAAAGCGCGTCCGCGAAGCCCTCGATATGGTCGGCCTCGCCGACAAGCTCGGCGCCCGCGTTTCCGAACTGTCGGGTGGCCAGCGCCAGCGCGTCGCGCTCGCCCGCGCCATAGTCTGCGAGCCGCGCGTTCTGCTGCTCGATGAACCGCTGTCGGCGCTCGATGCGCATCTGCGCGAACAGATGCAGGTCGAACTGAAGCGGCTGCAGTCGCGGCTCGGCACCACCTTCGTCATGGTCACCCACGACCAGACCGAAGCGCTGTCGATCTCCGACCGCATCGTCGTCATGAACAAGGGCCGCATCGAGCAGATCGCGCCGCCGGCTACGCTTTACGACCGGCCGGCGACGAAATTCGTCGCAAGCTTCATCGGCACCATGAACCTCTTGCAATCGCGCTTCATCGGCCGCGACGGCGACCGCCTGCGCTTCGCCGCTGGCGGGCTTTCGCTGGAAGCAACATCTGAAACCGGCGACACACCCGGCGAAGGCACTGAGCGCACCATCGGCGTTCGCCCCGAGGACTTGCTGGCCACCACCGATGCCGCCGCCGGCACCGCGCCGGCGCGCGTCAACTCCATCGTCTTCCACGGCCGCACGCTGCGGCTGCATGCTGAGCTGGGGCAGGGATTGCCGGTGGTGATCGATGCGCCGCGCCAGGCCGAGGGCTTTCAATTCAGCGTCGGCGACGTGGCGCATATCAGCCTGCGCCGTGGTGCCAACTGCCCTATGCTGCCAAGCTGATCCAACCCAATCCCTTCATCGACGGTTGGATTTAACCTGCTGTGAAGATCGCCAAGGTGGAATTAAGTGTGAATTGACTCGTAAAGGAACATATTCCTACTTTGCGGGATGCCCGAACTAAGCACCCGACCGCGCCGTAATGTGCAAACCCTCTGCTTGGCGCATGAAGTCGGGCAGCTAATTCGTGTTCGATGTCGGAACTGCAACATCACTCGACACTATCTGCCTGGCGATCTCGCAAAGCTGGTTGGTGATATCCCCTTTTGGGATGTGGAGCGGCACATGCGGTGCGAGCGCTGCAAAGGTCGTGAACTCGATGCCGGCATCATTCTGCCAAGCGCTGCTGAACGCCTTAAAATTCGCGTCAGACGTCTTGTCGAAATCCGCATGGTTCGGCGGGTAATCTGGCGAGACGAAGATTGAGGAGAGCCGATTCCGGGTTAAAACAGAGACCCTTGGGCCGGGGCCTGTGGTGGGAACTTGATCTGTGTGGCTGGCTTCTCAACGATCACCAACGCGTCGTTGGGCGCCGTCCGCTGCAAATGCCGTGCTTCCGACCATGGCGCCGTCAGCCAAGCCTCGGTTTCCTCCGGCGTGGTGAGGATCACGGGCATAGCCTTCTCGTGGATCGGCGCGATGAGAGCATTAGGCTTGGTGGTCATGAAGGCGTATAGCTCGAAGTCGCCGGGACCGTCCTTGACCTTTCGCACGCCCTGCCAAGACGTCCAGAAACCAGCGAAGAAGAACAGCGGCCGGCTCTCGCCACGGGCAAACCAGTAATTTCGCTGGATTCCTGTTTCCGGGTCTTTATCGTTCGCCGCAGGGCTGGGCTCGGCAAAGCTGGTCACCGGCACGACACATCTGTGCTCGACCCCCACATATTGCTGCCAGTGCGAATATTGCGGATTGCGAACGTTGGTGGTGCCGTAGTCGGCCTTACCTTTCATGCGCTCGGGCGGCGTTGGCAAACCCCAAAGCAGTTTCGCCAGTTCACGCTCCCCATCCGTCCTGTTGCGAACGACAAGCCCAGGTTGATTGGGATAGACATCAAGCGAAGGTTCGAGGTTGCCGCTGATATCGCGCAATGTGCGGGTCCATTGGCGGACCGCCTCTTGCGTCGTCGTGATGTTGTAGAGGTTGCACATGCACCCAGCATTGCGGAATTGGCTTTTGTCTGCAACCGAAGTCGCTGTCCGACGCCGCCGCAATCGTCGTCACATAGCCGCGCTATATCATCGTCCTGACACACCTTGTCAGCTGTCGTGCGGGTAAAGGTGGCGGGCCGGCAAGCGCTTCCCTACTTCAAACCAGTCTGAACAGGAGGAACACACATGACCATCGCGGATGTTGCCAAGGATTTCACCGAAATGCTCCAGCAGGGGGATCACCTGGGTGCTGGTGAAAAGTACAATGCCGATGATATCGTCAGCCTCGAAGCGATGGAGGGGCCGATGGCCATTGCCTGTGGCAAGGAGGCTCTCAGGCAAAAGGGCGAATGGTGGCAAGCGAACCACGAAGTCCATGGCGGCTCTGTCGAAGGCCCCTATGTCAACGGCGACCAGTTCGCGGTGCGCTTCAAGTTCGACATAACTCCCAAGGCCACCGGCGAACGGGTCACCATGGACGAGGTTGGCCTGTACACGGTCAAGAACGGCAAGATCACAGAAGAGCGCTTCTACTACTGAGCCCGGGTGCCGTCGGGTTCCGGCGCGCTTCGCTGCACGACCCAAAAACCAGGCGGCCGGGACAAAGTCCTGGCCGCAGTGGGAAAGCTCAAATGGTCTTCACATACTGCGCCAACTGATCGGCCACCGTGCCCCAGCCGTCGAAGAACCCCATCTCTTCATGATTGTTGCGGGTAGCCTCGTCGCGATGGATGGCCGTTGCCGTGTAGCGCGTGCCCTTGTCATCCGACTGAAGCGAAATGACTGCGGTGATGAAGGGCTCGCCGGAGGGCCGATAGCCCGGCAGCAGCGCATCGGTCCACACCAGCCGCTCGTTCGGCACGATCTCGAGATAGCAGCAATGGCGGTCGTTGACCTCCTTGCCGTCGGGCGATTGCATGCGCGTCCGGAACAGTCCGCCCGGACGAAGGTCGATCTCGCAATCGGTGATCAGCCAGGGCTTGGGCGTGAACCATTGCTTGACATGCTCCGGCACCGTCATCGCGCTCCACAAGAGTTCGCGCGGCGCGTCGAGCTTGCGCTCCAGCACAAGGTCCAGTCTGGGGTCGGGCTTGAAGGGATAGCTCACTTTTCTTGCTCCTTGAGGCTCATCACATAGGCGTCGAATTGATCGAGTCGGCGCTCCCACAGCGTGCGCTGTTCGGCCAGCCAGTTTTGGGCGAGCTGCAGCGGTTCGGGCGCCAGCTGATAGGTCCTGGTGCGGCCGATTTTTTCCGATCGCACCAGACCGCAGCCTTCCAGCACTTTCAGATGCTCGATGAAGGAAGGCAGCGCCATCTCGAAAGGCTGCGCCAACTCGCTGACCGAGGCGGGACTGCGGTTCAGCCGCTCGACCACGCGCCGCCGCGTCGGGTCAGCCAGCGCGCGGAAGATGCCGTCGATCTGCGGGAGACTTGTAGTTGGGGCGAGGAGGCTTGGCATGGGCGATCCTGAGGTCCGTCGACGGGTATAGAAAGATACTTAGGAAAATTCCTTAGTATTGGCAAGCCCTAAAAATGGGCTGATGTGACCGGGGTGCTGGCAAAGCGGGAAGGACGGTTTTAGGCTGTCCGGCGGATTCGACCACCAGCCCAAGGGAAGTGCGTTTTGACGATCACCATGTACGGCATCACCACCTGCGACACGATCAGGAAGGCGCGCACCTGGCTGGAGGGCCACGATGTGCCTTACCGTTTTCACGACTACCGGGCCGAGGGGATAGAGGTGGGCAGACTGGATGGATGGATCGGCAAGGTTGGCTGGGAAAAGCTGCTCAACAAGGGCAGCACGACCTTCCGCGAACTGCCCGACAAGCACAAGCAAGGGCTCGACGAGAAGAAGGCCAGGAAGCTGATGCTGGCCAACCCGACGATGATCAAGCGCCCGGTGCTCGAGGTCGGGGATGAGATTTTGGTGGGGTTCAAGCCGGAGGCTTATGAAGGGGTGGTGAAGTAGCGTAGCCTCGCTTCGTCATCCTAGGGCGAAGCAAGGAGCGAAGCGACGCAGCGCAGACCCGAGGATGGACGAACGCGTGGAGGGCGATCGCTAATTGTGAAGGCTTTCGCTTGCGGCGTATGCAGCGGTTCGCTGTCTCTCAACCCGTCCAGCGCAAATACCCCGCCAACGCCACCGCATTGTTATGCGCCTCGTCATGTGCGCCATAAAGCAGCGTCACCTTGGCCTTTCCGAGCAAGCCACGCAGTTTCGCCACCGCTTCTCTATTCCCATCCAGCTCGACCGAATACCGCACCTGAAACTCCGCCCATCGCGCCGGCTCATGTCCGAACCACCTCCGCAATTCATTGCTCGGCGCGATCTCCTTCAGCCACAGCGTCAGCGCGGCATCCTCCTTGCTGATGCCGCGCGGCCAGATGCGATCGACCAGCACCCGCTGCCCGTCATCGGGCGCGGGTGCTTCGTAAATTCGCTTGACCGTCAGGTCGAAACCCATCCGCCCTCCGCGAGCTTACGCCCACTCACCCTTGCGCATCACCGGCACCTTGCGGCCATCCTTGTGCACGCCGTCTATGTCGATCTTGTCGGAGCCGATCATCCAGTCGATGTGGATAAAACTCTTGTTGCCGCCGCGCTGGGCGATTTCGTCCTGGGTGAGCGAGGCGCCGTCGACGAAGCATTTTGAATAGCACTGCCCGAGCGCGATGTGGCAGGCGGCGTTCTCGTCGAACAGCGTGTTGAAGAACAGCAGGCCGCTGGCCGAGATCGGCGAGGAATGCGGCACCAGCGCCACCTCGCCGAGCCGGCGCGAACCCTCGTCGGTGTCGAGCACTTTCTTCAGCACGTCCTCGCCCTTCGAAGCCTTGGCCTCGACGATCCTGCCCTCTTCGAAACGCACCGAGATATCGTCGATCAGCGTGCCCTGGTAGGACAGCGGCTTGGTCGAGGATACACGGCCGGAGACGCGCCGTGCATGCGGCGTGGTGAAGACCTCCTCGGTCGGGATGTTCGGGTTGCAGGTGACGCCGTTCTTGGCAGTCGAGGCGCCGCCCATCCATTCATGGCCGTCGGCCAGCCCGACGGTGAGGTCGGTGCCCGGGCCGCTGAAATGCAGATCATGGAAATTGTGCTCGTTCAGCCACTTTGTGCGGCCGCGCAGCGCTGCATTGTGCGCCGTCCAGTTTGCGATCGGGTCTTCCACATCGACCCGTGATGCCGAAAAGATCGCATCGGCAAGCTTGACCACGGCGACATCGTCGGCATCGCCGGGGAAGACCTGTTTTGCCCAGGCGAGATCCGGGTAGGCGACGATGTTCCAGTTGATGTCGAAGCCGGTGATCTTTTCCAGCGCCGGCTGGTAGGCCATCGAGTTCGCCTTGTTGGCGCGCGCCACTTTCGCCGGGTCCTGCGCCGACAACAGCGACGGGTCCTCGCCGCGCACGGCAAGCCGCGCCGCATTGTTGGAAAAGGCCTTCGCCATGCCTTCATACATCCAGCCGGCGGCGCGGTCGAAGCCGGCATCCGCCCCGTAGCGGAAGCGCGCCAGCGTGATCTCGTCATCGTTGAAGATCGGCGTTACCAGCCCGGCGCCCGCCTTGTAAGCGTGCTCGACGATGCGCCTGGTCAGCGGCAGGGCTGCGATCGACGAGGTCAGCACCAGATCCTGCCCCGGCTGCAATTGCAGCCCGACCTTGATGGCGACTTCCGCCAGCCTGTCAAGCTTCACCGGGTCGATCGTTGCGGAAACGCCGCGCGAATGTGTGGTCATGATCCTGCCTGTCTTGGTCTTGGGGGTGAAGCTTCCAACATAGATCGGCGCGGCTGTGCTTTCCAGCACCGTCGCGACGGACAGCCCTAGGCAGCGCTTTCCAGCGCGCTGAACTGCGCCACGGTCGCCGCGATCTCTTCGCTGATCCAGATCTTGAAATCGCGCACCTTGCGGCTTTCGGTCTTGGTGGCCGAGGTCACCAGCCAGTAGCCGAGGCCGCTCTGCGCCCGCACGCCGAAAGGCGCGACGAGGCGGCCGTCGGCCAGCGCATCGGCGGCCAGCAATTGCCAGCCGAGCATGACGCCGTGGCCGGCGATTGCCGATTCCAGGCACAACATCGGGTCGGTGAAGCGCGCGCCCTTGCGAAAAGTGACCGGCTCGGCCCCGGCAGCCTTGAACCAGCTCTCCCAGTTGATCATCGCCCGCTCGTCGGTGATGGCGCAGGTCTGCGCCAGGTCTTCGATCGACTTCAGTTTCTTGGCGATCACCGGCGCGCAGACCGGAAAGACTTCCTGCGCCAACAAAAGTTCCGCCCGGCCGCCCGGCCATTTGCCGTCGCCAAGCCGGATGGCGATGTCGATGTCGGAGCGCTCGAGATCGGCGAGGCGCACCGAGGCGTCGATGCGCAGCAGCACGTTGGGATGGCGGTCGAAATGCCGCGACAATCGCGGCAGCAGCCATTTCGAGGCGAAGGCCGGCGCCACCGAAACCACCAGCGTGCATTGGCTTGCCTCGTCGGCCAGCGCCACCGCCTGCGCCAGCTCGCGAAAACCGGCGCCCAGCCGGGCGGAAAAAACCGTGCCGAACTCGGTCAGCACCAGCCCGCTCGCCGTTCGTTCGAACAGCGCCTGTCCAAGCTGCTTTTCGGTGCGGTTGATCTGCTGGCTGACGGCGCTGACGGATACGTTGAGCTCGCCGGCAGCGGCCGCCAGCGAGCCGAGGCGGGCGACGGTTTCGACGGCGCGCAGGCCGTTGAGATGGACGCGGTTCAGCATAGCCATTCCAGTTTTTCTAAACCGGGGCGGCCGAAATCTCAATTGAAAGACGGCGAGACAGGGCAGATTCTAGCGGGACAGTCAGACCGAGGAGGCGAGGATAGTGACGATCGTATCATTGCTCAAAGTCTTTGCCGCCGGCTACACGCGGCGGCGCCATGACGGGGATGTCCTCAATTGGGTGACCGATCCGCTGTCGCATCCCGTGCTCGACACCATGTCGGAGCGCGAACTCGGCGACATGCCGTTTCGCCTGACGGCGCGCCGCACTGCATACGAGACGGCGCAAGCAGGCTGCCGCTGAAATCGCGGACGCGGTAACTGGGAAGGCGATACTGTCGGCGCCAGCGCTGCCGCTCATTGGCCTGCCGGGCATTTCTCCCCGTAAGGGAGAAAGGTTGCCGGCGCCGAAGGTTTCGCCAATCACCAGCCCTGCAGGCAAGGGCGCCGAGGCACACGGTTAACTGTCCAGCCGATAGATGGGTAACACTTTGAACCGGATACATAGGTGACACTTCTCTCCCCCTATGCGTCCGCCGCAGCGCCAAGC
>NZ_JAMYPF010000017.1:0-144939 GCF_040320205.1 Mesorhizobium sp. M0761
TCTTTTCTTTTTACAACCCCCCCTGCCCCGGCCGCGGGCGGCCCCCCCCGCTGTCCCTCCGGGGCCCCCGCCCCCCCCCCCCCCCCCCCCCCCACCGCCGATGATGAAGGTCAAACTGCGATCAGGCAAAGCTGTCGCGCAGGCTGGTCGCGGTGCCGGTGAAGCGCGCGCGCACTATGCCGACAACTGCGCCGAGCACCAGCCAGAACACCAGATTGGTCAGCGTCACCGCCACCACGAACTGATGATGCAGGCCCTCCGGGATCGGCGTTACGAAACTGTCAGGCTGCGGCGCGCCGACAATATGCGGGGCGACGATCAGGACGACGGCGAGCACGGTCAGGGGCGCCGACGTGCGGAAGGTGATAAGGGCAAGACCGATCGCGGTTGCCATCACCGTTGCCCACCACCAGATCTGGCGCTGTATGAGATCGGCCGCCGGCATTGCCGGCAGTTCCGGCGGCAGGCCGAGCCCCGGCGCCAGCGTGAACACGGCAAAGCCCGCCAGACCCCAGAACACGCCCTGGCGCCAGCTGCCGATGCCGCCGGCGAATTCGGAAACCGCCACCAGGACCAGCGCGAAGCCGATGCCGGTGACGATATTGGCGACGACACTGAAGGCGAAACGCTCGAAGCCGTCGGCCGGTGCCCAGCCTTCGTCCTCCGCCGGCGCGGCTGCTTCAGCCGGTGCTGCGCTGCTCACCGCATTTTCCGCCGGCGCGGCGGTGCTCATGGCATTGGTGTCCGCAGCGTTGGCGGCGGGCACCGCGGCATGCTGATGCTCGTGGCCGCCACCAGCCTTTTCGTAGACCTCCGCCTTGAGGATCAGCGGCACGGTGGCGTAGGCCTGCATGCAGGCGAGAGCGACACCGGCCACGAGCCCTGCGATCGCCGCGATGAACACGACGTTGCGAAACAGGTTCATGATGTCAGATCCTCGTCAGTGGCAGGGAAACGCCATCGAATGGCGATAGTCGTGCGCCGCATTGTGGACCGCATCGATGTGCGAGAAACCGACAACGCCGACGACGAAAATGCCCAGAAACGCGCTAAGCACGAGCTGCATGAAGCGCGACTGCGAGGAGACGGAAGCGCCGAGGGAGACGGAAGCGGTATTCATATCTTGTCCTTTCGCCCTCCACCCGAGGGCATCGAAGTCAGTTCCCTGTCGCCGGCAGGTCTCCTGGCTCGCGGATCAGCGCCCTTCCCCACCTTCCCGAAGAAAAAATCCCCAGTGGCTTGGAGAGGACTACCGCACACAGTTGCGGGGGCAGCCACGGCATTGGGCAACAAGTCAGCCCTCACCGCATTCCCTCTTGGTCCCTAACGGAACCGACGACATGCATGACTATAGGCTGAAACGGTCGCATCCGGCAAACCAAATTCCGCCGGCCAACAGCGCGAATGCGCCATGCGGCGTTACGGGTTCAACGCGGTGATCCGCTCGGCAACCAGCCGCTGCAGCCGCCACAGATGGCGATCGTGAATGCCGCGCTCTTCAAGGTTTTTCACCGTGTTGTAGAGATAGTCGGCGCCCGACCCCCAGTGCCCGCAGGACGTTGCCAGCCTTTCGACGACCTTGCCCTCGTCGAGCGGTCCTGAATAGGTCAGGCCGTTGCGGTTGATGACGAAGGCCAATGCCCTGAGCGGTCCGGCCTCGCTTGCAAGCTTGAGCATGCGCGGCCGGTAGCTTGTCGGCTTCAGCGTGACTTCGCGCCGGAAAAGCCGGCCCAACTGCTCGCGCCGGTTATTGTCGGTCAGCCGAAAGGCGACGCCCTTGCATTGTCCGCCACGGTCCAGCGCCATCATCAGGCCGGGGCTGTCCTTGGTGCCGCGCCAGCGCGTCATGTTCATGCAAAAGGATCGATGCCAGCCGCACGCCAAGGCAACGCGGTCCTCGACATAATCTATTTCCGGTTTCCAGATCAGCGATCCATAGCCGAACAGCCATAGCGGTTCGCTGTCCGGGAGTTCGACCTGCAATTCATCCAGCAGCGCGTCATAGTCGGCTTCATCGAGATGCATCGCGTCCGGATCAGGCCCGGGGTCCCTGATCTCGCGCCAGCAGCGCGCGACCAGCTCCAGCGTAAGCGACATCTGTCGTGCGGCCACGTCCGAATCCCCCCAATTCCGAATGTCCCATGTCTACGACATGATTATGCGCCGCGCCTGCAACCGGCAATGCGGCACTCTGATTGACAAACGATTTGCCGGGGTGTCGGCTGACGCTTCATAGGAAGCCAGCCATGCATCCCAACCCGAGCGAGCGCGACCCCTATAACGGCCTGAGCCGGGCCCAACCGACGCTACCGTCGTCGGCCTATTGGGATAGCGAGGCTTACCAGCGCGATCTCGAGGCCATCTGGTACAAAAGCTGGCTGCTCGTCTGCCGCGAGGCCGATCTTGCCCAGCCTTTGGCATTCAGGACATTCCGCGTCGGCACGCAGGAAATCGTCGTGCTGCGCGACGACACCGGCGAGTTGCGCGCCTTCCACAACACCTGCCGGCATCGCGGCTCGCAGCTTTGCCAGGAAAGCGAGGGCCGGCTGAAAGCGCGGCTCATCACTTGCCCCTACCACGCCTGGTCCTACTCGCTGCGCGGCGATCTCGTGCGCGTTCCCTCGAAATCGCTGCCAGATGGTTTCGACAAGGCCGATCATCCGCTCTACCAGGTGGCGCTGTCGGTGTGGCGCGGTTTTGTCTTTGTGAACCTTCAGCAGGCTGCGGCCGGCTCCGCCGGGACCTCCTTCGATCCCGCATCCGGCGACCTCGCCAACTGGCCGCTGGAAACGCTGGTATCAGGCCGTGTCCTGCGCAAGGTGATGAACTGCAACTGGAAGATCTTCTGGGAAAACTTCAACGAGTGCCTGCATTGCCCGGGCGTCCACAAGGACCTGTCTCGGCTGGTGCCGATATACGGCCGCGGCCTGATGAGCCGGCACGACGACCCCGACTGGGTCCGCCATGCCGACAATGACGCGCCGGAGTTTTCGGGTGGCCTGCGCGCCGGCGCCGAGACCTGGTCGCGCGACGGACATGCCCATGGCCCGGTCTTACCGGGCCTGACGCCAGCCGAGCGTGCGGCCGGACAGACCTATGCCACCAGCCTGCCCTCGATGTTCATCGTCGGCCATGTCGATTATGTCAGGACGGTGCGACTGATGCCGCTCGGTCCCGAACAGACCGAACTCACCGCCGAGTGGCTGTTCGCGCCCGAGGCGCTTGCCGAGACCGACATCGACAATGTCGTCGCCTTCGGCACCCAGGTGCTGGAGGAGGATGCCGCGATCTGTGAGATCAATCAGAAAGGCCTGCGCTCGATGCGCCACCAGGCCGGCGTGCTGATGCCGGAGGAGTACGATCTGCACCGCTTCCACAACTGGGTGCGCGAGCGGCATGCAGCGCTTGAGGCAACCGCCTGATCGGCGACTAAAGCGACTTCGGCAAATAGCGCCAGGTGATAAAGCCGCAAACAGCGGCCAGAATGCCCAGCGTCACGAACACCGAGCCGAGGCCGAAAAACGCCAGCACCACCGAATAGACCAGCGGCGGCGTCAGCTCGGAAAAGTCGAGATAGGTGCGGTAGACCGCGGCCATCTGCGCCCGCTCATAGGACCGCACCGAGCGCATGAAGGCGGTCGAGCCCAGTGCATCGAGCGCGATGGTGAAGAAGGCGCCGCAGAGCAGGAAAAAGCCCGTAAGCAGCGGCGCGGTAGTGCCGACCGCGCCCGCCGCAAGCAGCGTCGCCGACATCGCGAAATAGGCGAAGGTCATGGTGCGCCGGCCGCCGAAGCGTTTTCCCGCTTTGCCCCAGAAGATCGCCATGAACAACAGCGCATTGCCGGCCGAAACCAGCAGGCCGCCGGCAAGCTTGCCCTCGCCGGTAATCACCATGAACAGCGGCCCGTAGACGAAGAACGTCGTCCAGAAGCATGACCGGCCGAAGGCGATCAGCCAGGCCAGCCTGAGCCTGGGTTGTGCTACGAAGCGGCCGATATTGGCCAGCGGATTGGCCGGCCGCGTCTTGCCGGGCCGGATCGACTGGTTGTCGCCCAGCCTGTAGGTCCAGAACAGCGCCAGCAAGGCCAACGCAAACACCGCCACCGCGCCATGCGCGGCATAGATGCCGTAGCGTGTGTAGAGGAAGATGCCGAGTGTCGGCCCGCCGGTCCAGGCCAGCATCGACCACGCCATGCGCAGCGATTCGGCCTGCATGAAATCGGTCTTGCGGATGTGATCCATGATGTAGAGGTTGAGCGTGATCGACAGCGCGCTCGCCCCCATGACGCGGCACAGCATGCCTGCCAGTTGCCCGGCAAGCGTGTGGGTGACGAAGAACAGCGAGCCCATCGCCAGCAGGCAGGCGCCGGCGGTATAGACCCAGCGCCGGGCAAACCTGCGGATCAAGATCGGCATGAACAAGGTCACCGACAGGCCGAGCAGCGCCACGATGGTGTAGAGGATCGAGACGATCTGCTCGTTGTGCAGAATCTCATAAGCCTGGATCGGGATGACGCTCGATACCGTGGCGCGGGCGAAGGATTCGACCGCATAGAGCGAGGCAAAGGTGCGCGCATCCGCCGGACGCAAGGCTGGAAGCCAGATCGGATGGCGCACATGGGTGGACATTTGATCCCCAAATCAGACTCGCAGCCCAAATCTGCGCTGGCGCTTCCTCCGCCGGTAACAGGAAACCGACCCCTTCCCGGCAAAAAGCAAATTCGGCCAAAGGCTTTCCGGCTCTGGCCTAAAGCGCCGCCCGATGCAGCCGCACGGCATGACCCGGAGCGTAGAGGGCGGCCTTCTTTTGTCCGGTGCAACCGTGATAGTCGTCTTTCGGGCTGAATCAGATCGCGAGACCATGAGCATCCATACCGCACCCCCTGGAGATCAACTGAAGCGAGATCAACCGAAGCGCATCGTCGCCATCGATGTCGTACGCGGCATCGCGCTGATCGCCATGGCGAGCTACCACTTCACCTGGGATCTCGAAAATTTCCACTACACCGACCCCGGCCTCACCGCCGTCGGCTGGTGGAAGATCTATGCGCGCTGCATCGCCTCGACCTTCCTGTTCCTGGTCGGCGTCAGCCTGTTTCTCGCTCATGGCAGGCAGATCCGCTGGACCGGCTTCTGGAAACGTTTTGCCATGGTCGCCGTCGCGGCCGCCGCTATATCGGCGGTCACGTACTTCATCACGCCGGACAGCTTCATCTTCTTCGGCATCCTGCATCAGATCGCGCTGGCCAGCTTGCTCGGCCTTTTGTTTCTGCGGCTGCCTTCCTGGCTGACGCTGGTCGTGGCGGCGGTGGTGATCGCAGTCCCCCTCTATCTCCGATCCGAAGCCTTCGATCATCCGGCGCTGTGGTGGGTCGGCCTGTCGGCGATCAACCCGCGCTCCAATGATTACGTGCCGCTGTTTCCCTGGTTCGGCGCCGTGCTTCTCGGCATCGCCGCGGCAAAGTTTGCGTCCACCACTGGCCTGCTGGCGCGGCTGGCCACGCTGGGATCAGGAAGCTGGACCAGGCCGCTCACCTTCATCGGCCGCCACAGCCTGGCTTTCTACCTGATCCACCAGCCGCTGCTGTTCGGCTGCGTCTGGCTGTTCTCGCAGATTGCGCCGGCGCCCGTCGAAACAAGGGAAGTGATCTTCCTCAAGGAATGCCAGGTATCTTGCGAACAGCAGCGCGACACGGAGTTCTGCACCAGCTATTGTGTGTGCATGCTGGACACGCTGCAAAGCGAAGCGGCATTCGACCGGCTCTACAATGGCGACCAGACCCCGGAGTTCAAAGCGCATCTCGGTGAACTCGCCGGCATCTGCACCGCCAGGACGGAGGAGAGCCCGATGACGCAGGGAGGGCAACAATGACCGACAAGCTCACAAAACCCGGGCTGGCAAAACCCGATCTATCGAGACCACGGCTGATCCCGTGGCCGCCACTGATCTACATCGCCGCCATCGCCATCAGCATCGTGCTCGGCCTGTTCTATCCCCTGCCCTGGATCGGCGACCTCTTGGGCGACCTTTTGTTTGCCGCCGGCTTTGTGGTGCTGTTTGCCGTCGCAGCCCTCTGGTTCACCGCTATCCGCGCCATGATCCGGGCCAAAACGACGATGAACCCCAATGGCTTGCCGGAGCATCTGGTGACGTCTGGCCCGTTCGGCGTGACGCGCAACCCGATGTATCTGGCCAACACGCTGCTTTTGATCGGCGTCGCCTTCGTCTCGGGGATCATATGGTTCCTGCCGCTGGCCCTGATCGCGGCTTTTGCAACGCAGAAGGTCGCCATCGAGAGCGAGGAGAAGGTGCTGTTCGCCAAATTCGGCAAGAAGTACCGCGACTATACGAAGCGGGTGCGCCGGTGGATTTGAGGCGGGTGTGATCGCTGGCAGGGTTCGCATGCCTTGGCGACTAGCCGAACGCCCATCTCTTCATCATCCACGGGCGGAGTAAGGAGCGTAGCGACGCAGCACAGACCCGAGGATCCATGCCGGGACTCCAGAGCGTTGCTATGGTCCAGAATTCGCTACCGCTGCACTCCACGACCGATGTCACGGAATGGATTCTAGGGTCTCCGCGACGGAGCTTCGCTCCTGCTTCGCCCTAGAATGACGAAGTGCGGAAGGGCTCCGGCTAATCACGAACGTTTGCGACGGGCGCGCGCAAACGCTCGACGGTCCGCTCAGGTATTAACCCCCAGCTCCACCAGCCGCTCAACACATGACTCCTCAGCCTGGTCGAGCTCCGCCAGCGTCTCCTCGAGATCGCGGCGCTTCTGGCGCAAATCCTCGCGCTTCTCCTCGATGCGCTTGATCATCAGCTTGAGTTGACCGACCTCGCCGGGCGGTTCCTTGTACATCTGGATGATTTCGCGGATTTCGTTGATCGAGAAGCCGAGCCGTTTCCCGCGCATGATCTGGCGGATCAGATGCCGGTCAGATGGGCGAAACAGCCTTGTGCGGCCCCGCCGGACCGGTTGCACCAGCCCCTCATCCTCGTAGAAGCGCAGCGTCCGCGTCGACACGTCGAATTCGCGGGTCAGTTCGGTGATCGAATAATATTCCCGCATCTTTGCTCCAAATGTCGGAACATCGGAAAACGCCCGGTCGCCCGGGATTTCCAACGCATTCCGATCAACCCCGTTCCAAGCCGGACTCGGCATGGAACCCCGCGCAAGCCTCGCACCACATTTACGTAAAAGTCAATTGAGCCCGCAACGCCTCTTTCTCAAGGGATAGCGAACCACCAGGTGGCCAGCCCCAGGAAAGCAAAGAAGCCAACGACGTCGGTGACGGTGGTGACGAAAACCGCCGACGCCACCGCCGGGTCGATCTTGAACCGGTCGAGCAATAGCGGGATCAGGATACCGGCAAGGGCTGCCACGAACATATTGATGATCATCGCCGCCGCTATGATGCCGCCCAGATTGGCATCGCGGAACCAGACGGCCGCGACGATGCCGATCAGCACGGCGAAGATGATGCCGTTGATGGAACCCACGCCCATTTCGCGGCGGATGATGCGGCCGGCATTGTAGATGTCGAGATCCCTGGTCGCCAGCGCGCGTACCGTGACGGTCATGGTCTGCGAACCGGCATTGCCGCCCATGCCGGCCACGATCGGCATCAGCACGGCCAGTGCCACGATGTGCTCGATGGTGCGGTCGAACAGGCCGATCACCGACGCCGCCAGGAACGCCGTCAACAGGTTGACCAGCAGCCAGGGAACGCGCGAGCGCGAGGTCGAAAGAATGCTGTCGGACAACTCTTCGTCGCCGACGCCGCCCATGCGCAGCAGATCTTCCTCGGCCTCCTGCTGGATGACGTCGACGACGTCGTCGATGGTCAGCACGCCGACCAGCCGCTCGTTCTCGTCGACGACGGCGGCGGACAGAAGATCGTATTGCTCGAAGTCCCGCGCCGCCTCTTCCTGGTCCATGGTGGCCGGAATGGCGTGCCTCGTCTCGTGCATCACGTCTCCGACCTTGGTCGTGCGCTTGGTGCGCAGGATCTGGTCGAGGTCGATGGCGCCGAGCAACTTGAAGCTTGGATCGATGACGAAGATCTGGCTGAAGCGCTCGGGCAGGTTCTTGTCTTCGCGCATGTAGTCGATGGTCTGACCTATGGTCCAGAACGGCGGCACGGCGACAAACTCGGTCTGCATGCGGCGACCGGCCGTCTCTTCCGGGTAGTCGAGCGAGCGGCGCAACCTGATCCGCTCGGTGAACGGCAACTGCGACAGGATCTCGTCCTGGTCTTCCTTTTCGAGGTCTTCGAGAATGTAGACCGCGTCATCGGAATCGAGGTCCTGCATGCCCTGGGCAATTTGCTCATTGGGCATATTGTCGACGATATCGCGGCGGATCGCCTCGTCGACCTCGGTCAGCGACGAGAAGTCGAAGTCGGCGCCGAGCAGTTCGACAAGGGCGCGACGCTGTTCGGGGTGCAGGGCCTCGAGCAGATCGCCAAGTTCCGACTGGTGCAGGTCGTCGACTTCGCGCTTCAGCGTCAGCGTATCGCGATCGGCGATCGCCGCCCCGATCTGGGCCAGGAATGATGACAGGACGGCGCCGTCCTCGCCATAGATGTCGGCGTGGGCATCGTCAGCGGCTTTGGCGCCGGTCTTCTGGTCGTCCTGGCGTTCCACCAGCGGCCCCCGCCATGGGAATTTCGGAAAAGGTGCCTGTCAGGTCTAGCGCGCAACGCACGGGAATATCAAACGAAATGCGCCCCGCCCTGCATATGGGGAGAGAGCGATTTCATCAGGATATGACGCCGCCCAGGATTCAGGCGGCGCGACAGCACATGTCGCTGGGGAAAGAGCACCCGAGCACGGTTGGGGCAGAATTGTCATGATGCAGGTCCTGCCATCTGCCGGACCCGCCCAGGCCAGGAACCAGAACAGCCGGAAGCCCTTGAAGATCAGGTCACAGACGCAGAAGGCAATCGAGGAACGGCGCGTGCGCGTGGTCGTCGCCGAACGCAATCCGCTCGTGATATCGGCGCTGCGCGACATGCTGGACTGCGACGGGCGCTTCGATCTCAGGGCCTGCGTGCAAAGCGGCAGGCATTTTCTGGAATTGGCAGCCGAAGCGGAATTCGACGTCGCCGTTATCGGCTGGAAGCTCTCCGACATGGACGGCGCCGATGTGCTGGCCGAGGTTTACAGCCGCAAGCTGGGCGTACGCATCGCGGTGTTTTCCAACGACCACGACATCGGCATCCTGAAGCAGTGCGTGCGGCTCGGCGCCCAGGGCTACTGCTTCCAGTTCGACGATCCGGCGATCATCTTCGAGACCATCCTGGCCGTCGCGCATGGCCGCATCTGCATCCCCTACATCGACATCAACAAGGTCAACGACACACCCTTGTCGCTGCTCACCGTGCGCGAGCGCGAGCTGCTGGCGGTGCTGTCCGACGGCTGGACCAATCTGCAGATCGCGACGCGCACCGGGATTTCGGAGAATACGGTGAAATACCACCTCAAGAATCTCTACGACAAGCTCGACGTCCGCAACCGGGCGATGGCAGTCGCGCTCTACGCGCGGGAGAGGCGTACCCAGAAGCAGCCGTTGGGGTAGGCGAGCGACTGGCCGCGGGTAGGTCACCCGGGTAGGCAACCCCCACCCGCGCGCGGCAAGATGTTACCCCTTGAGGTGTTGTTGCCATTAGCCGTCGAGACGAAACTCCCCTCACCGCTTTGCTGGATCAGGAGGAGTTCGCGACATGGCCGGTTTCACCCATCTTTTCATTCCCGGACCGACCAACATCCCCGAACAGGTCCGGCAGGCGATGAACCTGCCGATGGAAGACATGCGTGCAGCATCCTTCCCCGATCTCACGCTACCGCTGTTCGAAGACATCAAGACGGTGTTCAAGAACGAGACCGGCCGCGTCTTCATCTATCCCTCCTCCGGCACCGGCGCCTGGGAAGCGGCGATGACCAATGTGCTCAGCCCCGGCGACCGCGTGCTGATGTCGCGCTTCGGACGGTTCTCGCATCTGTGGGTCGACATGGCCGAGCGCCTCGGCTTCGAGGTGGATGTCATCGATTGCGAATGGGGAACCGGCGTGCCGCTCGAGCTCTATGCCGAGCGGCTCAGGGCCGACAAGGCGCACCGCATCAAGGCAGTCTTCTGCACCCAAAACGAGACCGCGACCGGCGTGACCAGCGACGTCGCCGGTTGCCGCGCTGCGCTCGACGACGCCAATCACCCTGCCCTTCTCTTTGTCGACGGCGTGTCGTCGATCGGCTCGATCGACTTCCGCCAGGAGGAATGGGGTGTCGACTGCGCCGTCAGCGGCTCGCAGAAGGGTTTCATGCTGCCCGCCGGCCTCGGTTTCCTCTCCGTCAGCAAGAAGGCGCTGGTGGCGTCGCGGAGCGCCACCCACCGCCGCTGCTTCTTCTCCTTCGAAGACATGATCCGCGCCAACGACGCCGGCTATTTCCCCTATACGCCGGCTACGCAGCTGCTGCGCGGCCTGCGCGCCTCGCTCTACCTGATCGCCGAGGAAGGGCTGGAAAACATCTTCGCCCGCCACCATCGTCTCGCCGAAGGAGTGCGCAAGGCGGTCGACGCCTGGGGCCTGAAGCTCTGCGCCAAGGCGCCGAAATGGCACTCCGATACGGTCAGCGCCATCCTAGTGCCGGACGGCGTCGACAGCGGCGATGTTGTCAAGCGCGCCTACCAGAAATACCAGACCGCGCTCGGCGGCGGCCTCAACAAGGTGATCGGCAAGGTCTTCCGCATCGGCCATCTCGGCTGGCTGAACGAGGTGATGGTGCTGGCCTCGCTCTCGGCCGCCGAAATGGCGCTGCTCGACTGCGGCGTACGGCTGGCGCCCGGCTCCGGCGTCGGCGCCGCCATCCAGCACTTCCGCGCCTCGGCCGCCGTGCCGGTCGCCGAAGCCGCCTGAGGAGCCGACAATGAGCCACACCATCAACCACCTCAAGAAATTACGGCTGCAGCGCAGCGAGCTGGCGGTTCCAGGCTCCAGCCCGGAAATGATCGACAAGGCGGCCAACAGCGCCGCCGACTTCATCTTCCTCGACATCGAGGACGCCGTCGCCCCGCCCGACAAGGAGCGCGCCCGCAAGAACATCATCCAGGCGCTCAACGACATCGACTGGCGCGCCAAGGGCAAGACCGTCTCGGTGCGCATCAACGGGCTCGACACCCATTACATGTACCGCGACGTGGTCGACGTCATGGAGCAGGCCGGCGACCGGCTGGACACCATTTTGGTGCCGAAGGTCGGCGTGCCGGCCGACCTCTACATGGTCGAGGCCATGGTCAACCAGATCGAGATGGCAAAGGGCTTCAGGACCCGCGTCGGCCTCGAAGCGCTGATCGAGACCGCGCTCGGCATGGCCAATGTCGAGGCGATTGCCGCGACACCCGGCCGGCTGGAAGCCATGCATTTCGGCGTCGCCGACTATGCGGCAAGCTGCAAGGCGCGCACGGTCAACATTGGCGGCCTCAACCCCGACTATCCCGGCGATCAGTGGCATTTCGCTCTGTCGCGCATGACCGTCGCCTGCCGCGCCTATGGCTTGCGCGCCATTGACGGGCCGTTCGGCGACTTCTCCGATCCGGAGGGCTACATCGCTGGCGCCAGGCGCGCGGCGGCGCTGGGCATCGAAGGCAAGTGGGCGATCCACCCCTCGCAGATCGCGCTTGCCAACGACGTCTTCTCTCCACCGGAAAAAGAGGTCACCCGCGCCCGGCGCATCCTCGAAGTGCTGAAGGAGGCGGAGGCGCAGGGCAAGGGCGCGGCCGCCCTCGACGGCAAGATGATCGACGCCGCGTCGGAACGCATGGCGCGCAATGTTCTGGTGGTCAACGAGGCAATCGAACGCGCCGGTCAATTCTCTAGTGAGCCGCGCGTCGCCACGCATTGACCGTTCAGGGAGGACAAAATGGACATCCACGAATATCAGGCCAAGGAACTGCTGGCACGCCACGGCGTGCATGTGCCGCGCGGCGGGCTGGCCTACAGCCCCGAGCAGGCGACCTACAGGGCCCGCGAGATCGGCGGCGCCAAATGGGTGCTGAAGGCGCAGGTGCATTCCGGCGCCCGCGGCAAGGCCGGCGGCATCAAGCTGTGCGCCAATGACGAGGAGATTTCCAGCGCGGCCGAGGGCATGCTCGGCCGCAAGCTGGTGACACAGCAGACCGACCCGCGCGGCAAGCTGATTTCGCGCCTGTATCTCGAGGAAGCCGTCGATATCGCGCAGGAGCTCTATGTCGGCTTCGTGCTCGACCGCAAGGAAGAGCGCGTCATGATCGTGGCGTCCGCTGCCGGCGGCATGGAGATCGAGGACATCGTCGAGAAGGCACCGAACTCCATCCTGCGCACATCGGTCGATCCCGGCGTCGGCATGCAGCGTTTCCAGGCGCGCGAGATCGCCTTCGGGCTCGGCCTCGACCACAATCTGATCGGCAAGGCGACCGAAACCATCTTCGCCTGCTATCAGGTGTTCCGCGACTACGACGCCTCGATGCTGGAGATCAATCCGCTGGTGGTGACCCGCGACGGCAATCTGATCGCGCTCGACGCCAAAATGTCGTTCGACGAGAACGCGCTGTTCCGCCGGCCGGAAATCTCCGAGCTGCGCGACAAAAGCCAGGAAGATCCGCGCGAAACTTTTGCCAGCGACCGTGGCCTCTCCTATGTCGGCCTCGACGGCAACATCGGCTGCATCATCAATGGCGCAGGGCTCGCCATGGCGACCATGGACATGATCAAGATCGCCGGCGGCGAACCGGCCAACTTCCTCGACATCGGTGGCGGCGCCTCGCCGGAGCGGGTGGCGAAATCCTTCCGCGCCGTGCTCGGCGACAAGAATGTCGAGACCATCCTGGTCAACATCTTTGCCGGCATCAACCGCTGCGACTGGGTCGCCGAAGGCGTCATCAAGGCGATCCGCGAGGTCGGCGTCAACGTGCCGCTGGTGGTCCGTCTCTCCGGCACCAGGGCCGAGGAAGGCCGCCGCATCCTGGCTGATTCCGGCGAGGCGGTGATCGTTGCCGGCACGCTTGCAGAAGCCGCCGAAAAAGCCGTCGCCGCATGGCGCTCGGCCACCAAGAAAAAAGCAGCCTAGAGCCGGATGATTTCAGGTCGAATCGACCTGAAATCTGAATCCGTCTCTAAAATCAAACAGATGGAGCATGATGTCGTCCGAAAACCGCTTCACACTTTTCGGCATCATGCTCTAGGGAGGTCGAGAAAATGGCAATCCTGCTCAACCGCAGCACCCGCGTCATCGTCCAGGGGTTCACCGGCAAGATCGGCAGCTTCCATGCCGACGACATGAAACGCTATGGCACCAAGCTGGTCGGCGGCGTCACCCCCGGCAAAGGCGGCCAGAAGCATCTCGGCCTGCCTGTCTTCAACACGGTCAAGGGCGCGGTGCGCGAGACCCGCGCCGAGGCCAGCATCGTCTTCGTGCCGCCGCCCTTTGCCGCCGATTCGATCATGGAAGCGGCGGACGCCGGCATTAAACTCTGCGTCTGCATCACCGACGGCATCCCGTCGCAGGACATGATGCAGGTCAAGCGCTACATGCTGCGCTACCGCTACGAGGACCGCATGCGGCTGATCGGCCCGAACTGCGCCGGCGTCATCACGCCCGGACAGGCGCTGATGGGCATCATGCCCGGCAGCATCTACCTCCCCGGCCGCGTCGGCATTGTCGGCCGCTCGGGAACCCTGGGCTACGAGGCGGCGTCGCAGATGAAGTCGCTCGGCATCGGCGTCTCGACCAGCGTCGGCATCGGCGGCGACCCGATCAACGGCTCCTCCTTCAAGGACGTGCTGAAACTGTTCGAACAGGATGACGACACCGACGCCGTGGTGATGATCGGCGAGATCGGCGGACCGCAGGAAGCCGAAGCCGCGATCTGGGCGCGCGACAACATGAGGAAGCCGCTCATCGCGTACATCGCCGGCCTCTCCGCCCCGAAAGGCCGCCGCATGGGCCACGCCGGCGCCATCATCTCGGCCTTCGGCGAGTCTGCGCAGGAAAAGGTCGAAATCCTGAAAGACGCCGGGGTGATCATCGTGCCGACGCCGTCCTCGTTCGGCGAGGTGGTGGCGGATACGCTTGCGGGGATGAAGAAGGCGGCGTGACAGCAGCCCCCGAGTCCGACTGCGCCAGCCCGAACCTCAGGCAGCCTTGTCGGCTGCCGGCTTCGCGACCTTGGTGCGGGTGGCGCTGCGGCGGCCGTCGACGCTGACCGGAATGTCGCCGTCGACCGTGGCGCGACGCACCACCCGGTGCTGGTCGCCGTAATCGTTGACGGCGTAGTGCTGCGTCGCGCGGTTATCCCAGATCGCCACATCGCCGGCCTTCCAGCGCCAGCGCACGGTGTTCTCCGGCGCCGTGACATAGGACTGGAACACCTCGTAGAGCTTCGCCGAATCGCTTTTGGAAAGACCGATCAGCCGTTGCACGAAATTGCCGAGCAGCAGCGAGCGCTCGCCTGTTTCGGGATGGACGCGGACAACGGGATGCTCGGTCTCGTAGATCGTCGAGGTGAAGATTTCCTCGAAGTGCTTCTTTTCCGCGGCGCTCGCACGCGGCCGCACCGCGGCGTAATCGTAGGCGTTGCTGTGCACCGCCCAGAGATTGTCGGCCAGCAGCTTCAACGGCTCGGGCAGGTCCTGATAGGCGGCCGCGGTGTTCGACCAGATGGTGTCGCCGCCGGCCGGCGGTATGACGACGCCGCGAAGAACGGAGAATTTCGGATAGGCGTCGACGAAGGTGACATCGGTATGCCATTGGTCGGCGCGACCGCCGCCACGGCTGGAATCGAGTTCGAGAATGGACGCCGTTCCCTTGACGGGACCTTGGGTCGGATGCGGGACGAGGTCGCCGAGACGCTGGGCAAAGCGCTCCTGCTCGGCATCGTCGAGATGCGCCTGGTCGCGGAAGAACACCACCTTGTGCCGCAACAGGATCTGGTTGATCGCCGCGACCGTCTGCTGCGGCAGGTCGCCGGAGAGCCGAATGTTCCTGATCTCTGCGCCGACGCGTCCGGTAAGCGGGACAATATCGGCATCCGGGATGATCTGCTCTACGGGGGTAAGTCTGGTCATGGGAACCTCTTCCTCTAAAGCCGCGGGCTGGTGGCAATGCTCCGCCGTCTGCCGGCCGCATAGCGATCGGCGGAGCAACTCCCTCATCGGGAGCCGACTTGCTTGGCAACGAGAGCACTGATCTCAACTCAGGAGGCGAAGGCCGCCAAGGCTTGCGAGCAGTACCGAGATCCCATTCAAAGCGTAATTCTACAAATTCCATAGACATTTCTTTTCAAAGTTCGGCGGCCCTGAGAAAAATGCCTTCTGTCCAATTCGTTCGTGAGCGGCAGGCGGTGGAGCGCTGCGCGACGCGGCCCGCACCAGTAGTGACGCTGTCGTATCCCCTTCGATATTGGAGATGGCGGGTGAATTGCATGCCTGATATTGATGGCTTCCACGCATCACGCAGGCGCCGAGATGACAGACTCCGATAAGGCTGACGCTGTCGAGCAATTGCTCGATACGCCTGACCTCGCCACCGCGCTGGAAAGCGACCAGTTCAAGAAATTTCTCGACCAGATGCCGATCGCGATCGCCGTCTCGGAATTGATCGCGAAGGAACGTGTCGTCTACGCCAATCCCGAATTCGAGAAGCTCTCGGACCTCAAGGCGCCGAAGCTTGCGCGGGAAAACTGGGCGGCCCTTTCCGGCAGGGGGCTTCATCGGCAGAAGGACAGGCCGCTCGCCGAGGCTGTCGTTGAAGACACCGATTTCGTCGGCACGTTTCGCCTCGAGCGCGGCGAGGACAAGCCGGCAATCGTCGACGTTTATTCCAACGTTATCGAGGACGACAACGGCAAGCTCTGCTTCCGGCTGGTGGCGCTTGTCGACGTCACGGCACACGGTGAGACCGAGGACGCGCGACCCGCGGAGGAGCTCATCCGGGAGAAGGACACCCTGTTGCGCGAACTGCAGCATCGGGTGAAAAACAATCTGCAGATGATCACCGCTTTGATCCGGATGGAAACCCGCAACGCCACCGAACCGGACCAGAAGCGTTTCGAAAGGCTTGCCGGCCGGGTAGACGCATTGGCAATCCTCTACCAGACATTGTCGGCTGACCAGCAGAAGGATGAGGTGGATCTTGGCGTGTACCTTAGCCAGATCGCGTCCGCCGTCATGGCGTCGCACGCAGTCGAAGGTATCCGCCTCGACCTTAAGGTGGATACCTATCCGGTATCCATCAACGTTGCCATGCCGACAGGCCTGGTCGTCAATGAGTTGCTGACCAACGCTCTCAAACATGCATTCGTCGGGCGCGATGGCGGCACGATCACGCTGCACAGCGTCGTCAGCGGCGATGGTTGCCGGGTGACTGTCGCCGATGATGGGATCGGTCTGCCGACGGGTGAGACCTGGCCCAGGCCCGGCAAGCTCGGCTCCTTGATCGCGCGGTCGCTGACCGAAAATGCCAAGGCGCAATTCGACGTCAAGTCGAGTGCCGGCGAGGGAACCAGGGTCACCATCGTCTTCAAGCGATCGGCGGCGACGGACTGAGGCTATGCAACGGCGCGCCGGCAAATCCCGGCCGGACAGGTGCTTCGGGCGCTCGCGGGTGTGGCCTTAAGTCGCAAACGATTTGGCTGCAGAAGCGGGGCGCCGGGCTTCTTTGACGGTGCTATCAGCACCATATGTGGTCCACAGCCCTCCAAAACGAGAGAAGCTCGCTCCGACCGGTCGCATCGCGGCCGTCAGCCGGCAATGGCTATGAACCAGGAAACTGAAAACCATCATGCGTGAAAATATCAGACCAGCGTCGAGAGACGTCCCCCTCATTCAGCTAGGCCTGCACCAGTGCCGCTTCCCGGTGAGCGAAGACCGGTCGGTACCCGGTGGTTACCGGTTTTGTGCCGGGCCGACGTCGCCGGATCGCGTCTACTGCGATCACCACCACACCGTCGTGACGGCCGTTGACCCTCGTCGAGCCCGTCCGGGTCTCCATTTCCCGCAACGACGCGCCGCTTAGGTCAACCACATCCCCTGCCCCGCCACCGGCAAAGCCGGGGACTCAGGTGCAGGAGGCTGGCCGGTGCGAGCCAAGCGGCGTTCGCGTGCGGCTCTGCGACCTCTTGTTGCAACTCTGCTGCGGCCGGTTCAAGCGCCAAAGGCGATGATTTGGCGTCGACGGCCTGAGAAGCCGCAATGATTTCAATGGCCGAAAAATTATGGTGCGGTCGAGAAGACTCGAACTTCCACGGGTTGCCCCACAGCGACCTCAACGCTGCGCGTCTACCAATTCCGCCACGACCGCCCGTGGTAGGAGCCGGAACGAACCGGCTCGCGGCGTGTAGCAAATCGTTTCCTGCGAAACAAGGGCGCGGCGCGCAATAATCGCCGCGAATTGGCATATCGGCCTCTACAGCGCCGCGCGTCCTGTGGGACGCGCAAAGGACGCTGCAGCACTTTGATTTGGCGCATGATCCTTTCCGAAGATCGTTCCTATCTTCGGGGTCGTGCGCGAAGGCCGAAATGCGTGGCGAACTGGACGTTTCAGCCGGATACCGCCATATGAAGGGCAAATGCATTTGGCTCCAGAGCGCAAGGCGGTTTCGCCAAGCCGGCGTGCATCACGCGAAAAACGAAAAAGCCATGACCGAACGCAGCCAGATCGCCACGTCGTTCCTGCCCTTGCCGGGTTCGGCGCCGGTCGAATGGCGCATCGAGCCCGGCCTGACCGGCTACACCGATGCGCTGGCCCTGATGGAAGCGCGCGCCGAGGCGATCCGCGCGGGTGCAGCCGCCGAGATGGTCTGGCTGGTCGAGCATCCGCCGCTTTACACCGCCGGGACCAGCGCCCGCATCGAGGACCTGATCGACCCCGACCGTTTCCCGGTCTTTGCCGCCGGGCGCGGCGGCGAATACACCTATCACGGGCCGGGGCAGCGGGTTGCCTATGTCATGCTTGACCTGAAGCGCCGGCGTGAGGATGTGCGCGCCTTCGTCGCCGCGCTCGAGCAGTGGATCATCGGCACGCTTGCCGCCTTCAATGTACGCGGCGAACGCCGCGAGGACCGCGTCGGCGTCTGGGTGGTGCGGCCCGAGCGCCCGTCCCTGCCCGACGGCTCGCCGGCTGAAGACAAGATCGCGGCCATCGGCATCCGGCTGCGGCGCTGGGTGAGCTTTCATGGCATTGCCGTCAATGTCGAGCCGGATCTCAGCCATTTCAGCGGCATCGTGCCATGCGGCGTGCCGGATCACGGCGTCACCAGCCTCGTCGACCTCGGCCTGCCCGTAACCATGGCCGATTTCGACCTGGCGCTGAAATCCGCCTTCGAGGATGTTTTCGGGGCAGCGAAGTCAACTTCTACAGAACCGGCTCGCAAGGCCGGCTGAGTCTCGCCTCGACCAACGCTCAAAGCAACCGCGCCGAGGCCCACAACAGCCCGAAACCGTGAATGGCGAAGACGGCCAGCAGCGCGCCGGCCATGGCGAAACGATCGAAGATGCGGATCGGCTTCAATTCGTGGCGCGGTTTTACCCCGCTACCCACTGTCATCAGGCTGAGGATGGCAAAGACGGCGCCCGCCACCAGCAGAAAGCTTTGGGAAAAGCCGGCCAGCCAGCCAAGCCACAGCAAGGCCGAGAGCAGGGAAAACGAGGCGAGCGCCAGGGCGGCCGGCCCCGGGCAGATCTGGCGCAGCACCTGACCGCCGTCGAATTTCCACACCGGCACCAGATTGGCGATGTTGAACAATGCGGCAACGCCGGCGAGCGTCGCCAGAAGGGCCGCGGCGAGCCGATGTCCCTCGCCGGACGCGAGCCCGCTGGCGACGATCAGCAGCGGAACCAGGAACGCGGAAAAGCCGGCGCCCATCAGCGCCACGAAGGCGACCTCGAAGCGGCTGTCATAAGGCCGGCCACCAATGGCGATGCCGCCGAGCAGCGGGATAAAGATCATCCGCGCCTTGCGATGACCGGTCAGCCGGAAGGCCGCCATGTGGCCGAACTCATGCAGGGCGACCACCGAGGTCAGGATCGCGGCCAGCGCCAGGCCGCCGAGATTGAGCCCGAAGAACGGCCACAGGATGAAAGCCGAAAGAACGGCGAAACCGACCTGGCTCAGCGGATGCTCGAACCAACCGCCCTTGCGATATTGTCCGGTCCTCGCCCAGACCTCCAGCTTGCCGAGCTCGCGGCGCATGGCGAAGTAGCGGAACACCAGGAAGGCGACGCCGCGATAGCGATCGGTCTGGCTGAGCGTCACCCGCGTGCCGGCACCTTCCGAGGTGAGTTCGGTGGTCTCATAAAAATCCTTCCAGAACGACGCGTCGAGCGCGGTATCCTCGATGACCCGCATCGAAAAACGACTGCCTTCGACGACGTCCTCGAAGCGCGACCCGCGCTCGATCGGCTGGCCGTCGCGGCCTTCCCAGGACAGCAGGATGCGGGTCGTGCCCTGCCCGTCCAGCGGCTGCGCCTTCAGTATCTCGCCGGACCAGCCGGCATCGCTGCCGAGCGGCCACAGCGCCTGCCAGAGGCGCTGCCGGTCCATTGCGACCACGCGGCTGAGCCTCACCGTGCGCAAACCGAGCGGCGCGGTCATCAAAAGGAAAATCAATCCGAGATTACCGGCCACGAGAAGGGCCGTCACGATCGGCGACACCTGAGGTTTTGCTCCCTGTATTTGGCAGGGCACCCTAGCGGCACGGCGGCAAGAAAGGCTTAACGGCACAACGCCCCTCCTGCCCGCCTAAAACAGTGCGGCGAACAGCAGTTGCATCACATGGCGCCGATCCAGACGGCCATGGAAACCAGAAACGCACTCATGCACACCAACGAAACGACGTCCTGAACAAGATCGCTCATAACTCTCTCCTGTTGTTGCTATGTTCGTATTTTGTTCTAACTTTGTTCGAAAGTCAATGAGCGGAAAGCGGCATGCCGACGAATCCTGACAGCCGGTTTGGGCAGGGTTAACGAAAGGTTGACGGGGTGACGGCAGTGCTGACGCAGGGCGCATCGCATGCCTTTGCGATCGGCCGAGACGCACCAATCACTTCGTCATCCTAGGGCGGAGCAAGGAGCGCAGCGACGCGGCGCAGACGCTAGGATGACGAAGTTGGGGCCTACAACGGAACGACCTTGCCGTCCGCCAGCGTCACCCGGCGGTCCATGCGCGAGGCGAGCTCGTGATTGTGGGTGGCGATCAGCGCGGCAAGGCCGGACTGCTTGACCAGCGCGCCAAGCGCGTCGAAGACATAGGAGGCGGTGACCGGGTCGAGATTGCCGGTCGGCTCGTCGGCCAAAAGCAGCAAGGGCGCATTGGCGACGGCACGGGCGATGGCGACGCGCTGCTGTTCGCCGCCGGACAGCTCCGACGGACGGTGCGACGCGCGCTTGCCGATCTGCATATAGTCGAGCAGCTGTGCTGCGCGCTCCGACGACTCCTTGCGCGAAAGCCCTTTGATCAGCTGCGGCATCATGATGTTTTCGAGCGCCGAAAACTCCGGCAGCAGATGATGGAACTGATAGACGAAGCCGACATCGTTGCGGCGGATCGCCGTGCGTTCGTCGTCGGAGAGCCGTCCGCAGGCGCGGCCGGCCAGAATGACGTCACCGGCGTCGGGGCGCTCGAGCAGGCCCGCCGTATGGAGCAGCGTCGACTTGCCGGTGCCCGACGGCGCCACCAGCGCCACCATCTCGCCGCGCTTCAGCGAAAAGTCGGCGCCGTTCAAAATGGTGAGCTTGCGCGGCCCCTGGACATAGTGCCGCTCGACGCTCTTCAGCTCGATAATGATCTCGGACTTCATTCGTATCTCAAGGCCTCGACCGGATCGAGCCGTGCGGCGCGCCATGCCGGAAACACCGTTGCTAGGAAGGACAGGCCGAGCGCCATCAGGATGACATAGGTGGTCTCGCGCGGGTCCATCTTTGCCGGCAGCTGGCTGAGGAAATAGAGCTCCGGGTTGAACAGCACCTTGCCGGTCATCCAGGAGAAGAACTGGCGGATGGATTCGATGTTGGTGCAGATGAGCACCCCGAGCAGCACGCCGGCCAGCGTGCCGGTGACGCCGATCGCAGCACCCGTCATCAGGAAGATGCGCAGGATGGCGCCGCGCGAGGCGCCCATTGTGCGCAGGATGGCGATATCGTGGCCCTTGTCCTTCACCAGCATGATCAGGCCGGAGATGATGTTGAGCGCCGCCACCAGCACGATCAGCGTCAGGATCATGAACATGACGTTGCGCTCGACCTGCAGTGCTGAAAAGAACGTCTCGTTGCGCTGGCGCCAGTCGACCATGTCGATCGGCCGTTGCGCCGCCGCATCCACCAGCGGTTTCAGCGCGTCGACATTATCGGGATTGTCGACATAGATCTCGATCGTCTGCGCCCTGCCGTCCATGTTGAAATAGAGCTGCGCTTCGGAAAACGGCATGTAGACGATGGAGCTGTCATATTCCGACATGCCGACCTCGAAGATCGCCGCCACCTTGTAGCCCTTCAGCCGCGGCGTCGTGCCCATCGGCGTCACATCGCCGTCCGGCGAGATCAGCGTGATGGTGTCGCCGAGCACAAGGCCGAGATTCTCCGCCATGCGCTTGCCGATAGCGACGCCCTCGCCGGAGTCGAAGCCGTCAAGCGTGCCTTGCTTGACGTTCTGGGCGACGATGGCGATCTTGCCGAGGTCTTCGGCCCTGATACCGCGCACCAGCGCGCCCATGCCGCCGCCGACATTGCCTTGCGCCAGCACCTGGCCGTCGATCAGCGGTATCGCGTATTTGACGCCGGCCACGCCGTTGATGCGGGCGGCGACCTGCGCATAGTCCTCAAGCGGCGAATCCAGCGGCTGCACGATCAGATGGCCGTTGACGCCGAGGATGCGGGTCAGAAGTTCGGCTCGAAACCCGTTCATGACAGCCATGACGACGATCAGCGTGGCGACGCCCAGCATGATGCCGAGGAAGGAGATCGAGGCGATGACCGAGATCACCGTCTCCTTGCGGCGCGACCGCAAATAACGCCAGGCGACCATGCGTTCGAACATGGAGAACGGGCCGGCGACCGGAGACTTGGTGACCGGAGACTTGGCGACCGGAGACTTGCCAACCGGAGACTGGGCTACCGAAGACTTCGCTGCCGCGGCTTCGCTCATGCGGTTGCACCGAAGCGTTTCCTGGCCTCCGCGACCGGCAGCGTCTCGCGCTCGCCGGTCCGGCGGTTCTTGATCTCGATCTCGCCGGCGGCCACGCCGCGCGGCCCGACGATCACCTGCCAGGGCAGGCCGATCAGGTCTGCGGTGGCGAACTTGCCGCCCGGCCGCTGGTCGGTGTCATCGTAAAGCACATCCTTGCCGGCGCTGGTGAAGGCGGCGTAGAGCTCGCCGCAGACGCGGTCGCACTCGGCGTCGCCGGCCTTCATGTTGATCAGGCCGATGTCGAACGGCGTCACCGCTTCCGGCCAGATGATGCCGTTATCGTCATGGCTGGCCTCGATGATCGCTGCGACCAGCCGCGACGGACCGATACCGTAGGAGCCGCCGGAAACGAAATGATCCTTGCCGTCGGGCCCGGTCACCTTGGCGCCCATGGGCTTGGAATATTTGTCGCCGAAATGAAAGATGTGGCCGACCTCGATGCCGCGCGCCGAGACCCGGTCGGCCTCGCCAAGCTTGTCCCAGGCCGCCTCGTCATGCATCTCGTCGGTGGCGGCGTAAGGCGTCGTCCACGTCTTGACGATGTCGGCGATCTCGCCGTCATTGCCGAAGTCGGTTTTCTCGCCGGGCACCTGCAGCGACAGATATTCGCGGTCGCAATAGACCTGGCTCTCGCCGGTGTCGGCCAGGATGATGAATTCATGGCTGAGATCGCCGCCGATCGGCCCGGTGTCGGCCCGCATCGGAATGGCCTGCAGCCCCATGCGCGTGAACGTCCTGAGATAGGATACGAACATGCGGTTATAGGCGGCCTTCGCGCCCTCGAAATCGAGGTCGAAGGAATAGGCATCCTTCATCAGGAATTCGCGCGAGCGCATAACGCCGAAGCGCGGCCGCACCTCGTCGCGGAACTTCCACTGGATGTGGTAGAGGTTTAGCGGCAAGTCCTTGTAGGACTTGACGTAGGCGCGCACGATCTCGGTGACCACTTCCTCATTGGTCGGACCGTAAAGCATGTCGCGGTCCTGCCGGTCCTTGATGCGCAGCATCTCCTTGCCGTAATCGTCATAGCGGCCGCTTTCGCGCCACAGATCGGCCGACTGGATGGTCGGCATCAGGATTTCCAGCGCGCCGGCGCGGTTCTGCTCCTCGCGGATGATGCGGCAGACCTTGTCGAGCACCAGCTTGCCCAGCGGCAGCCAGGAAAAGCTGCCCTGCCCCTGCTGGCGGATCATGCCGGCACGCAGCATCAGCCGGTGCGAGACGATCTCGGCCTCGCGCGGATTTTCTTTCAGGATGGGCAGGAAAAACTGCGACAAACGCATGGACAGGTCCGTGAGAGAGGAGGCTGCGCCGGAATCGGCGCGGCTGGCTTGCTTGCCCCGGCTTCATAGCTATTTCGTGACGGAATGGAAACCCGACCGGTCGCATCGGTCCGAAATCGCAAAAATCGATTCTTCTTCCAAAGACCTTCGCACCGAAAACGATAATGCTTCTGACGCAAAGTGATCGCCTGACTGCAAAGTCCTCACACACGCTTTGCGCGTCCGGGCTACGCGGCACACCTGGCCCCATTAATGCGGCAGCCCCGGCGTTGTTCGTTTCGCAAGCAAAGCCTGCCGCACTATTGTGCACTGCAGCACAGATTGCCCGATTGCGGGCAAAATTCTGCGTGACAATTTCATCAGGGTTAGGCTAGTGTGCCCCGATAACCGAGAGGGTGGAGAAAAATCTGCTCTCCTACGCGGTCAAAGTCTTGGGAGGATGCGATCTAGGCGCGGTTACCCGCTGCCGCCGGAAACCGGAAAACAGATCGGAACGCGTTTAAATTGCAAGGCCTTGTGCCTTGCATTTTTTTTGCCCGATCATCTGGTTAGATCAACCTGTTCCCAAATCACGTGAGCTTGCGTCAGCCTGACACCAAGGCGTGATTCTAATGCGGGTGGGCCATGCCTGGCCGCCTATTGCGCATCGCAGGCTGGCGAGACAAAATCTGAGTTTGGCGCTCCGAAACAAACACAAACATCCCAGCCGATCTGCCGGCGGGAAAGTGGTTAGTTAGCCGGGTGCCTGGCTGGCTTCGGGGATGATGTGCGGGACTTCGTCGAGGCTGTAGCCCAGCCCGTGCGTCAGGCTGTAGAAAACCCCCATGACGACAGCCGTGACGATAGTGGTGCGGATCACGGCGCGCAGCATATGCGGTCCGCGCGGCGCGCTCGCAACCGTGCCCAGCGTCACGTCATGGTCGTCATCCTGCGTCTTGACGCTGAACGGCAGCACGATGAACAGCATCAGCCACCAGGTGATGAAGAACAGCGCGGCAAACGAAATCCAGCTCATGCCTGCTCCAGTTCGACCAGCGTGCCGAAGAAATCCTTGGGATGCAGGAACAGCACCGGCTTGCCGTGGGCGCCGGTTTTGGGATTGCCGTCGCCCAGCACGCGGGCGCCGCTCGCTTTGAGGTGATCGCGCGCGACAAGGATGTCGTCGACCTCGTAGCAGACATGATGCATGCCACCCGAGGGGTTCTTCGCCAGAAAGGCCGCGATCGGCGACCGTTCGCCCAGCGGCTCCAGGAGTTCGATCTTGGTGTTGCCGACATCGACGAACACCACCGTCACGCCATGCTCGGGCAAAGCCTGCGGCGCAGTCACCCGCGCGCCAAGTGTATCGCGATAGGCCGCAATCGCCGCGGCCAGGTCCGGTACGGCAAGTGCTACATGGTTCAGGCGTCCCAGCATGAAGTGCTCCACAAGTTAAGGGAGTAGGGAATAGGCAGCAGGCAGTAGTGATACATCCGCATTTTTCTCCACTGCCTACCGCCTACTGCCTATTCCCTCACCTCGTCACAAACACCGTCACCAGCGGCTTCTTGCCCCAGGCTTCGTTGGCGGCGCCGCGCACGGCGCGGCGCACCGCTTCCTGCACCAGATCGAGGTCCTTGCGGCGCTGGCGAGGGATCGAGTCAACCGCGCCGACGGCCGCGTCGAGCATCAGATCTTCCATGTTTTCGCCACGGGCATCGGCCTCGGCGACGCCGATGGCGACCAGATCGGGATCGCCGGCGAGCTCATATTTGTCGTCGAGCACGACATTGACCGCGACATGGCCGGCAAAGGATAGCTTCCGCCGGTCGCGTATGCCCATCGCCTGGTCGGTGCCGATCAGCCTGCCGTCCTTGTAGATGCGGCCGAACGGCACCTGGTCGATGATCGTGGCCGGACCCGGCGCCAGCCGCAGCATGTCGCCGTCGCGCACTTGCGCCACCTGGCCGATGCCCGACGTCGACATCAGCGACCCTTGCGCCACCAGATGCGCGGCTTCGCCGTGCACGGGAACGCCGATCTGCGGCCGCACCCATTCATACATCCTGCGCAATTCGCTGCGGCGGGGATGGCCGGAGACATGCACAAGCGCGTCGCCATCCTCGATGATCTTGATGCCGAGGTCGATGAGGCGGTTCTTGATCTCGAGGATCGCCTTCTCGTTGCCGGGAATGGTGCGTGAGGAAAACACCACCGTGTCGCCGGCCGTCAGCGACACCGATTTCATCTCGTCGCGCGACAGTTTTGCCAGCGCTGCCAGCGCCTCGCCCTGGCTGCCGGTGCAGATGATGACCAGGTTCTCGCGCGGGATGAAGCCGAAATCCTCCTCGGCGATGAACTCCGGCAGCCCGTCCATGTAGCCGAGTTCGCCGGCGACATCGATGACCCGCTTCAGCGAGCGGCCGAGCACCAGGCACTGGCGGCCGGCATCGCGCGCCGCCTTGGCGATGGAGACGATGCGTCCGACATTGGAGGAGAAGGTGGTGACGGCGACACGGCCGACAGCGCTCTGGATGACGCCCCTGAGGCCTTCGCCCACCGCCACTTCCGACGGCGATTCGCCTTCGCGCAGCGCATTGGTGGAATCGCAGATCAGCGCCAGCACACCCTTGTCGCCATAGGCGCGAAACCGCGCCTCGTCGGTTTTCGGACCGATCGTCGGTTCCGGATCGATCTTCCAGTCGCCGGTATGGATGACGGTGCCGGCCGGCGAGGTGATCGCCAGCGACATCGGCTCGGGGATCGAGTGCGCCACCGGAATGGCCTCGATCGAGAACGGGCCGACAGTGAATGTTTCGCCTGCCCGGTAGATCGTCACCGGAATTTTCTTCGGCGCGCCCTGCTCGCCCTGGCGCTTGGCGTCCAGCAGTCCGGCGCTGAACGGTGTCATCCACACCGGCGCCTTCAGCTTCGGCCAGATGTCGAGCAGCGCCCCGTAATGGTCTTCATGCGCGTGGGTGATGATGATGCCGCGCAGGCCGGCGAGGTTCTCCTCGATGAAGCGCGTATCGGGCAGGATCAGGTCGACGCCAGGATGCGCCGCATCGGGAAAAGTCACGCCGACATCGACGACGATCCACTCGCGCGCGCTAGGCGGCCCATAGCCGTAAAGGGCGAAGTTCATGCCGATCTCGCCGACGCCGCCGAGCGGCACGAAGACGAGTTCGGCGTTTTGCGCTTTCGCCATCAATTTTCCCTTCCCGGCCCTTGCGACCAGCTCTAAATCTTTGCCGACGCGACGGCGCCGAAATGCACGTCGCCGGCGGCTACCGTCACGACCGACCCCTCATCATCGCGGATCACGAAACGGCAGTCCGCGTCAATGGTCTCGAAGGTACCGCGCACCACATTCCCGTCAATCCTGACAGCAACCTCGCCGCCAAGCCCCGCCGCGCGCGCCAGCCAGCGACGCCGGATGGCGTCGAGCCCGCGTCCGTCATCCCACAGCCGGGCATTGTCGGTCCAGGCATCGGACAGCGCCAAGAACAGCGTTTCGGCGTCGCATGTCGCGCCCAGCGCCTGAAGCGATGTCGCCGGATACGGCAAATCCGGCGGATGCGCCACCACATTGACGCCGATGCCCACCGCCACCGCGAAACGGCCGCCATCGAGAATGGCCGATTCCAGCAGGATGCCGGCCAGTTTGGCGCCGGAGGCAAGCACATCGTTCGGCCATTTCAGCTCGAAGCGGTTCTGCCCTTGGCTGGCGCCGTCGAGGCCGATGGCGATCCTGCCCTTCGGCACCACGGCGTCAAGCGCATCGGCCAGCGACAGGCCGGCGACGAAGCCCAGCGTCGCCGCCAGACGCAACTCACCGCCGGTGATGACCAGCAATGTCGCCGCCAGATTGCCCTCGGGAGATACCCAGGCCCTGCCGCGGCGGCCACGGCCGCTTTCCTGCTTCTTGGAAACGACCCACAATTTGCCGGGGTCGCCTGCCCTTGCATGGTCCAGCGCAAGCGTGTTGGTGGAACCCACGCTGTCATGGGCCTCGAGCCGGAACCCTTCCGTCTCAGAGGTTGGAGCCAGCCGAAATGCCATCCGGTCAGAAAAATGTCTTGGCGGCGGCTTCGGCGTAGGTCGCGATCGGACCGCCGATCAACACATAGAACAGCACGAAAGCGCCGGAGACACCAAGCACGAGGCGCAGCTCAACCGCCATCGGCACGAAGCCACCGGCCGGTTCGTCGAACCACATGATCTTGATGATACGCAGATAGTAGAAAGCGCCCACGACGGAGGCCAGCACGCCGATGATCGCCAGCGCATAGAGGTTGGCGTTGATGGCGGCGAGGAACACGTACCATTTCCCCCAGAAACCGGCGAGCGGCGGGATGCCGGCCAGCGAGAACATCAGGATGGTCAGGATCGTCGCCATGATCGGGTTGGTCGACGACAGACCGGCGAGATCGCTGATCTGCTCGACATTGCCTTCCTTGCGCCGCATGGCGAGGATGAAGGCGAAGGTGCCGAGCGTCATGACGAGATAGATCAGCATGTAGATGGCGACGCCGCGCACGCCGGCCTGGCTGTTGGCGGCTAGGCCGACCAGCGCGTAGCCCATATGGCCGATCGAGGAGTACGCCATCAGCCGCTTGATGTTGGTTTGGCCGATCGCGGCGAAGGAGCCGAGCGCCATCGAGGCGATCGAGATGAAGACGATGATCTGCTGCCAGTCGGAAGCGATCGGCTTGAAGGCGCCCATGGTGACGCGCACGATCAGCGCCATTGCCGCCATTTTGGGGGCAGCCGCCAGGAAGGCGGTGACCGGCGTCGGCGCGCCCTCGTAGACATCGGGCGTCCACATGTGGAACGGCACCGCGGAAATCTTGAAGGCAAGACCGGCCAAAACGAAAACCAGGCCGACGACGAGGCCGAGCTGGCGCTCACCGCTGCCAAGCGCCGAGGCGATTTCCTGGAAGCCGACATTGCCGGTGTAGCCGTAAATGAGGCTGATTCCGTAAAGCAGCATGCCCGACGACAGCGCGCCGAGCACAAAATACTTCAAACCGGCCTCGGTCGAACGCAGATTGTCGCGATTGATCGCCGCCAGCACGTAAATCGCCAGCGACTGCAGTTCGAGGCCGAGATAGAGCCCGATCATGCCGTTGGCCGAGATCATCAGCATCATGCCGAGCGTGCACAACAGGATCAGCACCGGGTATTCGAACTTGTCGAAATGCTCCTGCCTGGCGAAGCGCATCGACATCACCAGCGTCACCGCCGAACCGATCAGCGACAGCACCTTCATGAAGCGGGAGAACGGATCCTGGATGAAGGCGTTGCCATAGGCTGCGCCCTGCCCCGTGGGAAAGATCAGCCATAGGCCTGCGATCACCAGCACGGCGACGGCAAGGCCGGTCACCAGAATGGCAGTGTTGGCGCGCGAATAGGCGCCGACCATCAACAGCGCCAGCGCGCCGATGGCGAGGATCAGCTCCGGCGTCGAGAGCGAAAGGCTGGAGTAAAGGTCCGGCGTCATGGTTCGCAAAACCTCTGGTCAGTTCGCCGCCGCGGTCTGCGCGGCGCCGATGGATGCGGTGACATTGGTGACGAGCGCCTTGACCGACTGGGCCGTGGCATCGAAGACGGGAGCGGGATAAACGCCGAAGAAGATGACCAGCACGACCAGCGGGTAGATGATTGCCTTCTCGCGCGTCGACAGATCGAGCAGGCCCTTCAGGCTTTCCTTGGTCAGCGCGCCGAAGATGACCCGGCGGTAGAGCCAGAGCGCGTAGGCCGCCGACAGGATGACGCCGGTGGCGGCGAAGAAAGCCACCCAGGTGTTGACCCGGAACACGCCGAGCATGGTCAGGAACTCGCCGACGAAGCCTGACGTGCCGGGCAAGCCGACATTGGCCATGGTGAAGATCAGGAACACGGTTGCGTATTTCGGCATGTTGTTGACCAAGCCGCCATAGGCGTCGATCTCTCGCGTGTGCATGCGGTCGTAAATGACGCCGACGCACAGGAACAGTGCGCCCGAGACGAGGCCGTGGCTCAGCATCTGGAAGATCGCGCCCTGCACGCCTTCCTGGTTCATGGCGAAGATGCCCATGGTGACGAAGCCCATATGGGCGACGGAGGAATAGGCGATCAGCTTCTTCATGTCCTCCTGCATCAGCGCCACCAGCGAGGTGTAGATGATGGCGACGACCGACAGCGTAAACACCAGCGGCGCGAACATTTCCGACGCCAGCGGGAACATCGGCAGGGAGAAGCGCAGGAAGCCGTACCCACCCATTTTCAACAGGATGCCGGCCAGGATCACCGAGCCCGCCGTCGGCGCTTCGACGTGCGCATCGGGCAGCCAGGTGTGCACCGGCCACATCGGCATCTTCACCGCGAAGGAGGCGAAGAAGGCCAGAAATAGCCATGTCTGCATGTGGGCCGGGAAGTTGTGGGTCAGCAGCGTCGGGATGTCGGTGGTGCCCGCCTGGAAGAACATCGCCATGATGGCGAGCAGCATCAGCACCGAGCCGGCCAACGTGTAGAGGAAGAACTTGAACGAGGCATAGACGCGGCGCTTGCCGCCCCAGACGCCGATGATGATGAACATCGGGATCAGGCCGGCCTCGAAGAAGACGTAGAACAGCACGATGTCGAGCGCGCAGAACACGCCGATCATCAGCGTTTCCAAGAGCAGGAAGGCAATCATGTAGGCCTTGACGCGCTTGTCGATCGCTTCCCACGACGCCAGGATGCAGAGCGGCATCAGGAACGTCGTGAGGATGACGAACAGCATCGAAATGCCGTCGACGCCCATATGGTAGGAGATGCCGGAATCCAGCCAGGCAAACTTCTCGACGAACTGGAAGCCGGCCTGCGAATTGTCGAAGCCGGTCCAGATGAACAGCGAGATGATGAAGGTGGCCGCCGTCGTCGTGAACGCGATGGCGCGGATGTTGCGACGCGCATTCGGGCTGTCATCCCTGATGAACAGGATCAGCAGCACACCTACGAGCGGCAGGAAGGTGACCAGCGAGAGGATTGGCCAGGCGGTCATCAGAGCATCATCCAGGTGACGAGTGCGGCCACGCCGATCAGCATGGCGAATGCATAGTGATAGAGATAGCCGGTCTGCAGCTTGACGACGCGGTCGGTGACGTCGACGACGCGCGCCGAAATGCCGTCAGGACCGAGCCCGTCGATGATGGTGCCGTCGCCGGTCTTCCACAAGAACCTGCCCAGCGCCTTTGCCGGCCGCACGAACAGGACGTCGTAGAGCTCGTCAAAGTACCATTTGTTGAGCAGGAAGGCATAGAGCAGCCGATGGTTGGCGGCGACACTCCGGGGCAGTTCCGGCGAGCGGATGTAGAACTTCCAGGCGACGGCAAAGCCGATGACCATGGCGACGAACGGTGCCAGCTCGACCCACAGCGGCAATTCGTGGATATCGTGCAGGATGTGGTTGTCCGGCAGCGTGAACAGCGACGCCTTCCAAAATTCGGCATAGGCTTCGCCGATGAAGGCGCCATGGAAGATAACGCCGGCAAACAGCGCGCCCGCGGCCAGGATGAACAGCGGCACCAGCATCACCGGCGGCGATTCATGGACATGGTGCATGACGTCGTGGCTCGCCCGCGGCTCGCCGTGGAAGGTCATGAAGATCAGCCGCCAGGAGTAGAAAGAGGTGAAGCAGGCGGCGATGACCAGCAGGACAAAAGCGAGGCCGGCGACCGAATTGTGGCCGGCAAAGGCAGCCTCGATGATGGCATCCTTGGAGAAGAAGCCGGCGGTGCCGATGACGGTCACCGGAATGCCGACGCCGGTCAGCGCCAGCGTGCCGATCACCATCATCCAGTAGGTCTTCGGAATGAGCTTCCGCAGGCCACCCATCTTGCGCATGTCCTGCTCGTCGGACACGGCATGGATGACCGAGCCGGAGCCCAGGAACAGCAGCGCCTTGAAGAAGGCATGCGTGAACAGATGGAAGATCGCCGCGCCATAGGCGCCGACGCCGAGCGCGACGAACATGTAGCCGAGCTGCGAGCAGGTCGAATAGGCGATGACGCGCTTGATGTCGTTCTGAACCAGGCCGACGGTCGCCGCGAAGAAGGCGGTGAAGGCGCCGATGAAGGTCACCACGGTCAGCGCCGAATGCGACAGTTCGAACAGCGGCGACAGCCGCGCCAGCATGAACACGCCGGCCGTAACCATGGTGGCGGCATGGATCAGCGCGGAAACCGGCGTCGGGCCTTCCATGGCGTCCGGCAGCCAAGTGTGCAGCGGCACCTGCGCCGACTTGCCCATGGCGCCCATGAACAGCAGCAGGCAGACGATGGTCATGGCCGCCTGCTTGTCCAGCGCATAGCCGAGGAAGGTAAGCACGGCGGCGCCTTGTGGGGCGCCTTCAGCCGGAATGAACGTAGCGGCATTGGCGAAGATGGTGCCCAGATTGACCGAGCCGAACAAAACGAAGACGCCGAAAATGCCGAGCGCAAAGCCGAAATCGCCGACGCGGTTGACGACGAAGGCCTTGATCGCAGCGGCATTGGCCGACGGCTTCTTGTACCAGAAGCCGATCAGCAAATAGGAGGCGAGACCCACCCCTTCCCAGCCGAAGAACATCTGCACCAGATTGTCCGCCGTCACCAGCATCAGCATGGCGAAGGTGAACAACGACAGATAGGCGAAGAAGCGCGGCCGGTTCGGATCGTGGTGCATGTAGCCGATCGAATAGATGTGGACCAGCGCCGACACCGTGTTGACCACCACCAGCATGACCACGGTCAGCGTGTCGATCCTGAGCGCCCAGGAGGCGTCCAAGCCGCCGGATTGGATCCAGCGCAGTACCGGCACGGTGAACACCTCGCCTTCGCCGAAGCCGACGGTGAAGAAGGCGACCCAGGACAGCACGGCCGAGATCACCAGGAAGCCTGAGGTGATATATTCCGATGCCTTGGCGCCGAGCGAATTGCCGAACAGGCCGACAATCAGGAAGCCGAGCAGCGGAAGGAAGACGATCGCTTGATACATGTTAGCCCCGTCAACCCTTCATCTGGTTCACGTCTTCGACCGCGATCGAGCCGCGGTTGCGGAAGAAGACGACGAGAATGGCAAGACCGATGGCCGCTTCGGCGGCGGCGACCGTCAGCACGAACAGGGCAAACACCTGGCCGACGAGATCGCCCAATGCCGCCGAGAAGGCAACGAAATTGATGTTGACCGCCAAAAGGATCAGCTCGATCGACATCAGGATGACGATGATGTTCCTGCGGTTCAGGAAGATGCCGAACACGCCCAGCGTGAACAGGATCGCCGATACGGTCAGGTAATGTGCGATGCCGACGACCATCTCAGAGCCCCTCGCCCGACTTGACCTTGCGGATTTCCATGCCTGTCGCCGGCGTGCGGCCGACCTGGGCTGCGATCGACTGCCGCTTGATCCCTTCCTTGTGGCGCAGCGTCAGCACGATGGCGCCGATCATGGCGACCAGCAGGATGAGGCCCGAAATCTGGAAGTAGTAGAGGTAGTCGGTATAGAGGATGTCGCCGAGTGCTGCGGTGTTTGTCCGCGCGGCAAGATCCGGGATGGGTTTGGAGACCGTCGAGGCCAGTTGCGGCGCGAAGGTGTAGCCGCCGAGCACCACGATCAGCTCGGCCGCCAGGATCAGCCCGACCAGCGCGCCGATCGGCGCATATTGCAGGGCGCCTTCCTTCATCTCGGCGAAGTCGACATCGAGCATCATGACGACGAACAGGAACAGCACCATGACCGCGCCGACATAGACGACAAGCAGGATCATCGCCAGGAACTCGGCGCCGGTCAGCATGAACAGGCCGGCGGCGTTGAAGAAGGTCAGGATCAGGAACAGCACGGAATGCACGGGGTTGCGCGACGAAATGACCATGAATGCCGACGCCACCGCGACAAAGGCGAAGAGGTAGAAAAAGGCCGCCTCTAGTCCACTCAGCATTGGGGATCCCCCGGGTTCCTGTCCAAACAGGACATCCGTCCTGTTTGATTTGTGCGACCGCCTCCGGCCGGCAAGTTGCGTTGTCCTTAGACGAGGCCCCTCGCCCCGTCCATGCGTCAAATGTCAGCGGTAGGGCGAGTCCAGCGAGATGTTGCGCGCCAGTTCGCGCTCCCAGCGGTCGCCATTCGCCAGCAGCCTGTCCTTGTCGTAGTAAAGCTCCTCGCGCGTCTCCGTCGCGAACTCGAAATTCGGCCCCTCGACGATGGCGTCGACCGGGCAGGCTTCCTGGCAGAAGCCGCAATAGATGCACTTCACCATGTCGATGTCGTAGCGCACGGTGCGGCGAGTGCCGTCATTGCGGCGCGGGCCGGCCTCGATGGTGATCGCCTGCGCCGGACAGATCGCTTCGCACAATTTGCAGGCGATGCAGCGTTCCTCGCCATTGGGATAGCGGCGCAGCGCATGCTCGCCACGGAAGCGCGGGCTGGTCGGCCCTTTCTCGTGCGGATAGTTGATCGTCTCCTTCGGCGCGAAGAACTGGCGCATCGACAGGAAAAAGGCGCTGACGAAATCCTGCAGCAGCAGCGATTTGGCGGCCTGGCCAAAAGCGGACATCACGCAAACCCCGTGATCTTGAGGAAGGCCGCGGTGGCAACGACCATGAATAGCGAAATCGGCAGGAACACTTTCCAGCCAAGGCGCATCAGCTGGTCGTAGCGGTAGCGCGGCACGAAGGCCTTCACCATCGAGAACATGAAGAACATCAGGCAGATCTTGAGCACGAACCAGATCACGCCGGGCACCCAGGTGAAGGGGGCGAAGTCGAAGGGCGGCAGCCAGCCGCCGAGGAACAGGATGGTGGCCAGCGCGCACATCATCACCACGGCGACGTATTCGCCGAGGAAGAACAACAGGAACGGCGTCGAGGAGTATTCGACCATATGGCCGGCGACGAGTTCCGACTCGGCTTCCACCAGGTCGAAGGGCGGGCGGTTGGTCTCGGCCAGCGCCGAGATGAAGAAAATGACGAACATCGGGAACAGCGCCAGCCAGTGCCAGTCGAGGAAGCTGTTGGGCAGGCCAAGCTTGGTGCCCAGCCCATCCTGCTGAGACAGCACGATGTCCGACAGGTTGAGCGAGCCGACGCAGAGCAGCACGGTGACGATGACGAAGCCGATCGAGACTTCGTAGGACACCATCTGCGCCGCCGAGCGCAGCGCGCCGAGGAACGGGTATTTCGAGTTGGACGCCCAGCCGCCCATGATCACGCCGTAGACCTCGAGCGAGGAGATGGCGAAGACGTAGAGGATGCCGACATTGACGTTGGCGATCCCCCAGCCCGCATTGACGGGAATGACCGCCCAGGCCGAGATTGCCAGCACGGCCGACACCAGCGGCGCCAGCAGGAACACGCCCTTGTTGGCGCCGGACGGAATGACCGGTTCCTTGAAGACGAATTTCAGCAGATCGGCGAAGGCCTGCAGCGTGCCCCAGGGGCCGACGACGTTCGGGCCGCGGCGCAGCTGCACCGCCGCCCAGATCTTGCGGTCGGCGTAAAGCAGGTAGGCGACCCCGATCAGCAAAACGACGATCAGCACGACCGACTTCAAAATGATGATCAGCGCCGGCAGCACGTAGAAGGAGAAGAAAGTGTCCATATCTACTCTGCCGCCTGCCTGAAGCCGTTTTTCGCCAGCGCCGAGCATTCCGCCATGACGGCGGAGGCCCGCGCGATCGGGTTGGTCAAATAGAAATCCGTGACCGGCGAGGTGAAAGTGCCCTTGTTCAGCCGCCCGCCGAGCTTCGCCACCCTGGCGATGTCGTCGGGGTTGCCTGAGACAACATGGTCGATGTGGGCGAGATGCGGATATTCGCCATAGAGCCTGGCGCGCAGTTGCTGCAGCGAATCGAATGGCAGTTTCTTGCCGAGCACATCGGACAATGCCCTCAGGATCGCCCAGTCTTCGCGCGCGTCACCCGGCGCGAAGCCCGCGCGGTTGGTCTGCTGCACGCGTCCCTCGGTGTTGACATAGGTGCCGGACTTTTCGGTGTAGGCGGCTCCCGGCAGGATGACATTGGCGCGGTGCGCGCCGGCGTCGCCATGCGTGCCGACATAGACGACGAAGGCGCCGCCGGTCTTGGACATGTCGATCTCGTCGGCGCCGAGCAGGAACAGAACGTCGCTCTCCCCCAGCATGCCGGCGACGTTCTTGCCGCCCTTGCCAGGCACGAAGCCGACATCCAGGCCGCCGACGCGCGCGGCCGCAGTGTGCAGCACGGCAAAGCCGTTCCAGTCGGCGCGGGCAGCGTTGACGGCGGTGGCGAGTTTCGCCGCCTGGCCGAGCACCGCCGCGCCGTCGGCACGCGACAGCGCGCCCTGGCCGACGATGATCAGCGGATGCGTCGCCTTCTTCAGCACCTGGAAGAACTTGCCATTGCCGTCGGCCAGGTCTTTCAGCGACTCCGGACCGGCGCCGAGCTGTTCGTAGTCGTAACGCGTGTCGCCGACCTCGCCGATGACGCCGACCGGCAGATTGCCGATCCGCCAGCGCTTGCGGATGCGGGCATTGAGCACCGAGGCCTCGAAGCGCGGATTGGCGCCGATGATCAGCACCGCGTCGGCCTGCTCGATGCCCTCGATGGTCGGGTTGAAGATGTAGCTGGCGCGACCGAGCGCGGGATCGAGTGCGGCGCCGTCCTGGCGGCAATCGGTGTTCTTCGAGCCCAACGCAGCCATAAGCTGCTTCAGCGCGTAGATTTCCTCGACGGCGGCAAGATCGCCCGCAATCGCGCCGATTTTCTCGGGCGCCGCATTCGACACCGCATCCCTGATCGCAACGAACGCTTCGGCCCAGCTGGCCGGCGCCAACTTTCCGTCCTTGCGGACATAGGGGCGGTCGAGGCGCTGCGTGCGCAATCCGTCCCAGATGAAGCGGGTCTTGTCGGAAATCCACTCCTCGTTCACCGCTTCATTGACGCGCGGCAGGATGCGCATCACCTCGCGGCCGCGGCTGTCGACGCGGATTGCCGAGCCGACGGCGTCCATGACGTCGATGGATTCTGTCTTGGTCAGCTCCCACGGCCGTGCCTGAAAGGCGAAAGGCTTGGAGGTCAGCGCGCCGACCGGGCAGAGGTCGATGACATTGCCCTGCAGCTCCGAGGTCATGGCGCTTTCGAGATAGGTGGTGATCTCGGCATCCTCGCCGCGGCCGATCAGGCCAAGCTCGGAAATGCCCGCAACTTCCGTGGTGAAGCGAACGCAGCGCGTGCAGTGGATGCAGCGGTTCATCACCGTCTTGACCAGTGGGCCGATATATTTGTCTTCGACCGCGCGCTTGTTCTCGTGATAGCGCGAGGAATCGACGCCGAAGGCCATCGCCTGGTCCTGCAGGTCGCATTCGCCGCCCTGGTCGCAGATCGGGCAATCCAGCGGATGGTTGATCAGCAGGAATTCCATCACGCCTTCGCGGGCCTTCTTGACCATCGGCGTGTTGGTGAAGATTTCAGGCGCCTCGCCATTCGGACCCGGACGGAGGTCGCGCACATTCATGGCGCAGGAGGCCTGCGGCTTCGGCGGCCCGCCCTTCACCTCGATCAGGCACATGCGGCAATTGCCGGCGATCGACAGCCGCTCATGGAAGCAGAAGCGCGGCACTTCCGCGCCGGCGTCCTCGGCCGCCTGCAGCAGCGTGTAGTGGTCGGGTACAGTGATCTCTTTCCCGTCGACCTTGAGCTTTGCCATCAATTGCCCCCGGCGGTCTGCGCCGTCTCATATGCCTGAAACAGATCGCTCAGCCTGATGCCATTGATCATCATGCCGGCGACTTCAGCGTTTTCTATCTTCAAATTGCTCATATTCACATTGCTGAAAAACGCGTCCGAGAGGTTCGCGTCCTCCACAACGGCCGCCGACAGGTCGACGTTGTGAAACTGCGTGTTCGACAAGTTCACATCGTCAAATCTGGAGTTGCTGACGATGGCATTGCGCACATCGAGAACATCGCTCCTGTCGTGGATCTCCATGCCTGCCACCCCTACTTCTTCGCCTTGGCGGCCAGCGTCAGCGCCGCGGCCTGGCGGGTCCACTCGTCGCGGCCGATACGGCCGGTGAGCGACAGGTAGTCCTCGACCCAGGCGATCTCTTCTGGCGCCCAGGCGGCGATCTGGGCAAAGGTCCAGATGCCGAGGCCGTTCAGCACCTTTTCCAGCTTCGGCCCAACGCCGGTGATCGCCTTGAGATCCGACGGCTTGGCCGGACGAGCCACGGCCTTGGGCTGTCTGAAATCCTCCGGCATCAATCCGATCGTTGCGCCTTCGGCGACGGCCTCGGTCTTCTCCGACTCGGCATCGAGGGTGAGAGCGGCAATATCGGTCAGATCCTGGGCAAAAGTCTGCGCCTCGGCGATCAGGGTTCTGGTCGCCGCGCGCGCCTTGGTGGCGGGGGCGGTCTCGGCGAACCCTTGGCTGCGCAGTTCGAAATCGTCGATGATCGGCTGGAAAATCCGCTGCGATGCCTCGGCAGCACCCGACAAGGCGCCTAGCCACACGCCAAAGGCATGGTTGGCAAGGCCAAAGCCCAGCGCCGACATCGCGGCGGCACCCGCGACAGGATGCGCGAGAAGGTTGACGGCGCTGGCCATCTCCTTCGGCATCATCCTTGTCAAATCCTGGTTCATCTTCTCAAGCTGGTCCAAATTGGGCATCAAAGGGTTCGAATAGGGCGCCATAGACATCTCCTGGTCGTTTCTTCGTCAGCCCCGCCCCTATATTTCCGTCCGGGGCTTGCGCCCGATTTCAATCTACTCAGCAGCCACCATCACCGGTTCGGCCCGGTGCGCGTTGCGCGAAAACTCGTCGATGCGCCGCTCCACCTCGCCGCGGAAATGCCGCATCAGGCCCTGGATCGGCCATGCCGCGGCATCGCCCAGCGCGCAGATCGTATGACCCTCCACCTGTTTGGTGACGTCGAGCAGCATGTCGATCTCGCGCTTCTGCGCCTCGCCGCGCACCAGCCGCTCCATCACCCGCCACATCCAGCCGGTGCCTTCGCGGCATGGCGTGCACTGGCCGCAGCTCTCATGCTTGTAGAAATAGGAAAGCCTGGCGATCGCCTTCACGATATCGGTCGATTTGTCCATGACGATGACAGCCGCCGTGCCAAGGCCGGATTTCAGGTCGCGCAAAGCATCGAAATCCATCGGCGCATCGATGATCTGCTCGGCCGGCACCAGCGGCACCGAAGCGCCGCCCGGAATGACCGCCAGGAGATTGTCCCAGCCGCCGCGAATGCCGCCGCAATGGGTTTCGATCAGCTCGCGGAACGGGATCGACATCGCCTCTTCGACGGTGCACGGATTGTTGACGTGACCCGAGATGCAAAACAGCTTGGTGCCGACATTGTTGGGCCGGCCAAAGGACGAGAACCAGGCGGCGCCACGGCGCAAAATGGTCGGCGCGACCGCGATGGACTCGACATTGTTCACGGTAGTCGGACAACCGTACAAGCCGACATTGGCTGGGAATGGCGGCTTCAGCCGGGGCTGGCCCTTCTTGCCTTCGAGGCTTTCGAGAAGTGCTGTTTCCTCGCCACATATATAGGCGCCGGCGCCGTGATGCATGTAGATGTCGAAATCGTATCCGGACGTGTTGTTCTTGCCGATCAGCCTGGCCTCGTAGGCCTCGTCGATGGCGCGCTGCAGCGCCTCGCGCTCACGGATGAACTCGCCGCGCACATAGATGTAGGCGGCGACCGCGCCCATGGCGAAGCCGGCGATGAACGAGCCCTCGACCAGCGTGTGCGGATCGTTGCGCAGGATATCGCGGTCCTTGCACGTGCCGGGCTCGGACTCGTCGGCGTTGACAACGAGATAACTCGGCCTTCCATCGCTCTGCTTGGGCATGAACGACCATTTCAGCCCGGTCGGGAAGCCGGCGCCGCCACGGCCGCGCAGGCCGGACGCCTTCATCTCATTGACGATCCACTCTCGCCCCTTGGCGATGATGCCGGGCGTGTTGTCCCAGGCGCCGCGCGCCATCGCGCCGGCCAGTGACTTGTCGAAGAGCCCGTAGATGTTGTTGAAGATGCGGTCTTTGTCAGCCAGCATGACTTACCTCTTTCCCCGCAAGACGATCGAGACCCACACCAGCACGCCTATGCCGGTCGCGGCCATCGATTCCAGGGTATCCGAAAACGGCAATTCGACGAGGCGCCGAAGCCCCTCCAGAAGGATGTTGGCAGCAGCGATGCAGACAACGCCGATGACAATGCTGCGCAGCGACAGCAAAGATCCGGTGCTTTGCGCTTCAGCCATCAACGTGGCTCCTTGCCGAAGACGCGGATGTATTCGGCGACGCCGCCCTTGGCGAGCGCCTTGGCCTGCTTGCCCCAGTCGTCGCGCTCGATGCGGCCCTGGAAAGCGAGATATCCATCCACCCAGTCGCGCTCGGCCTTATTCCAGGATGCGACCTGTGTGAAGGTGAAGATGCCAAGCGAATGAAGGATGCCCTCGATCTTCGGGCCAATGCCCGAGATCAGCTTGAGATCGTCGACCGCAGCCGGCCTGTCGATTCCGGCCGGACGGTTCTTGTCCTCGAGCGACGGCTTTGCGGGTCTGGCTGTCGGCGCCTTGACGGTCGGGGCCACCGAGGCGTTGGCCGCTGGCGCCTTGAATTCCGGAGCGATGAAGGCAGCTGCCGGCGTGGAGGTGGTCTTCGGGCCATTACGCTGCTTGGCGACCTTCTCGACTTCAGGCGCCGCGGTGTTGGCGTTGGCGGCCGAATGCAGGGGCGCCGGGACGCTCGCCGCTTTTTCCGCCGCCGGTGCAACCTTGGCCCTGGAGGGCGACTTCAACGCCGAGCTGGTTTCCGGCGCATCGGTTTTCGGTTTGCCGGCGTTGGATGGCGCGACCGGGGCGGCCGCTGCAGGAGCGGCAGGAGCCGGAACAGGCGCCGCAATGATTGCGTCGGGCGCCGCGTGGGCAGCCTTGCTCGCCGCCCTGGCTTCCTTGTCGCGCGTTGCTTTGAGGATCGCCTTTTCGCTCTTCAGCGTCGTCAGGCCAGGCGCCGGCTCCGAGCCGGTTCTGCCGTTTTGCGGTCCCGTGGGAACCGAGGCGCCCTTGCCCGCATCGTAAAGATCGATGATTTCGGCCAGCCGCTCGGGGGTGAGATCCTCGAACGTATCCTTGAAGACCATCACCATCGGCGCGTTGACGCAGGCGCCGAGGCATTCGACTTCCTCCCACGACAGTGTGCCCTTGTCGTTGGTGTGGAATTGGTCGTGATGGATTTTCGAGCGGCACACATCCATCAGCGCTTCCGAGCCGCGCAGCATGCAGGGCGTGGTGCCGCAGACCTGGATATGTGCGCGCGTGCCGACCGGATTGAGCTGGTACTGCGTGTAGAAGGTCGCGACTTCGAGGCCGCGAATGCGCGGCATGCCGAGCATGTCCGAAATCGTCTCGATCGCCGCCTTGGTGACCCAGCCTTCCTGCTCCTGCGCAATCATCAGCAAGGGAATGATCGCCGACTGCTCGCGGCCCTTCGGATATTTCTTGATCCATTGCTTCGCAACCGCCGCATTCGCCCGGTTGAAGGCGAAGGATGCTGGCTGGACGCTTGCTTCTGCGAGACGGCGGACTGACATTTAGCGATCGGGCCCCTGCTCTGCTACGAGAGCTATTGCGGTTTCACATTCTTTCTGATGAGAAAACGGAATGCGTTCGGCAGATCGAGCAACACTCGCAAATCGCTCTGCGGGCAACATGTATTGCCACAGCCCCAGAACAGTTTGCCTTACTTGAGGCGAGATCCATGGCATGACCGCATCAGCGTCGATGTCATCGTCGAACAAGTGCTCGTAAAAAGCGACACCAGCCGCATTCCAAATCTGTTTGTTCGGGTGAACGGCAGCCCATTGGGCGAACCCGTGCATTCTACCCAGCTTGTCGACGTCATTGTCGCGGTGGGCAAGGCGCGTCTTGGGTAGCAGGGTAAAAAAGAAGTCATAGATCGAACAGTGCTGAGTCGAGTTGTAAGAAGCCTCTGCGAACTCGACCGGCAGCATGGCTTTTGCCAATTCGCGCCACCGCGGTAGGGCAGCGTCGGCATTCCCTCGAACACCGACCTGAGAGCGCACTGTAGGATTGGCTGCCGCCATCACCGATCAACCTCCCCGAAGACGATATCGAGGGAACCCAGGACGGCAGTGACGTCGGCCAGCATGTGGCCGCGGCAGAGGAAATCCATGGCTTGCAGATGCGCGAAGCCGGGCGCGCGCAGCTTGCAGCGATAGGGCTTGTTGGTGCCGTCGGAGACGAGATAGACACCGAACTCGCCCTTCGGCGCCTCGACGGCAGCATAGACCTCGCCGGCCGGCACGCGATAGCCCTCGGTGTAGAGCTTGAAATGATGGATCAGCGCTTCCATCGAGCGCTTCATCGCCTGGCGCTTCGGCGGCACCACCTTGCCGTCGAGGTTCGACACCGGCCCGGTGCTCTCCTTGCCGAGCAGAAGGTCGACGCACTGGCGCATGATTTTCGCCGACTGGCGCATCTCTTCCATGCGCACGAGATAACGGTCGTAGCAGTCGCCGTTCTTGCCGATCGGGATGTCGAAATCCATCTCGGAATAGCATTCATAAGGCTGCGACTTGCGCAAATCCCAGGCCGCACCCGAGCCGCGCACCATGACGCCGGAAAAGCCCCAGGCCCAGGCGTCGGCAAGCGACACGATACCGATATCGACATTGCGTTGCTTGAAGATGCGGTTGCCGGTAAGCAGCCTGTCGAGGTCGTCAAGCGACTTCAGGAACGGGTCGATCCACTTGCCGATGTCCTCGACCAGCTTCGCCGGCAGATCCTGGTGCACGCCGCCGGGACGGAAATAGGCCGCATGCATGCGCGAACCGGAAGCGCGCTCATAAAACACCATCAGCTTTTCGCGTTCGACGAAACCCCACAGCGGCGGCGTCAGCGCGCCGATATCCAGCGCCTGCGTCGTCACATTGAGGATGTGCGACATGATGCGGCTGAGCTCGGAATAGAGCACGCGGATCAACTGGCCGCGCTTCGGCACTTCGATGCCGAGCAACCGCTCGGTGGCGAGCGCGAAGGCATGCTCCTGGTTCATCGGTGCGCAATAGTCGAGCCGGTCGAGATAGGGCACTGCCTGCAGATAGGTTTTGTGCTCGATCAGCTTTTCGGTGCCGCGATGCAGCAAGCCGATATGCGGATCGACGCGGTCGACCACCTCGCCGTCAAGCTCCAGCACAAGACGCAAAACACCGTGCGCCGCAGGGTGCTGCGGTCCGAAGTTGATGTTAAAGTTGCGGACGGAGGTTTCAGCCATTCTGGCGCCTCTGGCGAAGAGTCAGTAGTGAGTAGTGAGTAGTGATCATCAATCTCAATGCCTGCTTCATTCCGCCTGCTTGGCCTGCACCGTTCGGATAAGAGATCTCATCATTTTTCCAATCTCTTCGCATCGCAGCAGCAGCTCAATCTCATTGTCTTTTCGCAGCAGGCCAACCCGACATGCCAGCAGTATGTGTGTCTCCAGTTCCTTCAACGAGCCTTGCGCCATGCGCAAAAATTGAACGAACGACCCTCTGTTCTCCCGACCGTATCCCTCCGCGACGTTCGCTGCGACCGAAACCGCCGATCGGCGCATCTGAGAGGTCATGCCGTAAATCTCATCCCTCGGAAACTCTTTGGTGAAACGGTAGCAATCCTCAGCAAGCGTCATCGCCGATTGCCACACCTTCAAGTCGCGATAAGATTCGATCCGTTGCTCCAAATCTTTTGCTACTGACTACTCACTACTTCCTACTCACTGTTTCGCCTTCTCATCGCCCGGCAGGACGTAGTCCGTCCCTTCCCATGGCGAGAGAAAATCGAAGTTCCTGAATTCCTGCTTCAATTCCACCGGCTCGTAGATCACGCGCTTGGCTTCGTCGTCGTAGCGCACCTCGACGAAACCGGTCAGCGGGAAGTCCTTGCGCAGGGGATGGCCCTCGAAACCGTAGTCCGTGAGGATGCGGCGCAGGTCCGGATGGCCGGAGAACAGCACGCCATAGAGATCGTAGGCCTCGCGCTCATACCAGTCGGCGCCGGGATAGACAGCGGTGAGCGACGGCACCAGCGTCTCTTCGTCGGCCTGCACCTTGATGCGGATGCGCAAATTCTGCTTCGGCGAAAGCAAATGATAGACGACATCGAAACGCTTGACGCGCGACGGGTAGTCGGCGCCGCAGATATCGATGATCGAAATGAACTGGCAGCCCGAATTGTCACGCAGGAAGCTTGTCACCTCGATCAGATTGTCTGTAGCAACCGAGATCGTCAGTTCGCCATAGGCAAGCACCGCATCGGTGACGCGGCCCGGCAGCTTTTCGCCGAGATAGGTCGACAGTTCGCTCAGGGATGCGGCCATGGGTCTACCGTTCGATCGTGCCGGTGCGGCGGATCTTCTTCTGCAGGAGAAGAATGCCGTAGAGCAGCGCTTCGGCGCTCGGCGGGCAGCCGGGCACATAGATGTCGACCGGCACGATGCGGTCGCAGCCGCGCACCACCGAATAGGAATAGTGATAATAGCCGCCGCCATTGGCGCAGGAGCCCATCGAGATGACGTAGCGCGGCTCCGGCATCTGGTCGTAGACCTTGCGCAAAGCGGGGGCCATCTTGTTGGTCAGCGTTCCCGCCACGATCATTATGTCCGACTGGCGCGGCGACGCGCGAGGAGCCACGCCAAACCGCTCCGAATCATAGCGCGGCATCGAGGTGTGGATCATCTCGACGGCACAGCAGGCGAGACCGAAGGTCATGAACATCAGCGAGCCGCTGCGTGCCCAGGTGATCAGCGCCTCGGTCGAGGTGACCAGAAAACCCTTGTCGGCCAGTTCATTGTTGATCTCGAGGAAGAACGGATCGTCGGAACCGACCGGACGTCCGGTATTGGGGTCGATCAGGCCTTTGGGCTTCGGCGCGACGAGCGTTTCGGAACTGTCGTTCAATCCCATTCCAGCGCTCCTTTTTTCCACTCATAGGCAAAGCCGATGGTCAGCACCGCCAAAAACACCATCATCGACCAGAAACCGAGCATGCCGATCTTCGAGAACGACACCGCCCACGGAAACAGGAAGGCCACTTCCAGATCGAAGATGATGAACAGGATCGACACCAGGTAGAAGCGGATGTCGAATTTCATCCGGGCATCGTCGAACGAGTTGAACCCGCACTCGTAGGCGGAAAGCTTCTCCGGATCGGGATTGCGATAAGCCACCAGGAACGGCGCGATGATAAGCGCCAGGCCTACAACTGCGGCCACGGCGATGAAGAGGACGATGGGCAGGTATGAACTGAGGAGTACGTTCATGCTCGGCTTTCCGTTGGCGGCCAATCCACTTTGATTACAGCAACCAACCCTAATGCGGAAGCGCGACAGTTTAACCGCTGAACCGTTTTAGGTGCCTTTGCTGCAACGCGGCGAGGGTTAGCGCACGGCTTTCAGCGAAGCAAGTCAAACCTTGTTCAAAAGACAGTGCTGGACGGCAGGCCGGGAAAAACTGGTCCGATCTCCTCCTGTTTGATTTCCTTCATCTTTCACTCCACTTTTGTCTCCTGACACATCTCCCGCCATTTGCCTGCTAGCATGACCGGAATCGCCGGCTAAAGTCGGGAAAATGGTTCGAGGCAAGACACTTTGACGAAGGACAAAATCTCACTCCCCGCGGCCAGGCGCATCGCGCTCGCCGCGCAAGGATTTCTCGATCCCCGCCCGGTCGGCACGCCCGATCGCCGCCACCTCGCCCGCGTGCTGTCGCGCACCGGCTTGCTGCAGATCGATTCCGTCAGCGCGGTGGTGCGCGCCCACTATATGCCGCTCTATTCGCGGCTTGGCCCCTACCCGCTGGCTTTGCTCGACAATGCGGCCATCACCCGCAAACGCACGGTGTTCGAATACTGGGCGCATGAGGCCTCGTTCCTGCCGGTCGAGACCTACCCGCTGATGCGCTGGCGCATGCAGCGGGCCGAGCAAGGCGACGAAATGTATCTCGGCCTCGCCAAATGGGGCCGCGAGCACGCCGCCTATATCGAAGAGATCTACCGCGCGGTCGCCGAGCGCGGCCCGATTGCCGCTTCGGCACTGGAAGGCCAGAAAGGTTCGGGCGGCTGGTGGGGCTGGAGCCACGCCAAGCACGCCTTCGAATGGCTGTTCTGGGCCGGACGCATCACCACGGCGCACCGCCGTGGCTTCGAGCGTTTCTACGACCTGCCCGAGCGCGTGCTGCCGCAGGCGATCCTCGATCTGCCGGTGCCGGCGGCCGAGGACGCGCACCGCGAATTGCTGCGCATTTCTGCCCGCGCCCACGGCATCGCGACGTCGGGTGACCTGCGCGATTATTTCCGCTTGTCGCCAGCCGACATGAAGGGCCGGTTGGAGGAACTGGTTGAGATGGGCGAGTTGCTGCCGGTAAACGTCGAAGGCTGGGACAAGCCGGCTTACCTCTATAAGGACGCCCGTCTGCCGCGAAAGATCGAGGCCCGCGCGCTACTGGCGCCCTTCGATCCGGTGGTCTTCGAGCGCTCGCGCACCGAGCGCCTGTTCGATTTCCACTACCGCATCGAGATCTACACCCCGGCTGACAAGCGCCAATATGGCTACTACGTCCTGCCCTTCCTGCTCGGCGACCGGATCGTCGCCCGCGTCGATCTCAAGGCCGACCGTCCCGCCGGCGTGCTGCGCGTCCACGCCGCCTACGCCGAACCCGGCGCACCGCCTGAGACCACCGCACAGCTTTTCGAGGAACTAAAGGAGATGCAGGGCTGGCTTGGCCTTGAGCGCATCGAAGTGACGCCGGCCGGCAATCTGGGGCCGGCATTGGCTAGCGAGAGAGATGGCCAACCCTTGCAGCGTCTGTCATAGACGCCTCAATAAGCCTCGTAGGTTGTGCAATGGCATCGGACAAAGTGCTCGACATGATCCATGGCGCCCTCATTGCGCATGGAATAGATGCAGTCCGCAGAGATAGGGACGTCATGCTCCAATCGAAGCAGCTTCGGTTTGAGGCTGAGGTGTTCGAGACGAGTTCTGACCGGCTGGTCCTGGAAATCTACATTTTTTCTCCGCTGCTTGATGTTCAGCCGGTCATTGAATCCTTTGCTGGCTTCGGCGACACGCGCGAACAGGAACTGAACCAGGCGTTTGAAAAGTTTCTCCGTGGTGTTTTCCATGTGGCCATTGAGGGACTGGCCGATCACGTCTGCGAGAACATGCAGGCCGAAATAGAGCTTTGGCAGCGAAGCAGCGCCAGTTGGAAGATCTGGCGAAAAGATGCCCGCTGGAAAATCTATAGCGGCCCGGTCATTTCCCAGGCCACAACCGAGCTATGCTCGCTGACACCAGGCTATCCAGCATTCTATGCCAAGCTGGAAAAGCTGTTCACAGCTTCGGTACCCCCCGGAAGCCATTTTGTCCGGACCTTTCTGGCAGGCTTGAAGGGCACGCTGATTAGTGCCGAAGTCCTTCTGGACAACGCGGTTTGGCATGAGGGACAGAATCTGGCTGTCGGTCATGACTGGGACTATAGCGATGGCTATCAAGCTATCCGACAGGTCATCCTGGCACTGCCGGAAGCCGGGACATGACAGCCCCTGCCGACATCGCCATGTCGTAGCCGTGCGTTGACACCGCCGCCCGCAAAAGCCTAAATCCGCTGCAGACGGTCCCCTGCCCGCAACGGCAAGGGCCAATAGGGAATGCGGTGCGGGATTTCGGTCCCAAATCCGCGGCTGTCCCCGCAACTGTAAGCGACGAGCCAAGGCCGAAAGCCACTGGGTAACACCGGGAAGGCGGCTAACCAAGGCGACGACCCGCGAGCCAGGAGACCTGCCGTCTGAGACAAAGTATCCGATCGCCTGGCGGGTTTCCGGGCAAGGAGCACGGTTTTTGGACCAGAACAGCAGTTTTTCGGCTGGCACAGCGGACATTGCGTCCGGGGACAACGACGCCCTGACCGGCGTGACCGTCATCGTCTGCGCCTCCTGCCGCGATGAGACCGGTTCCGACGCCCATCCGCGCGCCGGCGAATTGCTGGCTGAGGACACACGCCGCGCCGCTGCCGGCGATATCCGGGTCCGCACCGCCGAATGTCTCGGCAATTGCAAGCGCCGCCTCAGCGCCGCGATCCTGCGCGATGGCTGCTGGAGCTATGTCTTCGGCGATCTGGCCGCAACCAGCGGCGCCGACCTCGTTACCGGCGCAAAGCTCTTCGCGACTTCGGCCGACGGCCTCATCCCGTGGCGCGGCCGGCCCGATAGCCTCAAGCGCGGCCTCGTTGCCCGCATCCCACCCCTCGACATGCTGAAGGACTGACGATGAACGCTTCAAACCCGGCCGCCAACCTCTCCCGTGTTCCCTGCACTGTCGTTACAGGCTTCCTCGGCGCCGGCAAGACGACGCTGGTCCGCCATCTCCTGGAAAATGCCGGCGGCAAGCGCATCGCCATCATCGTCAACGAGTTCGGCGACATCGGCATCGACGGGGAAATCCTGAAAGGCTGCGGCATCGACACCTGCCCCGAGGAAAACATCGTCGAACTGGCCAATGGCTGCATCTGCTGTACAGTCGCCGACGATTTCGTGCCCGCCCTCGACAAGATCCTCGCGCTGACACCGAGGGTCGACCACATCCTGATCGAGACCTCGGGCCTCGCTCTGCCCAAGCCGCTGGTCCAGGCGTTCCAGTGGCCAAGCGTGAAGAGCCGGGTGACCGTCGATGGCGTCATCGCCGTGGTCGACGGCCCGGCGCTGGCTGAGGGACGCGTTGCCAACGATATGGACGCCCTGCAGGCGCAGCGTGTCCAGGACGAGACGCTCGACCATGACGATCCTGTCGAAGAAGTGTTCGAGGACCAGATCGCCTGCGCCGATTTGATCATCCTGTCGAAGAGCGATCTGATGGACGCCCCCGGTTCGGCCCGCGCCAACGCCATCATCAATGAACATTCCGCCCGCGCCGTGAAGATCGTGCCGACCGCACATGGCAAGGTCGACCCGTCGGTGCTGCTTGGCCTCGGTCTCGCCGTCGAAGACGACATCGAGAACCGCAAGTCGCATCACGACGGCGCTTTCGATCATGAGCATGACGATTTCGACACCTTCATCGTCGACATCCCCTCGATCGCCAATCCCGACGACCTGGCCAGGCGCGTCGCCACCGCCGCCGAACAGGAAAACGTGTTGCGTGTAAAAGGCTTCGTCGATGTCGGCGGCAAGCCGATGCGGCTTTTGCTGCAGGCCGTCGGCCCACGCGTCAACCATTACTATGACCGCGCCTGGGCGGCTGAGGACGATCGCCGCTCGCGTCTCGTCGTCATTGGCCTGAAGGGGCTGAACCGTCCGGCGATCGAGCGTATACTCGCCGGTTGATCTCAGGCACGAGCCGCGATGCATATACTCGCCACGACCTCCGCCTCGCTCGACGATCTCGCCGAGCCAGTTGATCTCCGGCAGACGCCGGCGGATATCGTGGCGCTGTCCTTCACCGACAGCGACCTCGCCGGCCTCGCGGCGGCCTGGAAGGCCGATGCCGTCCGCCTGCCGTCGATGCGGCTGGCGGCGCTGCGCGACCTGCGCCATCCCATGTCCGTGGACCTCTGGATCGACAGCGTCGCCCGCCACGCCAAGGTGATTTTGGTGCGCATCCTCGGCGGCTACGACTGGTGGCGCTATGGCTGCGACCAACTCGCGGTGACTGCTCGCGAACGTGGCATCAAGCTGGCGCTGCTGCCTGGTGAAAGCCATGACGAGGACCTCAGGCTGATCGAAGCCTCGACGCTGCCCCGCGCGGAGCTGGACGGCCTGCTGGGCTATTTCCGCGAGGGCGGGCCGGAGAATATGACAGCGCTGATGCAAAGATTGGCGGGGCTGGCGGGACGGGATGCGGCTTCGGCTGACCCGGTTAGCGTGCCGAAAGCTGGTTACTACGAGCCAGGTCGCGGCGTGGTGGGCAAGTTGGATTTGGCCAATGTCGGCGTTCCTTCACACCCCCCTCTGTCCTGCCGGACATCTCCCCCGCAAGGGGGGAGATCAGCCGTCACCAAAGCCGGCTCCTCTTCGGCCCCGTTGAACAGGAAGCTGTCTGGGTCATCTAAGATTGGCGAAACCGTTGACGACAGATCAATCTCCCCCCTTGCGGGGGAGATGTCCGGCAGGACAGAGGGGGGTGGGCGGGAACTCGGCGCAGACAACATCAACTCTCCCATCATCCCCATCCTCTTCTACCGCTCGATGCTGCTGGCCGCCGATGTCGCGCCAATCGATGCCCTCTTTGATGCACTCCGCCAGCGCGGCATGAGACCGGTCCCGATCTTCGTCTCCAGCCTGAAGGACCCGACGTCGCTGGCCTTCGTCGAGACCGCGCTCGCCTCGCTCAACCCCGCCGCCATCATCACTTCAACCGCCTTCGCATCCGGCGCCGAACCCGGCGTCCAAACCCTGTTCGACCGGGCCTGCGTGCCGGTCTTCCAGGTCATCGTCGCCACCACCCGCCGCGACGTCTGGGACAACAACCAGCGCGGCCTGGCGCCGGCCGACCTTGCCATGCATGTCGTGCTGCCCGAACTCGACGGCCGCATCCTGGCCGGCGCGATTTCCTTCAAGGGCGAGAGCGAGACCGACCCGGCGCTCGGCCACCGCGCCTTAGCGAACCGCCCGGAACCGGATCGCGTTGCGCAAGTGGCGGAGCGTGTCGCGGCGTTCATCAAGCTGCAGCAGACGCCCCGCGCGACGCGTAAGTTGGCGATCCTCATTCCGGACTATCCGAGCGCGCCCGGCCGCACTGGCTATGCAGTGGGCCTGGATGTGCCGTCCAGCGTGCTGGCCATGCTGCATGACCTGAAGGAGCAGGGCTATCGGGTTGAAGGGATTCCGCAAACGCCGCGTGAGTTGCTGGACGCGTTGGAGCGGAGAGGCGATGGGCTGGGGTTGGAGGAGTATCTGGACTTCTCAAAGGATTTGCCGGCTGACGCACTGGCTGCAGTCGAGGCGGCATGGGGCGCCCCTTCACCCTCCCCCTTGTGGGGAGGGTCGGTTCGCGACATTCGCGAAGCGGATGGCGCGAAACGGGGTGGGGGTAGCGGTGCACCACCCCCACCCGGCCCTGCGGGCCACCCTCCCCACAAGGGGGAGGGTAAGAGCGGCTTCCCCTTCCGCGCCGCCACCTTCGGCAACATCACTGTCGCTCTCGCCCCCGACCGTGGCCGCTCGGCCGACCGCCGCGCCGATTACCACGACCCGACGCTCCCTCCCCGCCACGACCTCATCGCCTTCGGCCTGTGGCTGCGCAAATCGCTCCGCATCCATGCTCTCATCCATGTCGGCGCTCATGGCACGCTGGAATGGCTGCCCGGCAAGACGGTAGCGCTCTCACAAAACTGCTTCCCCGAGATCGTCACCGGCTCGTTGCCCGTCATTTACCCCTTCATCGTCTCCAATCCCGGCGAAGCGGCGCAGGCGAAGCGGCGTATCGCCGCCGTCACGCTTGGCCATCTGCCGCCGCCGCTGACCGGTGCCGGCCTAGACGAAGGGCAGCACAAGCTCGAACGCCTCGTCGACGAATATGCCCAGGCCGACGGCCTCGACCGCCGCCGCCGCGATCGTCTGGCCAAGCTGATCGTCGACACGGCGCAAAAGACCGGCTTCGCCTCCGAAGCCGGCGTCGCCGGAACCGATGCGCCCGACGAGGCGCTGCGCCGCATCGACGCCTGGCTCTGCGACCTCAAGGATTTCGCCATCAAGGACGGCCTGCACATCTATGGCCGCGCTCCCGACGACGAGCCCGACGCCATGCGCGTGCAAAGCGCGGAGGCCGAGAAAGCAGCACTTCTTGCCGCGCTCGACGGCCGTCACATCAAGGCGGGTCCGGCGGGCGCACCGGCGCGTGGCCGCTCCGACGTGCTGCCCACCGGCCGCAACCTGTTCACCTCCGACCCGCGCACCATGCCGACGCCGACCGCCTACGATCTGGGAAAGGCGGCGGCAGAAGAAGTCGTGCGCGGCTATATGCAGTCGCATGGCGACTGGCCGCGCTCGCTGGTCATCGACCTCTGGGGCTCGGCCTCGCTGCGCACTGGCGGCGAGGAGATCGCGCAAGGCCTGGCGCTGATGGGCTGCCGGCCGCAATGGGACAGTGCCACCGGCCGCATCACCGGCATCGAAGTGCTGCCGCCGGCCACGCTCGGTCGCCCGCGCGTCGATGTCACCTGGCGGATTTCGGGTCTGTTCCGCGACATGTTCCCGACCCAGATCGCGCTGATCGACGCCGCCGCCAACGCCGTAGCCGCGCGCGACGAGGACGATTCGGAAAACCCGCTCGCCGCCAGAACCCGCGCCGATGGCAAGATCGGCCCGCGCATCTTCGGCACCTCGCCCGGCACCTACGGCGCCGGCGTCGAGGACCTGCTGTCCAGCGGCGACTGGGTCGGGCGCGAAGAAATCGGCCGCGCCTATCTCGATGCGACATCGCATGCCTATGGCGGCGCCGAGGGCGAAGGCATTGCCTCCCCCGGCGCTTTCGAGACCCGCATCGCCGAGGCCGATCTGCTCGTCCACACCGGCGACGATCCCGGCCGCGACATTCTCGAGGGCTCCGCCGACGTCGCCTTCATCGGCGGCTTTTCGGCTGCACTTGCGACGCTCGGCCGAAATGCCGACGTCATCGTGCTCGACACCACCGACCCGCACAAGCCGAAGCCGCGCTCGGTCGGCGAGGCTGTGTCGCGGGTTGTGCGGGCGCGAGCCGTCAATGCGCGTTTCATCGCCGGCCAGATGCGGCACGGCCCGCGCGGCGCCTCCGAATTCGCCGAAACGGTCGACCGCCTCATCGGCTTCGCTGAAACCACGCACGCCATTTCAGGCGCGCTGATCGAGGCCGTGCATGATGCCTATGTCGGTGATCCCGATGTCCGCGCCTTCATCCTGCGCGAAAACCCGGCCGCAGCCAAAGTCATCGCCGAACGCTTCCTGTCGGCGCGCCGGCGTGGTCTCTGGCATCCCTTGCGCAACGCGATCGACGACGATCTCGCGGCGTTGATCGCCGAGGCCGAGGCGCTCGGGGTCGCGGCATGAACGCCTTCTCGCGCCGCGGCGCCTGTCCGGCTCTCTCGGCGCCGATGCAGACCGGCGATGGCCTGCTGGTGCGGCTCAACCCGGTTGCTGGAGGGCTTTCCCCCAAGTCGCTGATCGGACTCTGCGAATCCGCCTTGAAGCGCGGCAACGGCATCATGGAAGTGACCGCACGAGGCAGCCTGCAGATACGCGGCCTGACGGCGGAAAGTGCGGTGCTGTTGGCGGCGGAGGTCGATGCACTGGGGATTGCAGTGCGTACCGGCGTGCCGGTCGAGACCGGGCCGCTGGCCGGCATCGATCCGCGGGAGATTGCCGATCCGCGATCTTTGGCTGAGCGGGTCAGGGCTGCGGTCGAGGAAGCTGGGCTGACGCCAAGGCTCGGGCCGAAGGTTTCGGTGGTTGTCGATGGCGACGGGCAGTTGACGATGGATGGGGTGACGGCCGATGTCAGGCTGAAGGCGGTGCGGGACGGCGCTAGCGTTCTGTGGACTGTATCTGTCGCTGTTGACGGTCAAAGCGCGAGGCCGCTTGCGACGGCCGATGAGGATGCAGCGCGCGATATTGCGGTTGCTGCGCTGAGGATGGTTGCCGAGAAGGGGCGTGACGCACATTCTCGGGATTTGTCGGAGAGGCAATTGGCCTCTCTCGCAAGCTGGCATTCCCTCGCGCCCCCCTCTGTCCTGCCGGACATCTCCCCCACAAGGGGGGAGATCAGCAGGGTCGCCGGCGGCTCTCCACTTTCGACGCTGAAAATTGGCGAAATCGCCCACGAAGACGCAATCTCCCCCCTTGAGGGGGAGATGTCCGGCAGGACGGAGGGGGGTGTGCAGGATCGCCGGCCTATCGGTCTTTTCCCCTTATCCAACGACACCACCGCTCTCGGCATAGCCCTCCCCTATGGCAGCATGCCGGCCGAAAAACTCATCGCCCTCGCCCAAAGCGCCCTGTCCCTCGGCGTCGCCGAAATCCGCCTCGCCCCCGGCCGCGCCTTGCTTTTCCTCGGCCAACCATCGTCCGCAAACCACCTCCTGCAGGCCACCGCCACCGCGCTCGGCTTCGTCACCACCGCCGCCGACCCGCGCACCCGCATCGCCGCCTGCCCCGGCACCCCTGCGTGTGCCTCCGGCCGCATCGCCACGCGCGACATCGCCGAGACAATCGCCGCCGAAAACGCTGATATCCTCGACTTCACACTGCACATTTCCGGCTGCGCCAAGGGCTGCGCTCACCCCGGCTCTGCCGCGCTAACAATCGTCGGCGGCGAAAACGGAGCCGGACTTGTCGTGAACGCGACGGCAAAGGCCCTTCCTGCGGGCTACAGGCCGGGCTATGACGCCGCGCGCGGCATCGGTCGCGTCGCAGCGATGGTCCGCAGCGCTCAATATCCAGGTGAAACCGCCGCCGCCTGCCTGACAAGGCTCGGACCGGCGGCAATCGCCGAAAGCTACCGACAGGAATAAGCATGGCCGCCTACGATTACATCCATGACGGCAACGCCATCTATGAGCGCTCTTTTGCCATCATCCGCGCCGAGGCCGATTTGTCCCGCTTTTCCGAGGCCGAGGCCGACATTGCCATCCGCATGATCCATGCCTGCGGCCAGGTCGAAGCATCAAGTCATTTTGTTTTCTCCAGCGATTTCGTTGCCGCCGCCCGCAGCGCCTTGACGGCCGGCGCACCGATCTTCTGCGACGCCGAAATGGTCTCGCATGGCGTCACCCGCGCCCGGTTGCCGGCCGGCAACGAGGTGATCTGCACCTTGCGCGACCCGCGCACGCACGACATCGCCAAGCAGATCGGCAACACCCGCTCGGCCGCGGCAATCGATCTGTGGGGCGAGCGTATGGCCGGTTCGGTGGTCGCCATAGGCAATGCGCCGACGGCACTGTTCTATCTCCTGGAAAAATTGCGCGACGGCGCGCCGAAGCCGGCGGCGATCATCGGCATGCCGGTCGGCTTCGTCGGGGCCGCCGAATCCAAGGATGCGCTGGTGCAGAATTCCTATGGCGTGCCCTACGCCATCGTGCGCGGCAGGCTTGGCGGCAGCGCCATGACTGCAGCCGCGCTCAATTCGCTGGCGAGGCCCGGCCTGTGAACGCAGCTGTCAAAGAAGATCTGGCAAAAGGCCGCCTCGTCGGCGTCGGCACCGGTCCCGGCGATCCCGAACTCTTGACGCTGAAAGCCGCGCGCGTCCTGGCCGAGGCCGATGTCGTTGCCTATTTCGCCAAGCGCGGCAACAATAGCAACGCGCGCGCCATCGTCGAGGCGCGTTTCCGGCCGGATATGCTGGAACTGCCGCTTCTCTATCCCGTCACCACCGAGATCGACAAGGATCACGACGACTACCGTTCGCAGATCACCGATTTCTACGAGGAGTCGGCCGAGAAGGTCGCCGAACACCTCGAAGCCGGCCGCATGGTCGCCGTGCTCTCCGAAGGCGACCCGCTGTTCTACGGCTCCTACATGCACCTGCATGTCCGCCTCGCCCATCGCTTCCCGACCGAAGTCATCCCCGGCGTCACCGCCATGTCGGGCTGCTGGTCGCAGACCGGCGTGCCGATCGTCCAGGGCGACGATGTCCTGACGGTTTTGCCCGGCACGATGAGCGAGTTCGAGCTGACACGCCGTCTCGCCGACACGGATGCCGCCGTCATCATGAAGGTCGGCCGCAACCTGCCCAAGATCAGGCGGGCGCTGGAAGCCACCGGCAAACTGACCCGCGCCGTCTATGTCGAGCGCGGCACCATGGCCGGCAGCGTTTCGTTGAAGCTCGCCGACAAGCCGGACGACAAGGCCCCCTATTTCGCCATCGTGCTGGTCGCCGGCTGGTCCGGCCGGCCTGGCGTTATGGGAGGCACGCCGTGAGCGGCCGGCTCACCGTCATCGGCCTTGGGCCCGGCAATGCCGACCAGGTGACGCCGCAAGCCAGCCGCGCCGTCGCCGAGGCAAAGTTCTTCTATGGCTACAAGCCGTATCTCGACCGGCTTGATCTTCGCCCGGATCAAACCCGCGTCGCCTCGGATAATCGCGAGGAACTCGCCCGCTCCAAGGACGCGCTGGTAAAGGCGGCGGACGGCCATGACGTCGCCGTCGTCTCCGGCGGCGATCCCGGCGTGTTCGCCATGGCGGCCGCCGTCTGCGAGGCGATCGAGGCCGGTCCGGCCGAATGGCGCACCGTCGATGTCACTGTCGTGCCCGGCGTCACCGCCATGCTGGCGGTTGCCGCCCGCATCGGCGCGCCGCTCGGCCATGATTTCTGCGCCATCTCGCTGTCCGACAATCTGAAGCCGTGGGACTTGATCGAACTGCGCCTCCTGGCGGCGGCCGGCGCCGGCTTCGTCATCGCGCTCTACAACCCGATCAGCAAGGCGCGCCCTTGGCAGCTCGGCCGTGCCTTCGAATGCCTGGCCGCCATCCTGCCCGGCACCACGCCGGTCATCTTCGGCCGCGCCGCCGGCCGCCCGGACGAGCGCATCGAGGTCTTTTTGTTGGCCGATGTCGACGCGCAAAAAGCCGACATGGCGACCTGCATCATCATCGGTTCGCCGGAAACACGGATCATCAAGCGCGGCGACAAACCGGCGCTGGTCTACACGCCGCGCTCCGCGACGGGGTCGAGACCATGATCGATCATCGCGGCCAATGCTTCGACAGTTTCGGCCGACGGCACCTCCGGCAGGATGGGCCTGCGCACCATCACCACCTCGATACCGAGCGCCCGCGCCGCCGCGATCTTGCCGTAGGTCGCCTCACCGCCGCTGTTCTTGGACACGACACCATCGATGCGGTGCTCCTCGAGCAGTGCGCGTTCATCCGCCTCGCGAAACGGCCCGCGCGCCAGAAGGTAGGTCGCATCCGGCACCGCCAGTTTCGGCTCGACCGGATCGACGCTGCGGATGAGGTAGTGATGCTGCGGCGCCGCCTCGAAAGCCGCGACCTCTTGCCGGCCGAGCGCCAGGAAGGCGCGGCGCGGCGTCGATCCAAGCGCGTGCACCGCATCGCCTGTCGTATCGACCTGCGTCCAGCGGTCGCCGTCGACAGGCTTCCAGCCGGGACGGCGCAGCGCCAGGATCGGCACACCGGTCAGGCGCGAGGCTTGCGCCGCATTGGCGGATATCTGCGCCGCATAGGGATGTGTGGCGTCGATCAGCAGGTCGATGCCCGCCTCCCTGAGATAGGCGGCCAGCCCGTCGGCGCCGCCAAATCCGCCGCTGCGCACCGGCACGCCTTGCGCGACCGGGCTTTCGGTGCGGCCGGCCAGCGACAGGGTGACACGGAAATCTTCCACCAGTTTTTCGGCCAATTGGCGCGCTTCTGTCGTGCCGCCAAGGATCAGAATCTTCTTCATGAGCACCATGTTGAACAGCGTCGGCGCTGCCCCTCACCCCTACCCTCTCCCCGTGAAGAACGGGGAGAGGGAGGCGTCAGCGCCGGAGCTTCTCCCTTCTCCCCGTCACTACACGGGGAGGTGAGGAGTGGTCTGGCTGGCAGACGAAAAGTCAATTGCTTGACTTTTCGAACGACGAACGCCTCAGGCGGATGAGGGGCGGCGCGACATGTCAAAAAAACAGCCCACGCCAAAATGGCTTACAATCGTCGGCATCGGCGAGGACGGTTTAGCGGGTCTCGGCGACGAGGCCAAGCGGCTGATCGCGCAAGCCGAATTCGTCTTCGGCGGCAAGCGGCATCTGGCGCTGGTGGCCTCCCTGGCCAAGGGCGAGGCGCGCGCCTGGCCGGTTCCTTTCGATGCCGGCATGGCAGACGTGCTGGCGCTGGCCGGCCGGCAGGTCTGCGTGCTCGCCTCCGGCGATCCGTTCTTCCATGGTGTCGGCGCTACGCTTGCCCGCAAGGTGAAGCCTGGGCAAATGCATGTTATCCCCGCGCCGTCAGCGACTTCGCTGGCCGCCGCACGGCTCGGCTGGGCGTTGCAGGACATCGAAGTGATCTCGCTGCATGGCCGCCCACTCGATCTGATCCGGCCGCTGCTGCATCCCAGGGCGCGCATCCTGGCGCTGACATCGGACGGCGACGCACCAGCGACAATAGCGCGCCTGCTCGCAGAGCTCGACTTCGGCGGTTCGCGGCTGACCGTTCTGGAAGCGCTGGGCGGACCGAACGAGAAGCTTCGCTCGGCACGTGCCGACGCTTTCGATCTCAGAGACATCAATCCGCTCAACGTGCTGGCGCTTGAGCTTGAATCGACACAAGAGGCCCGCATCCTGCCGCTGACCGTTGGCCGCGCCGACCATCTGTTCGAGCACGACGGCCAGATCACCAAGCACGACATCCGCGCCATCACGCTTGCGGCGCTGGCGCCGAGGCGTGGCGAATTGCTGTGGGACATCGGCGCCGGTTCGGGCTCCATCGGCATCGAATGGATGCTCGCTCACCCCTCGATGCGCGCCATCGCCATCGAGGCCAACAGCGACCGCGCCGCCCGCATCGTCCGCAACGCCGCGCATTGCGGCGTGCCCGGTCTTGTCGTGGTGGAAGGGTCGGCGCCCAAGGCACTGGCCGGGCTGGACACGCCGGATGCGATCTTCATCGGCGGAGGTGGCAGCGACGCCGGCGTACTGAACGCCGCCATCAAGGCGCTGCCATCCCGTGGCCGTCTCGTTGCCAATGCGGTGACGCTGGAGATGGAGGCGCTGCTTCTCGCGGAGCACATCAAGCGCGGCGGCGACCTTACCCGCATCACCATTTCCCGCGCTTCTCCTGTCGGTTCGATGCAGGCCTGGCGCCCGGCCATGCCGGTCACCCAGTGGAGCTGGGTGAAGCCATGATGGTGGCGGGCATCGGCAGCCGGAAGGGCGTGAGCGTCGAAGACGTGCTCGCGGCGATCGAAACCGCCCTCGAAGCGCACGGGCTGGCGATAACGGCGCTGTCGGCCTTGGCGACCGCCGCGCTCAAGAAAGACGAAGAAGCGATCTCTGCCGCTGGCCGCACGCTCAACCTTCCCGTCATCATCGTTGATGACGCAGCACTTCAGGCCGTCTCGTCGGAGGCACTCAGCAAATCCGATCTCTCGCAGGATCTCGCCGGCACACCCTCTGTCTCAGAAGCCTCCGCCCTTGCCGTTGCCGGCCCCGGTGCAAAGCTGCTTGGTCCACGCACCGTGCTCGGCCCGGTCACCTGCGCCATCGCCATCAGCGGAGACGCGCCATGACCGTGCATTTCATCGGCGCCGGTCCCGGCGCCGCCGACCTCATCACACTGCGCGGCGCCAAGCTGCTGGCAAGCTGCCCGGTCTGTCTGCATGCCGGCTCGATCGTCGCGCCGGAATTGCTGCAACACTGCGCACCGGGGACCAAACTGATCGATACGGCGCCGATGTCACTCGACGAAATCGAGGTCGAATATGTGACAGCCCACCAGGCCGGCCACGATGTCGCCCGCCTGCATTCCGGCGACCTCTCGGTGTGGAGCGCCGTGGCCGAGCAGATCCGCCGGCTGGAAAAACACGGCATTCCTTACACGCTGACGCCGGGCGTTCCCTCTTTCGCCGCCGCAGCCGCAGCCCTTTGCCGCGAACTGACCATTCCCGAGGTGGCGCAAAGCCTGGTGCTGACCCGCGTCTCCGGCCGCGCCTCGAAAATGCCGCCGGGCGAAACGCTGGCCGGCTTCGGCCGCACCGGCGCCACACTGGCCATTCATCTCGCCATCCACGCCATCGATCGCGTCGTCGCCGAATTGTCGCCGCATTATGGCGGCGATTGCCCGGTGGCGATCGTCTTTCGCGCTTCATGGCCGGACGAGCGCGTGCTGACCGGCACGCTAGCGACCATCGAGGCGCTGCTCGCCGCCGATCCCATGGAGCGCACGGCGATCATCTTCGTCGGCCGCTCGCTGGCAGCGGAAGGTTTTGGCGAGAGTTCATTGTACGACGCCCACTACCAGCGGCGTTTTCGCGGGCGGGACGGATTGTGAGCGGCAAGACCAAAAGCGAAAACCCGACGCTCGAACAGGCGCTTGCACGGCTGAACTTCAAGCCGCGCCGGCTTGAGCCGGGCCATGTCTGGCTGGCCGGCGCCGGTCCCGGCGATCCCGGCTGCCTGACGCTGGAAGTGCTGGCGGCATTGGCCGAGGCCGACGCTGTGGTCTATGACGCGCTGGTCTCCTCTGACGTTGTCGCCGTTGCGGACAATGCCCAGCTGTTCTTTGCGGGAAAGCGCGGCGGCAAGCCGTCGATGAAGCAGGACGACATCACCGCTTTGCTGGTGCGGCTGGCACGCGAGGGCCGCCGCGTCGTCCGGCTGAAGGGCGGCGATCCCTATATTTTCGGCCGCGGCGGCGAAGAGGCGCTGGCGCTGGCGCGCGAAAAAATCCCTTTCCGCGTCATGCCCGGCCTGACATCGGGGCTGAGCGCGCTGGCCGCCACCGGCATTCCCGCAACCATGCGCGGCATCAACAAGGCGATCATCCTGGCGACAGGTCATGCCGCCGGCACAGATGACGATCTCGACTGGGGCGCGATCGCCCGCACCGGCCAGCCGGTGGTCATCTATATGGGCATGGCCAATCTGCCTGTTATCGCCGCGTCGCTGCTCGAAGGCGGGCTGGCGCCGTCCACGCCGGCGGCTGTCATCGTTTCGGCGACGACACCGCAGGAGCGGACCGTCGTCGCGACACTCGCCACCATTTCCGAAGCGGCCGCCGCGGCGGAATTGGCCTCGCCGGCCCTCATTGTCGTCGGCGGCATCGTCGCCATGCGCGCAGCACTGGCGGGTAACGCATGACCCGCGCCATCATCATCGGCGCGCCGCGTTCCGGCTCCGGCAAGACCAGCGTCACCATCGGCATTTTGCGCGCGCTCGCCCGGCGCGGCATCAAGGTGCGCGGCGCCAAGTCCGGCCCCGACTATATCGATCCGGGTTTTCATACCGCCGCCACTGGCCTGTCCGGCGTCAACCTGGACAGCTGGGCGATGTCGCCTGACCTGCTCAACGCGTTGGCCGGCAATGCCACCGAGGACGCCGATTTTATCTTCCTCGAAAGCGCCATGGGCCTGTTCGACGGCATCCCGGCCGGACAAGGCCGCACCGGCTCGGCCGCCGATCTGGCGCGGCTCTACCACCTGCCGGTGCTTTTGGTGCTCGACGTCTCGGGACAGTCGACGACGGCGGCCGCCGTCGCGAAGGGTTTTGCCACCTACGACCCGGATGTGCGCATGGCCGGAATCGTGCTCAACCGTCTCGGCAGCGAGCGCCACCGCAAGCTGTGCAGCGAGGCGATCGAAACGCTCGGCCTGCCGGTCGTCGGCGCCATCCTGCGCGATCCCACGCTCAATTTGCCGGAGCGCCATCTCGGCCTCGTCCAGGCCGGCGAATATGCCGACCTGATGACGCATCTCGACCGCCTCGCCGACATGGTCGAGAAATCCCTCGACCTTGACGCCATCATGGCGCTGGCCGCGCCGTTTTCGCCGGCATCAGGCAGTTTCGAACATGCCTTGCAGCCGCCCGGCCAACGAATCGCGCTCGCCGAAGACGCCGCCTTCACCTTCCTCTATCCGCACGTCGCCGCCCACTGGCGTCAGGCCGGCGCCGAGATCGTGCCGTTCTCGCCGCTAGCCGACGAAGCACCGGTGCAGAATTGCGATGTCTGCTGGCTGCCCGGCGGCTATCCCGAGCTCCACTCCGGCAGCCTCGCGGCGGCGACCAATTTCCGAGCTGGCATGGCCAGGTTTGCCGAGACCAAGCCGATCCATGGCGAGTGCGGCGGCTTCATGGTGCTGGGCGAAGCGCTGGAGGACGCGGCCGGCGAGACGCACGCCATGCTTGGCCTGCTCGGCCATTCCACCAGCTTTGCCAAGCGCAAGATGAACCTCGGCTACCGCGAGGCACGCCTGCGCGTCGCCTGTCCGCTGGGGCCGCAAGGCGCGCTGATCCGTGGCCATGAATTCCACTATGCGCAGATGATCGCCACCGGCAATGACGAGCCATTGGCCGATCTCGCCGACGGTCAGTGCAATCCGCTCGGCGCCTCCGGCTATCGCCGCGGCCATGTCAGCGGCACCTTCTTCCACGCCATTGCGAGGGGTGCATGACCTCCGTGCCCTCGCCCCGGCAAGCGTTCGACGACGTCGCGCTTTGCCTCGTCTTCTTCACCCGGCTGCCGCTGCCGGTCTTCGACCTTCGTGGCCGCAGCCTGGCCGATGCGATCTGGGCGGCGCCTGTCGCCGGCCTCGCCGTCGCTGTGGCTGGTGCTGTCGTCTACGCCGCGGGCGTACAGGTCGGCCTTGCCCCCGGCCCGGCAGCAGCCCTTGCGCTTGCAGCAACCCTGCTCGCCACGGGCTGCCTGCATGAGGACGGGCTTTCCGATGTCGCAGATGGCTTTGGCGGCGGCAAGACACGCGATAAAAGACTGGAGATCATGCGCGACAGCCGCATCGGCGCCTATGGCGCAGCAGCTCTTGGCCTGTCGATGCTCATCCGCTGGAGCGCGCTGTCGCAACTGGTCAATCCGACAGGCGTGCTCTTCGCGCTGATCGCCGCCCACGCCGCATCGCGCGGCCTGCTCGGCGCGTTCATGCATCTGGCGCCGGCGGCGCGCAGTGACGGCCTGTCTGCCGGCGCCGGGACCGTCTCGACCCAGACAGCTGTTCTCGGCGCCGTGCTCGGGGCCATCCCGCTTCTGACTCTGGGGCTCGGCGGCGCCTTTGCCGCACTGATCCTGCTCGCTCTCGTGTTCAGCGCCTTGCGCGCGCTCTGCCTCAACCAGATTGGCGGCCACACCGGTGACACGATCGGCGCCCTGCAGCAGTTGGGCGAGATCACGGTCCTGCTCGTCGCTTCCATTTCCCTGTCCTGATTCTTCCCCGGAGATTCCTTCCCCATGCCCTTCAAATCATTCGATGAACTGCGCGCCGCCTGTTTCGATCTGCCTGCCGGCAGCGATACGGCCGCCAATGCAGTCGCCCGCCGCCAGGACACGCTGACGAAGCCGCAAGGCAGCCTGGGCCGGCTGGAAACCCTCACCGCCTGGCTGGCACGCTGGCAGGGCCGCGACATGCCGAAACTCGATCGCGTCAAAGTCTTCGTGTTCGCCGGCAATCACGGCGTCACCGCGCAGGGCGTGTCGGCCTTCCCGTCGGAAGTGACCGTGCAGATGGTGGCGAATTTTGCCGGCGGCGGCGCCGCCATCAACCAGCTTGCCCGCATCGCCGGCGCGGAACTCGACGTCATCCCGCTCGATCTCGATCATCCGACAGGCGACTTCACCGACGTGCCGGCAATGGACGAAAAAAACTTCCTCGCCGCCGTCTCGGCTGGCTATGACGCGGTGACGAACGACCTCGACCTCGTCTGTTTCGGCGAGATGGGCATCGGCAACACCACGCCGGCGGCCGCCATCTCGACCGCCCTGTTCGGCGGCGGCGCTGAAAAATGGACCGGGCGCGGCACCGGCGTCGACGATGCCGGGCTGAAGCGCAAGGTCACCGCCATTGAATCCGGCCTCAAGCGCCATGCCGACGCGCTGTCCGACCCGCTGAAGATCGCCGCCGCCCTTGGCGGCCGCGAACTCGCCGCCATCTTCGGCGCCACGCTCGCCGCCCGCCGCAAGAACGTCCCGGTGCTGCTCGACGGCTTCGTCTGCACGGCAGCGGCAGCGCCCCTGGCGCGACTGCACCCCTCAGGCCTCGCCCACACCATCGCCGCCCATGTCTCGGCCGAATCCGGCCACCGCCGCCTGCTCGAAGCGCTCGGCCTGCCGCCGCTGCTCGACCTCGGCATGCGGCTCGGCGAAGGCTCCGGCGCCTGCCTCGCCGTCAACATCGTCCGCTCGGCACTGGAATGCCATGCGAGGATGGCGAGTTTTGCCGAGGCTGGTGTTTCGGAGAAGTAGCTAGAGCGATTTGACGGGAGGGCGCCGGCCCGAACCTTCACTGACCATCGTCGGGCCGATCACTGGCATTCCGGGCTGGTGGCTCGAACAGCACGGCCGCTGAAAGATTCCCCACCTGGGGGTTGGCCCGCTGCTTCTGTGGTGGGCTCTTTTTACTGGCACTATTCGCCGCCGTTGCCGACAAAATGTGATTGACGTAACGGTGACCAGGCGCAATCATTACGGATTGTGCAGGGTGAGGGCGTTTTCAATGAAACTCGTTGTCTTTGGCGTAGCAATAGTATTGGCCGCTACCGGAGCAGCTGTTGCGAAAGAGAAGAAAAAGGTGGCCACCGCTCAGGCTACAACCTCGTGTTCTACAGCTCATAAGAAGGCTGGCAGCAAGCCGACCGCGAAACCGGATTGCAAATCGACAGGCACCGTGGTTGCGCGACCGTCAAATAGGGCCGAAAACTTCCTGGATCATTATAATCCGCGCTTAGGGTATGACACCAGTCCGTGGTTTCAAACTGGCTTTAATTGATGGCGGCTTCGGCTTCCGGGCTTTTCTTAATCCAGCGCGGCCTTCACTCCTTCGCCAAATAGCGCACCGGCTTACCGGCCGCCGAGTTTAAGGCAAACCTGCCCCATGACTGAGGCATGTCGAGGCGCGTCAACGCGTCCGGCATTCCAAGGTCTTCCACCAACTTTTCTAGAAATTTGGTGGGTGCGCACAGGATTGAACTGTGGACCCGCTGATTAAGAGTCAGCTGCTCTACCAACTGAGCTACGCACCCACTCGACCGGTAAAAACCGGCGTTGGCGGGCATATAGCCGCCGATACCGGTCCTGTCCAGCCCTGCCGGAATCATTTCCCGACAAATCGCTGAACTGCCGCAGGCGGTCACACGAACAGCTTTCCTTCCGCCACCTTGATGGCATGGCCGCCGATGCGCGCGGAGGCCAGTTTTCCGCCTTCGACAGTGAGTTCGAGGCGGATGCGCGAAGGGCGGCCCATCTCCAGCCCCTGCTCGATCCACAGCTGCGAAATGCCGTCGGTCGGGCCATCGAACTGCATGATGGCGCCGGCAAAGGCCGCCGCCGCCGACCCGGTCGCCGGGTCTTCATAGGACGGCGTGCCCGGCACGATCATGCGGACATGGAAGGCGCTGTCATGGTTCACCGTCTGGCGGCAATAGACGTACGGGCTGGCGAAGGCCCATTCGCTCTTGCGCGGCGCCAGTTCCGACCAGGCCTGGTTGTCGAGCTTGATCCGGCCGGCAGCCTCCAGATTGGCGACCGGAATGGTGACGTAAGGCACGCCTGCCGACCAGAACGACACCAGGTGATTCTCGAAGCCGATCTCGTGCGGCGCCAGCCCGAGGGCGGCGCCGATCGCCTCCGGGTCGGCATCGAGCTTCAGCGGCTCCGGCAGCTTCGCCAGGTCGAACTCGGCAAAGGTGGCGCCATCGTGCCGGCTGACGGCGCAGCGCACCGGGCCGATATTCTCCTCCAGCACGAAGATGCCGGCTTCGCCCTCGCCTGTCAGTTCGGCCAGCGCGATCGCGGCGCCAACTGTCGGGTGGCCGGCAAACGGCATTTCATAGTCGGGCGTGAAAATGCGGATGCGGTTGCGATGTTTTGGATTGTCCGGCGGCAGCACGAAGACCGATTCGGACAGGTTGAACTCGCGCGCAATGGCCTGCATGGCGGCTGTATCCAGCCCCTGGCTGTCGAGCACGACGGCCAGCGGATTGCCGGCCAGCCGTTCCGTCGTGAACACATCGTAAAGCAAGTAATTGCGCGTCTGCATCTTGGAAAACCTTCCGCCTCAATCCGAACATGGCCGAAATTTAATTTGATATTCGAACCACCAAGCCTGATCTGTGCACATATAGGGACATTACGCTTTCATAGGGGTCCGGCGTGGACCAGCTTGTCAATCTGCCAAAGACGGAATCGGATTCCGCCATCGAGGCGGCGCTTGGACTTGACCAGAGTGGTGTGCGCAAGACGCGCCGCCGTGGCTGGCTTTACGCGCTGCTGGCGCTGATCGCACTTGCCGGCGGCCTCGCCGGCTACCAATGGTATGCCGGCTCCCCGGCCAAGATCGACTACACCACAACGCCGGCCACCATTGCCGACCTCACCGTCGCGGTATCGGCGACCGGCACGCTGCAGCCCCTCACCCAGGTCGACATTTCAAGCGAGTTGTCCGGCATCATCCGCTCGGTCTCCGCCGAAGAGAACCAGCAGGTCAAGAAGGGCGACGTGCTGGCGACGCTCGACACGGTGAAACTCGAGGTCCAGATCGAACGCGCCCAAGCCTCGGCCAAGGCCGCTGCCGCCAATGTCGAGGACGCCACGGTAACCCTGAAGGAGAACGAAAGCGCCCTCACCCGCGCGGCCGAATTGACCAGGCGTGGCATGGCGACCGATCAGTCGCTCGAGGCGGCGACTGCCACGCGCGACCGCTCCAAGGCGGCGCTCGATAGTGCACAGGCCAATCTCGCCATCGCCCAGGCTGATCTCAAGGCGCAGCAGACCGACCTTGCCAAGAGCACCATCTATGCGCCGATCGACGGCATCGTCTTGACGCGCTCGGTCGATCCCGGCCAGACGGTCGCGTCCTCGCTGCAGGCGCCGGTGCTGTTCATCATCGCCGCCGATCTCAGGAACATGGAGCTGGTGGCGGCGGTCGACGAGGCCGATATCGGCGCGGTCAAACCAGGCCAGCATGCGCGCTTCACCGTCGATGCCTTTCCCGAGCGGCCGTTCGACGCCGAGATCCGCGACATCTCCTACGCCTCGGTCACCACCGACGGCGTCGTCACCTACAATGCGCGGTTGGAAGTCGACAATAACGAGCTTTTGCTGCGGCCCGGCATGACCGCCACGGTTTCGGTCGTCACCAGGCAGGCCAAGAGCGTGCTCACCGTGCCTTCAACAGCGTTTCGCTATCGGCCATCGGCACCTGCTGCCCGCGCGTGGAGCCTCAGCGATCTGTTCACCGGCCGCATGGGCCGTGGCGGCAACCGCCGCCAGCCGGTGAAGGCGCCCACCGACGGCTCACGCACGCTCTATGTGCTGGAGAACGGCCGGCCGCATCCGGTCAACGTCAAGATCGGCTCCACCGACGGCGAACTGACCGAGATCACCTCCCGGCTGGATGAAGGTGCAGAGGTTATCACGACCTCGCAGCTGCGGAGCTGACGCCATGGCCGCGGGCCTCATCGGTTTCGACACGGTCTGGAAGAGCTATGGCCAGGGCGAAGCCAAGGTCCATGCGCTGGCCGGCGTCGACCTCGCCATCCAGCGTGGCGAATTCGTCGCCATCATGGGCCCGTCCGGTTCGGGCAAATCGACCGCGATGAACATCATCGGTTGCCTCGACACGCCGACGGCCGGAACCTACTCCTTCATGGGCATCGACGCCGGGCGGCTCGACCGCAACCGCCGGGCGCTTCTGCGCAATCTCTATATCGGCTTCGTCTTCCAGGGCTACAATTTGTTGCCGCGCACCACGGCGGCGGAAAATGTCGAGCTGCCGCTGATCTATCGCGGCGCGCCTGCCCGCGAGCGCCGAGACCTTGCCATGCAGGCGCTGGCCGAGGTCGGCCTGGTCGGACGCGAGCACCACACGCCGGCCGAACTCTCCGGCGGCCAGCAGCAGCGCGTGGCGATCGCGCGCGCCATCGTCACCAGGCCGACATTGCTCGTCGCCGACGAGCCGACCGGCAATCTCGACACCGCCCGCACGCATGAGATCATGGAACTGTTGACGCGGCTGAACTGCGAGCTCGGCTTGACCATCGCCATGGTCACCCACGAGGCCGATGTCGCCGATTATGCCGAGCGCACCATCCGCTTCCTCGACGGCCACGTCGCGTCCGACACGGCCAAGTCGGAGTTGGCGTCATGATCTGGGAAACCGTCCGCCTCTCTCTGCGCTCCATCCGCCGCAATGTGCTGCGCTCGTTCCTGACGCTGCTCGGCATCGTCATCGGTGTCGCCGCCGTCATCGCCATGCTGACCATCGGTTCGGGCACCACGGCCAAGGTCAAGTCGGACATCGCCAAGCTCGGCTCGAACCTGCTCGTCGTCCGTTCCGGCCGCCCGGCAGGCACCGGCGGACCAGGCGGGCTCGACCAGGCGGTACGGCCTCTGGCCGACAAGGATGTAGCCGCCCTCGTAGCCCACCTGACCGGAGCGCGCGCCATTGCGCCGGCGTCGCAGAAACAAGTCCGCGTCATTTTCGGCACCGAGAGCTTGACCTCGGGCGTCACCGGCACCGACAGCGCCTATCTCGACGCCCGCGACTGGAAGCTGGTGTCGGGCCGCCCGTTCTCGGATTCGGAAACACGCTCCGGCACCGGCGTCTGCATGATCGGCGAAACGGTGCGCCAGCAATTCTTCGGCGCCGGCGAACCCGAGGGCGAGATCATCCGCGTCAACCGCACCTCGTGCAAGATCATCGGCCTGCTCGAACCCAAGGGCTATACCGGCTTCGGCCAGGACCAGGACAATGTCGTCTTGATGCCGCTTGCCGCCTATCAGCGCCGCATCGCCGGCAACCGCGACATCGACAACATCTACGTCGCCGCCGACGACCGCACCCCGACCACCGAATTGCAGCCGCGAGTCGAGGACATTTTGCGCGACACCCGCCGCATCACGCCGGACCGCGAAGACGATTTCTCGATCCGCGACATGACCCAGATCGCCGACGCCATGGCCAGCGCCACCACCACCATGACCGGCATGCTGGGCGCCGTCGCGGGCGTCAGCCTGCTGGTCGGCGGCATCGGGATCATGAACATCATGCTGGTCTCGGTCACTGAGCGCACCCGCGAGATCGGCATCAGGCTCGCCATCGGCGCGCATGAAAAGCACATCCTCATCCAGTTCCTGGTCGAGGCGACGGTGCTGTCGCTGCTCGGCGGCATTATCGGCATCGTGATCGGCCTGGCGCTGGCCGGCCTCGCCTCGGCAACGCTGGCCATACCGTTTGCGCCGAGCCCGGCGGTCATCCTGCTCGCCGTCGGTTTTTCGGCGCTGATCGGCATGGTGTTCGGCTTCTTCCCGGCGCTGCGCGGCGCCAGGCTCGACCCGATCGACGCGCTGCGCCACGAATAAGCGCCAGATCAGCTCCACCGCAACCAACCGCTATCCACAAGGATGGGTGCTTGTCGACATCGGCAATACTTGTTGTCGTCCGGTCTGCGATGCTAATTTTAGAGCAAAGCATCTGGTCAAGGAGTGGCAATGAGCAAGAAGGCGCGGCTGATTCTGACGATGGTGATCATCGAAGGCGCCCTTGCGGGACTTTGGTGGTATCTCGCCCGCTACGGCATGGCCAATCCCGATCGTGTCACCGCCGATTTTCAGGCAGTCGTCGGCCAGACGATGGGCATGGTCATGGGTGGATTGCTGGGCATCGGCGTCATCCTGTTCCTCGTCGCCGCCCGCAACGACCGCAAGGCGGCGCAGAACAATCCGCGCCGTTAGCCCCCGCCACCGCCAAAATGCCACTCGACCAGCGGCTTCATATGCGGTGCCAGCCCTTCCGGCAGGTCGGCGGCGTGGCGGATGATCACCGGCCCCTCGATCTCCGGCTCGGTCTCGGTCGCGACGAAGGCGCCGATGCGCCGCGCAATCTCGTCGGCCGGCGCATCGAGGTGGTAGCGGCGGAAGAGGACCGTGCCGGTCGAAGTCGACAGCGCATGGTAGCGCTTGCCGCGCGCAGCGCCTGTCAGGTCAAGCCCGGTCTCCTCGCGCACTTCACGGATCATGTTGAAATCGACATCGACGCGGCCATCGCGAAAATCGATCGGCTCGAACGAGCCGGCAGCGAAGTAGACACTGCCGGCCGGGACCGTGTGCGCGCCCATGCGGATCGCCACCAGGGCGTTGTCGCCGGCGACCAGCATGGCGTGACCATAGGCATGCTCGGCGCCCGTCCCCTGCCGGTTCTTTCGCCACAGCAGGAAGGTCGAGTACTTCACCGCGTGACAACGCCCGACGATCCGGTTGTCGCGCCAGGCAAGCGCCGAGAGCAGCACCACCGTGCCGTCGAACAGCGCCGGATTGGCCGTAACCTCACGCCGCCAGTTGTCAGTGATCGCCTGCGCGTTGTCGCGCTCGAACGGATGCGGGCCGGGGTCGAGCCGGACGTCGATTTCGTCGACGGGCAGGATGACGTTGCGCGGCAGGTCGAAGCTCACCGTGCTCAAGCCATGTCCAGGGTAATTGCGACGGGACAATGGTCCGACGCCTTCGGCCGGTCCCAGCCGGCGCGCGGAAAGCGCTCCACCGCCTGTCCGGCCGGAAAGATGGTGCGCCAGGGCTGGCCGTTGCGGATGATGTCGGGAACCGCCGTCGCATTCTTCGCCGCCAGCCCTTTCGACAGCAGGATGTAGTCGAGTTGGCACAGATGCCGCTCCTTCGGCCCGCGCGTGTGGTAGAAACTCCAGCGGTCCATCTCCGGCCGGCGTTCGACGACATTCTCGCAAAACCCGCCGGCGGTGAGCACATCGATACAGGACTGGCTCTCGTCGATCACCTGGAAGCGGTAGCCGTCGACAGCGTCGCCCTCGATCTTCACCCGCTGGCGGTAGTCGTTCATGTCGCCGCAGATCGCCCAGTTTTTATCGGCTGCGTGCTCTTTGCCGAAGCGCTCCTCGATGATGCGGCGCACGGCTTGCGCCTCGGCGATGCGCACCGGCATCGTCGCCTCGCGGCCGTCGAGCCCATTGCGCGGCGAGCCCATCGATTTGAAATGGACGAGGTAAAGCGTCAGCGGCACGCCGCCGACCTTGATGTCGACCTCCAGGCAATCGCGCCGGAAGATGCGTTCATTGGCCAGGTTGCCGAGCGCCTCGAGTTCAGGCGTGTGCAATCCGAACTGCTCGAACGTGACATAGGCATGGCTGGTCATGCGCACGAATTCGATCGGCTGACCTTGCGCTGTCTCGTTGCGCATCATCAGGGCAACGTCGATGCCGCGCGAATCATTGCCGGCGGTGGTGTATTTCTGCCGGTAACCCTCGCCCACCATCTTGAAGAGATAGCCATACTCGAACGCCTTCAGCGCCTCGATGTTGTCAACCTCCTGCATGCAGATGATGTCGGCGCGGGTGGCGGCGATGGCGAGCGCGGTCAACTGGCGCGTATCGTCGGACTGTGCGATGGCGCGCGCCTGCTCCAGCATCCGGTATTCGGCTTCGCTCTGGATGTCGAAAAGCGCCAGCGTGCGGTCTTCGTTGAGCTGGTTGCGGAAGCCCGAGAAATCGAACCTGTTCATCAGGTTTTCGACATTGAAAGTGGCGAGGCGCAGCGACATGGGCTGACCTTTGCCTGCAAGCGCCCATGAAAACAAGGGCTGCTCGTCATGGCTGATGGAACCTTTCCGTTCATCCTCCGTTCAGACGCCAAGGTCCATCAATAGGCCACTTCCCTGGGGTATCCGGGCGTGGGGCCTGTATCACTTGGAGAGTGCAATGAGCTCGCTCTTTTCGTCCACAGTCAAATCCGGGCTGTTAGCGCTCGGTCTTTTCTCGGGTCTCACGGCGCCATCCGCCGCCGGCCCGATCCTGCAGCCGGACTTGTCGGTGCCGGCAAGCACCGCATTGTCTGACATCACACCGGTTCGCGACAGCTGGGCGGGCGGCAATGACCGCCGCTCCTTCAACGATTGGCAGTGGCGCCGCCACGACGGCCGTCGCTTTGCCCGGTCAGGCAACTGGAAAAACGGCAACTGGAATGGCGGCAACTGGAACGGCGGCGACAACTGGCGATGGCGCCATCACCGCCACCATCGCGGCCGTGATTTTGACACCGGCGCCGCAGCAGTTCTCGGCCTCGGCCTGGGTCTCGGCCTCGGCAGCATCTACAACAACGGCTACTACAACAACGGCTATTACAATGACGGCTATTACGTGCAGCCGGCGCCCCGCCGCTATTACCGCACGCAGCGTCTGTCCAGCGCCCATGTACAGTGGTGCTACGACCGCTATCGGTCCTACCGGGCCTGGGACAACACGTTCCAGCCCTATGGTGGCCCGCGCCAGCAATGCTGGTCGCCCTACAGCTGAACTATAAACGACAATACACGACGGCGCCGCCCCATCGCGGCGCCGTTTTCATTTGGGAAAGACGGCTGGTCTCGGTCACCGCTAACCATATGTTTATCGGCTCAGCCTATCCGTGATATCGTGCCCCATCTGACGATCGCGCCGATCCGGTCGCGAAGGACGTGCCGTCATGGCCGACAACGAATTGCGAAACAAACACCGGCAGCGCGTGCTGAAAGGCGCGACGATTCTGACCGGCCTCACCAATTCCGAGGTCAAGTGCACGGTGCGCAACATGCATGCCGGCGGCGCCGAGCTGAAAGTGTCTATAGACGCGCGCGTGCCGGACGAGTTCCTGCTCTATGTGCCGGTCGACGGCATCGGCTACAAGGCCATCGTGCGCTGGCGCCGCGACGACCGCATCGGCGTCGAGTTCACCGGCACCGAGCCGAAGCCGCATTGGCACTATGGCTGAGCGTCCTGATCGATAAACCGGCATGAAAGAGCCGGCGGATCGCTCCGCCGGCTCTTTGCTCCCAATCCCGACGACTGCGGGTTAGTTCTTGGCCTTGTCCACCAGCTTGTTCTTGGAAATCCAGGGCATCATGGCGCGCAGCTTGGCGCCGACTTCCTCGATCTGGTGGCTGTCATTGTTGCGGCGGATGCCCTTAAAGCGCGACATGCCGGCGCGGTATTCCTGCATCCACTCCGAGGTGAATTTTCCGGTCTGGATGTCCTTCAGCACGCGCTTCATCTCGGCCTTGGTCTCGGCGGTGATGATGCGCGGGCCCGAGACATATTCGCCCCATTCGGCGGTGTTCGAGATCGAGTAGTTCATGTTGGCGATGCCGCCTTCATAAATCAGGTCGACGATCAGCTTGACCTCGTGCAGGCACTCGAAATAGGCCATTTCGGGCGCATAGCCGGCTTCCACCAGCGTCTCGAAGCCGGCGCGGATCAGTTCGACCAGGCCGCCGCAGAGCACGACCTGCTCGCCGAACAGATCGGTCTCGCATTCCTCGCGGAAATTGGTCTCGATGATGCCCGAACGGCCGCCGCCGACGCCGCAGGCGTAGGACAGAGCGAGATCGAGCGCGTTGCCGGAAGCATCCTGGTTGACGGCGACCAGGCAAGGCACGCCACCGCCCTTCTGGTATTCGCCGCGCACCGTGTGTCCAGGCCCTTTCGGCGCGATCATAACGACGTCGACGGTCGACTTCGGCTCGATCAGGCCGAAATGCACGTTGAGGCCATGCGCGAAGGCGATCGCGGCGCCGTCACGAATGTTCGGCGCGATTTCGTTTTTGTAGATGTCGGCCTGCAGCTCGTCAGGCGTCGCCATCATCATCAAATCGGCCCATTTGGCAGCGTCCGCCACGCTCATCACCTTGAGCCCGTCGGCCTCGACCTTCTTGGCGGTCGCCGATCCAGCCTTGAGGCCGATGGCGATTTCCTTGGCGCCCGAATCCTTGAGGTTGAGCGCATGCGCCCGGCCTTGGCTGCCATAGCCGATAATGGCGACCTTCTTGCCCTTGATCAGATTGAGATCGGCGTCGCGATCGTAATAGACACGCATCTTTTGCTTCCTTCCCGTAGAGATTAGAGGCCTTGCGGCCCGGTTTTTGCTCCATAAAGAGCGAGAAACTGCTGCGTTGCCCGGACGGCATCGCCGCCGATCGCCGCTTCAGTCAATTCCAGCCGGTCGCCGAGCAGCAGACGAATCTGCACGTCGCGGGCGACCAGCCCGAAAAAGGTCCGGAACGCCATTTCGGCATCCGTAAAGTCGAGCAGCCCGGCCTGCTTGCCGGCAAGCAGCACCGGCTTCAGCCGTCTGGCCAGCGCGAAACGGCCATTCTCCAGCACGATGGCGCCGAGATCGTCCTTTCCGGATCCGGCATGGCCGACCGCGACGCGGTTCAGCGCGATCGAGGTATCGCTCGAAATCACCTTTAGCCAGTCCGAGGCGAAGCCTTCCAGGCTTGCCGTCAGCGAGGCAAGATCGAGCCGCTCACCGTCGACCGCCACCACGCGCACTTTCGATGCCTGCCACTGCACGGTCGCCGTCAGCAGTCCGTCGCGGTCGCCGAACCATTTGTAGAGCGTTTCCTTCGAGCAGCTGGCGCGGCGCGCCACCGCCGTCATGGTCAGATTGTCGCCCTCCTCGACCAGCAGCCGCAAAGCCGCGTCCAGGACGGCCTTTTGCCGCTCTGTCAGCACTTCGCTGGTATCGATCTCGGCCCTTGCCTGCAACAATTTCCTGCCCATTCGATGAGGTCGCCGGGTCGCCTCAAACGGCGTACCGTACGTTACGGTTCGGCATATTGCGCAATCCTATGCTCGACGCAAGGGGTCAGGTAGAAAAATCGTCGACGTGAGAGCCGCCCAGCAAACCACGAGATTCTGACGGATCAATCATCGGCGGGCGGATGGCGCAGCTCTCCAAGTAGGCTCGCCAGTATCTTCAGCTCCTCCGCGGAGAGTTTTGCGCCGACCAATTCCGCAATCGACCGTCCATAGACAGCCCACATCCGTCGCCGCGTCTGACGGCCCTTGGCCGAGATGCGGATAGTCTGGCCGCGGCCGTCATCGGCAGCCCTGAGCTTCTCGACCAGTCCGTCTGCCTCGAGGCGCGCCAGAAGCCGCGAGATGTTATACTGCGCAAACAGTGTGCGCTCGGTCAGCTGGAATGGCCGCAGCCCGCCCTCACCCGCCTCGGCGAGTTCATGCAGCACGTCATACCAGTCGAGCGGCGGCAAGCCGCTAGTCTTCAAAGCCTCTTCCGCCTTTTCGATGAGCTGGCGCGAAACCCGCATCAGGCGGGCCCAGGCCTTGACGGCTTCGGGCGAAGGCGTGGTTGTTTTGGTCATGACCCATCCTAGGCGATAGATGCAGTTGCATCAAGCTTGACGGTCAATGCACTTGCATCTATATGCATGCAATTGCATCAATCCGGGAAAGATCCATGAAACACGAAATCTGCAAAGTCGCCGACGTCCCGCAGACGGGCAGCCTGATCGCGCCATTCTTCGGCCGCGAGGTCCATATCTGGCGCGGCGGTGAGCGCATCCGCGCCGCCGCCAATGTCTGCCTGCATTTCGGCGGGCCGCTCGACTGCAAGGACGGCAAGCTGGTCTGCCAATGGCACGGCGCCGCCTTCGATATGACATCAGGCGACCGGCTCGAAGGTCCGGCGCCAAAAGCGTCGCGACTGATGTTCCTGTCGACGCGCGTCGAGGACGGCGCGTTGAACTATGTCTGGGGAGAGTGACATGCCTGAGAAGAATGAAATGACTGATAAAAATGAAATGACTGGCAAGCTCATTCTCGTCGGCCATCATCTATGCCCCTATGTGCAGCGCGCGGCGATCTCGCTGGCCGAGAAGGGCGTACCGTTCGAGCGTGTCACCATCGACCTCGCCAACAGGCCGGACTGGTTCAAGGCGATTTCGCCGCTGGGCAAGGTGCCGCTGCTGATCGTCCAGGCAAATGGCGAGGAGACGGTGATCTTCGAATCCGCCGTTATTCTCGAATTCCTCGAGGAGACGCAAGCCAATCCTCTGCATCCGGCCGACGCCTACGCCCGTGCCCGGCATCGCGCCTGGATCGAGTTCGGCTCGGCGACATTGAACGCCATCGGCCGGTTCTACTCGGCATCGACGGAGGCCGCCTTCCTGGCAGAGTCCACGGCACTTTCGGCCATGTTCGATCGTCTGGAGGACGAACTGGCCGACCAGGCCGGACCGTGGTTCAATGGCGAGTGCTTTTGCCTCGTCGATGCCGTCTACGGCCCGGTCTTCCGCTATCTCGACGCCTTCGACCGGATCGGCAATTTCGGCATTCTGGACGGCAAGCCATTGGTCCAGGCCTGGCGCAAGGCGTTGAGCGAACGCGCCTCGATCAAGGGTGCCGTGGCGCCGGACTATCCGCAGCGGCTGCGTCTATTCCTGCGTGCGAGAAATTCGCTTCTCTCGACCCTGATCCCGCCGGATGATCTGGCCAGTGCACCTCCTCTAGCCCGATCCGCCTGAACGGATCGATCAGCGTGCCGGCCACCATCGAGGCAAGCACGCTTGGCACTGGCGGGATTTTGGCGATGGTTGCCACCAGCCTGTCGCGGAAGAAGGGCAGCATCGTGCCGTCCGACTGGTAGAACGGCGTCAGCGCCAGCGACAGCAGCTGGAAGATTCGGACATGCCATCGCCGCGCCCGGGCGTAGCTTTCCAGCGCTGCCTCGACGTTGCCCGTTTGTGCCAAGGCATGGCTGAGTGCTGCCGCGTCGAGCAACGCCATGTTGGCGCCTTGCCCGAGCTGCGGGCTGGTCGAATGCGCGGCATCGCCGATCACGGCCGGCCTGCGGCCGGCCGGCAGCTTCATCGTGTGGTGGCCGTAGCGCGCCAGCGACAGCTGGTCGAAGCTGTCGATCTGGCTGGTGAACGCCTCGCACTGTGGCCACAGCGAGACCAGTCTCGCCTTCCATGCGTCGAGCCCTGCCGCGCGCACGTTTTCGGCATCCGCCGGCTTCAGGCTCCAGAAGAACGCCGCCATCTTTTCCCCGCCCGGTTCCGGTCGGCCGATCGGCAGGACGCCGATCATCACGCTGGCCTTGTCGTAGCGCTGCAGCAGCGCATTTTCGTCGAAGCCTTGGCGCCAGCCGAGCGAGGCCCAGAACGCGCCGTAAGTGAGCTGCCGCGGCTGGGCCGGATCGTTGAGGCACCGGCGCAGCTTCGAACGCGAGCCGCTGGCGTCGACCACGAGGTCGAACGGCCCTGCCCTGCGGCCCCCCACCGTTCGGCTCTTGTCGAAGATCAGGATCGCCCGCTCACCGACGTCCAGCGTCTCGATCTCGACACCGGTTTCGATGGCGATGCCTTGGCGCTGCGCGGCGCGAAACAACATGTTGAACAACGCCGCCCGGTGCACCGCCAGCCCGAAACGGCCGCCAGGCTGCGCATCGTAGCGCACGGCGAGCACGGTGCGGCCGCTCGAGGCATCGGCGCCATGCAGACGCTCGATGCGGCTCCCCAGCGCCAGAATGTCGTCGAGCAGGCCGAGATCGGCGAGCACGCTCAGCCCGGTCGGCTGCAGGATCAGTCCGGAACCGACGGGCTTGGGTTCCTCGAAACGTTCGAAGATGGTGACGTTGTGGCCCGCGCGCTTGAGATAGAGCGCGGTGGCGAGCCCCGCCGGGCCGGCGCCCGCAATCGCGATGTCGAGAGATTTTTCCATTGCCCGCCCAACTACTGGCCGGACAATCCTTCAGCGCCATTGTCAAATCAAGCCTTTGCTGCATGGACCAAAATATCAGCCACCGGCGTCGAAGGCAGCGCGCGCCTTGCGCACCGCACCATGGTTGAGTTCGGCCCACAGGATCAATTGATGCAAGGCGCCGAACATCGAACGGCCGAGATCGGTCAGGCTGTATTCGACGCTTGGCGGCTTGGTCGGGAACACTTCGCGATGAACAAAGCCGTCGCGCTGCAGATCGTGGAGCGTCTGGGTGAGCATGCGCTGCGAGATGTCGGGCACCAGGCGCCGCAACTCGCCGAAACGATAGGGCTGCTCTGCGAGCGCCGCCATCAGCAGCGAACTCCATTTGCCGTTCACGCCCTGCATCACGTCGCGAACCGGGCAATCGGCAATGTTTGCGCCATCGCTGGTGGCTTTGAATATATTGAGCTTGGTTCTCAGATTGACGACCTTGCCGTCCATGGCTGCTGGTTCCCTGGCGGTGCCTACCTCCCTAAAAACTGCCTTCTTTACGGTGGCCGGTCAATTCTTATTTTAGTGCTGGTCTCTTTTTGAGACTGTCAGAAGCACCCGCCACCCGGCGCAATTTCAGGATCCCCCATGACCGCAACCCTTCTCGTCACCGGCGCTTCCGGCCAGCTTGGCCGCGGCGTCATCAACCACCTGCTGGACACATTAAAGATCCCCGCAAACCGCATCATCGCCACCACCCGTACACCCGCCAACCTTGCCGATCTGGCGGCGCGCGGCGTCGTCGTCAGAGCCGCTGACTTCAACGACCCGCAATCGCTTGCCGAGGCCTTCGCGGGAGCCGACCGGGCACTCGTCATCTCGACCAACGAACTTGAGGTACAGGGGAAGCGGCGCGAGCAGCAGCTTGCGGCGGTGACGGCGGCCAAACAGGCTGGCGTCGGCCACCTGCTGTACACCTCGATGCCCAACCCCGAGCCTGGTTCGCCGGTTGTTTTCGCGCCCGACCACTACGACACCGAACAGGCGATCAAGGCGAGCGGGATCCCCTACACGATATTCCGCAATGGCTGGTATAACGAGAACCTGTTCATGGCGTTGCCGCAGGTTCTGGCGTCGGGTCAGTGGTACACCTCCGCCGGCGACGGCGCCATTTCCTACGGCACGCGTGACGATTTCGCGGCGGCGATCGCAGCGGGGCTCGCCTCGGACAGCAGCGAAAGCGCGACTTACACGCTCACCGGCCCCAGTGCGTATACGGCTGCCGAAGTGGCGGCGTTGGTCACCGAGGTCACCAGCAAGCCGATCAAGGTCATCCAGCTTTCCGACGAAGCCCTGACCGAGGGAATGAAGTCGGCCGGCCTGCCTGAACCCTTCGCCAAGGTGCTGGTGTCGTTCGACGCTGCCGCACGCGCAGGTGACCTCGGCATGGTGACAGACGCGGTCGAAAAACTCTCCGGCCGAAAGTCGGTGCCGCTGAAGCAGTTTCTGGAGACGAACAAGGCTGCACTGGCCGGCTGAAAGCTGCCGTTGCGGGACGCCGAGCCCTTAAGGTTCGGCCTCCCGCACAATTACTTACGTCGCTTGACCAGTCCCAGCCGGATCAGGCTTTCGCCCGTGGCAATCAAAGCATCTTCGCGCGAGCGTGGCGCCCAGCCGAGCACGCGCACCGCCTTGGCGTTGGTGGCGTTCTTGATCTTGCCCAGTTCCGTTGCGAGTTGGGCCGCTTCCGGATTGAACAGCCCGATGATGCGCACCAGCCAATCGGGAAACTCCCGCGTCGAGACGCGCGACGCCGCCGGCCCGAGCCGCGTCTTCAGGGTCTGCGCGATCTCGCGGACCGTCATGAAATCGCCGGCGACAGCGAGGAACCGTTCGCCCTTGGCGGCGGGGTGGGTCATGGCGCGAACATGCAGATCCGCCACGTCGCGCGCGTCGACGACGCCGAAGGACAGGCGCGGCAGCCCAGGCACGGCGCCGTTCAGCATGCGCTGGACAAATTCGGTCGAGGTCGAATGGTCCGCGCCGAGCACCGGTCCAAAGATGCCAACGGGATTGACGACCGCAAGCTCCAGCGCGCCGCCCTGCTCGGCGATGAAATCCCAGGCCGCGCGCTCGGCGAGCGTCTTGGACTTCACATAGGCGCTGACCTTGCCTGCCGGATCGGTCCAGTTTTCCTCGTTGAAAGGCTGCCCATCCGCGCGCATTTTGCCATAGCCGACGGCCGCGAAGGATGAGGTGAGCACGACGCGCCTGACCCCGGTATCCCGCGCCGCCCGCAGCACGCGCAACGCGCCCTCGCGCGCCGGAAGGATCAGGTCATCCTCATGCGTGGGCACGCCGGGCGGAAAAGGCGATGCGACATGCAGCACGTAATCGCAGCCGGCCACCGCCGCCGGCCAGCCTGCGTCGGCCATCAGATCGGCATGGGCGAATGAAAGGGCGTCACCGGGCTCCGTGCCACCTGCCTTGAGCATGGCGAGCACATCGGCTTCGCGCCTGGCCGATCGCACGGAGGTGCGGACGCGGTAGCCGGCCTTCAACAGTTCGAGGATGCAGTGAGCGCCGAGGAAGCCGGACCCGCCGGTGACCAGCACCAATTCGCCGCTCATATTAGCCTCCTCGACGATTTATCCCTTCGAGACCCCTCAGATCGCCACCTGCGTGCCGATCTCGACCACACGTCCGGTCGGGATCTGGAAATACTCCGTCGCATCGGCCGCAGAGCGGGCGAGCCCGATGAACAGCTTGTCCTGCCACACCGGCATGCCGGAATTGGGCGATGCCTTGAGCGAGCGCCGCGACAGGAAGAACGACGTCGTCATGATGTCGAACTTCCAGCCCTGCTTGCGGCAGATCGCCAGCGCGCGCGGAATGTTGGGCTGCTCCATATAGCCGAAGGTCAGCGTCACCCGCATGAACAACTCGTTGACTGTCTCCATCTTGACCCGCTCGCTGTCGGGCACCAGCGGCTGCGGGGCGGTGACCACCGACAGAATGACGTTCTGCTCGTGCAGCACCTTGTAGTGCTTCAGGCTGTGCATCAGCGCTGTCGGCGCGCTTTGCGGATCGCTGGTCAGGAACACGGCGGTGCCGGACACCAGCTGCGGCTTCTTCTTCAGCAGATTGCCGGCGAGGAAATCGAGCGGGATTTCGTTGCGCCGGGTCTTGTCGAACAGATAGCGGCTGCCGCGCACCCAGGTCCACATCGCCAGAACGATGGTGAAGGCCACCGCAAGCGACGCCCAGCCGCCCTCGAATACCTTCACGATGTTGGAGGCGAAGAAGCCGATGTCGATGAAGCCGAACAGCGCCGTCATGGCGACCGCCACCCACAGGCGCCATTTCCAAATGCGCGTCATGACGACGAACAGCAGCACCGTCGTCACCAGCATGTTGCCGGTCACCGAGATGCCATAGGCGGAGGCCAGCTTGCTCGATTCGCCGAAACCGACGACCAGCAACATCACCGCCAGCGCCAGCAAAACATTGACGCGCGGCATGTAGATCTGGCCCGACTGCCGTTCCGACGTGTGCAGGATTTCGAGGCGCGGCAGCATATTGAGCTGCACCGCCTGCCTGGTCAGCGAGAAGGCGCCCGATATGACCGCCTGGCTGGCGATGACCGTCGCCGCGGTTGCCAATACCACCATCGGGATCAGCGTCCAGCCTTCGTTCATCTCGAAGAATGGATGGCCGACGTGACCGTTCTTCGCCAGCACGAAAGCGCCCTGCCCGGCATAGTTTAGCAGCAGGCAGGGAAACACGATGGCCAGCCAGGCGAGCACGATGGGCTTGCGGCCGAAATGGCCGAGATCGGCATAAAGCGCTTCGGCACCGGTGACGGCGAGGAAGATGGCGCCGATGGTGACGAAGGCGACATCGGGCGAATTGATCAGGAAGGCGACGATGTAGTGCGGGCTGACCGCCCACAGGATTTCGGGATCGGCGATGATGTGGTTCAAGCCCGAAAGACCGATAGCCAGGAACCAGACCGCCGTGATCGGCCCGAAGATCAGCGCCACACCGCCGGTCCCGAAGCGCTGCACCGAAAACAGGATCGCAAGGATGACCAGTGTCAGCGGCACGACGTAGGGCTGGAAGGTCGGGGTAACGACATTCATGCCTTCAACCGCCGAAAGCACCGAGATTGCCGGCGTGATGACGGCGTCACCGAAGAACAATGACGCGCCGACAATACCGATGGCCAGGATGATCGCCGAGCGGGTCGGGAAACTGCCGCGCGCCAGTGCCATCAGCGACAGCACGCCGCCCTCGCCTCGGTTGTCGGCTCTGAGCACGAACATGATGTATTTGATGGTGACGATAATCGTCAACGACCAGATGATCAGCGACAGCACGCCCAGAATATCGCCGCGCTCGGCGATTTCGCCGCCGGAGGACGCAACAAGCGCTTCCCGGAAGGCGTAGATCGGGCTGGTGCCGATGTCGCCATAGACCACACCGAGCGCGCCCAGCATCAGAACTTTGGTGCTGTGCTGTTCGATTTCGGGATGGCTCGATTGTTCGACGGGTTCTGCCTCAATACCAGCATTGGTAAGGGCCATGGACGACACTCCGATAAGCGCGCGGTGCTCTACGCTTGCTGCGATGCAATATCAAGTGCCGTGACGGTAGGGCTACCATGTTCCCAGTGCAGGGCTTGCCCCGCAATGACCGGTGCGTGGCGTCAAAGGCTGCCGGAAACCTCAGATCGCCACCTGCGTGCCGATCTCGACCACACGTCCGGTCGGGATCTGGAAATACTCCGTCGCATCGGCCGCCGAGCGGGCGAGCCCGATGAACAGCTTGTCCTGCCACACCGGCATGCCGGAATTGGGCGATGCCTTGAGCGAGCGCCGCGACAGGAAGAACGACGTCGTCATGATGTCGAACTTCCAGCCCTGCTTGCGGCAGATCGCCAGCGCGCGCGGAATGTTGGGCTGCTCCATATAGCCGAAGGTCAGCGTCACCCGCATGAACAACTCGTTGACTGTCTCCATCTTGACCCGTTCGCTGTCGGGCACCAGCGGCTGCGGTGCGGTGACCACCGACAGAATGACGTTCTGCTCGTGCAGCACCTTGTAGTGCTTCAGGCTGTGCATCAGCGCTGTCGGCGCGCTTTGCGGATCGCTGGTCAGGAACACGGCGGTGCCGGATACCAGCTGCGGCTTCTTCTTCAACAGATTGCCGGCGAGGAAATCGAGCGGGATTTCGTTGCGCCGGGTCTTGTCGAAGAGATAGCGGCTGCCGCGTATCCAGGTGGTCATGATCAGCCCCATGAGGCAGGCAACGGATATTGACACCCATCCGCCTTCCACGATCTTGACGACATTCGCCAGGAAGAAACCCATGTCGATGGTGCCGAACAGCAGCGCCAATGCCAGGGCGAGCCCAAGCTGCCATTTCCACAAATTGCGCATGACAACGAACAGCAGAATGGTTGTCATCAGCATCTCGCCGGTCACCGAAATTCCGTAAGCGGAAGCCAGCGAACTCGAGCTGCCGAAGCCGACAACCAGCAGCATCACTCCCAGGGCGATGAGCAGGTTGACGCGCGGCATATAAATCTGGCCGCTCTGCATTTCGGACGTGTGCTGCACCTCGATGCGGGGCAGCAGGTTGAGTTGCACTGCCTGGCGTGCCAGCGAAAAAGCACCCGAGATCACCGCCTGACTGGCGATCACGGTGGCGGCCGTTGCCAAGCCGACCATTGGCATCAGCGCCCAATCCGGCAACATCTCGAAGAATGGATTGGTCGGCCTGCCGCCATTCGCCAATACAAAGGCGCCCTGGCCGAAGTAGTTGAGCAGCAGGCAAGGAAACACCACGGAAAACCACGCGAGCACGATCGGCTTGCGCCCGAAATGTCCAAGGTCGACATAAAGCGCCTCGGCCCCCGTTACCGCCAGGAACACTGCACCAACGGTCACGAAAGCGGCGGTCGGCGTGCCGGCTAAGTAGGCGATCGCATAATACGGGTTGATCGCCAACAGCACCGAAGGATCGTCCATCAGGTGGTAGAGCCCGGAAACGCCGATGGCCAGGAACCATAGCGCCGTCACCGGCCCGAATACTGCCGCCACCTTCCCCGTGCCGAAGCGCTGCACGGAGAACAGAAATGCCAGGATGACCAAGGTGATCGGAACGACATAGGCCTCCAGCGTCGGTGTCACCACTTCCAGGCCCTCAACTGCCGACAGCACGGAAATGGCCGGAGTTATGATAGCGTCTCCGAAAAAAAGCGACGCCCCGCAAAGTCCGATGCCGAGGATAAGCTTGGCGCCTTTTGGATAGGCGCTGCGCGCCAGCGCCATCAGGGACAGCGTGCCGCCCTCGCCCTTGTTGTCGGCGCGAAGCACGAAAGCGACGTATTTTATGGTGACGATAATCGTCAGCGCCCAGACGATCAGCGACAGCACGCCCAGGACATCTATACGCGTGTCGGTACCAGGCGAAGCGTGAAGCGCCTCGCGGAAGGCATAGATCGGGCTGGTGCCGATATCGCCATAGACGACGCCAAGCGCGCCCAGCATCAGAACTTTGGTGCTGTGCTGTTCAGTGTGGGAGTGGTTCGGTTGTTCGACGGGTTCAGCCTCGCTACCGATGCTGGAAAGAGCCATCGACTACTCCCCGATCATCGTGCGGTGCGCCTTGCTTGCTGTCATGCGATATCACCTTCGACACGAGCCTTCCACCGCTACCAACCGCAAGCCTTCAGAAACCGCCCCACCGTGCCGGCCATGCCATACTCCAACGCATCGGCTGTCAACCCGTGTCCGATAGACACTTCGGCCAATGCCGGAATGCGCTTTGCCAATGCCGGAAGGTTGTTCACCACCAGATCGTGCCCGGCATTGACCTGGAGCCCGGCGGCGAGTGCGGCATCCGCGGTTTTTCCCAATCTTTCCAGCTCCTTCCGCGCCTTGGCGGAATCGGAATGGTAGCTGCCGTAGGGCCCGGTATAGAGCTCGATGCGGTCGGCGCCGGTGTCGCGCGCGGCATTGACGCCGGTGGGATCCGGATCGGAAAACAGCGACACGCGGAAGCCCCGTTTTTTCAGATGCTTGACGATCGGGTTAAGGAACGCCGCCTCGGCGGCAAAGTTCCAGCCATGGTCCGATGTCGCCTGCGCCGGATCGTCGGGCACCAGCGTCACCTGCTCCGGCTGGTGCCTTTCCACAAGCGCCAGAAAATCCTCGGTCGGGTAGCCCTCGATGTTGAATTCCGCCTTGGGAAACTCGTCGTCGATCAGCGCCCGGATCTCCGGCAGGTCGGAATGCCTGGTGTGGCGCTCGTCGGGCCGCGGATGAACCGTCAGCCCGTGCGCGCCGGCCGCCAACGCCAGGCGGCCGAGCCCGGTGACGCTGGGCCACGGCAGGTTGCGGCGGTTGCGCAGCATGGCGATGGCGTTGAGATTGACCGAGAGTTTCGCGGGCATGGCGTGAGGTCCGGCTGTTTGTGCAGCGCATCTATACTGCCTTTGATGGGAACAGACAGGGGCTTTCGGGTGTTCCAGTGATGACATCTGCTCGCAAGGGGGAACCCAGCCAATGAATTTTCTCCAATCCGTGCCCGCGATCCGCCGCCTCGAAACCGACCGTGAGGACCTTTTCGCCATCGACGTCGTCGGCCATGTATCGGCCGCCGACGGCGAAAATCTGTTCGGATTGCTGGAGGCTGCCTACGCGCTGCACCCGAGGATCGACGTCTTGGTGCGGCTGGTCGACCATGAGGGCGTCGACTGGATCGATATGGACGACGAGACGCTGAAACAAGGTACGGTTCATGCGCTAGAGCATATCGCCCGGTGCGCGACGATCGGTGAGCCCGACTGGATAGCGGATGCGCGGAACTTCCTTCCGGCTTCGCCACCCATCGAGTTCAGGCACTTCGCGGCCGAGGATGAAGCGGATGCCTGGCAATGGCTGGGTGCGACGCCACTCAGCCCTGCTGCGCCGGCTGCTACCTGACGCCAGCTATCTAACGCCAGCTATCTAACGATCGTCAGGCGCTCTGCCGCCCGCGTGATGGCGGTATAAAGCCAGCGCTGGCGGGTTTCCTTGAACGCCCAGCTCTCGTCGAACAGCACGACATCGTTCCACTGCGAACCCTGCGCCTTGTGCACGGTCAGCGCGTAGCCATAGTCGAAATCGTCAAAGCGCTTCTTCTGCTGCCAGGGGATATCGGCGTCCGGATCCTCGAAAGCCAACTTGAGCAGCTTGATCTTGGCGACGCCGCGGTCGGGATCGTCCTCCTCGGGCGAGACCAGAAGGTTGATGCCCGGCTTCACCGTTTCGCGCGACGAGGTCATTACCTTCCACAGCGAACCGTTGAGCAGGCCCTTGGCGGGGTCGTTGCGCAGGCAGACCAGCTTGTCTCCGGCCTGCGGATAATCGGCATTGAAACCCTTCAGCTCGCGCAGGCGCTGATTGTAGCGGCGGCGTGTTCGGTTGGTGCCGACCAACACCTGGTCCGCCTTCAGCACCAGCTCCTGGGTGACGTCCTCCTTGCCGATGACCTGCGCGCTGCCGTAGTCGCCGCGCATGAACTCGCGGCCCTCGCGCACGTCGAGCGCCAGCTGGATGATCGGATTGTCGCGCGCCTGGCGGTGGATTTCGGTCAAGAGCACATCCGGCTCATGCTCGGTGAAAAAGCCGCCGCCCGAGATCGGCGGTAGCTGCGCCGGATCGCCAAGCACCAGGATCGGCGTGCCAAAACTCAGAAGGTCGCGGCCAAGCTGCTCGTCGACCATCGAGCATTCGTCGATGACCACCAGCTTCGCCCGTGAAATAGGGCTTTGCCGGTTGAGCGAGAAGGTCGGCGACATCGAGGTCTTGCCGGTCACCTCGTCCGACACCGATTCCTCGCCCTTCGGCCGGTAGATCAACGAATGGATGGTGCGAGCATTGACCGCGCCCTTGGAACGCAGCACCTGCGCCGCCTTGCCGGTGAAGGCGGCGAACTGCACCTGCCCGTCGACATGCTCGGCAAAATAGCGCGCCAGCGTGGTCTTGCCGGTGCCGGCATAGCCGAACAGCCGGAAGACCTGCGGCCGGCCCTCTTTCAGCCAGCGCGCCACCGCTTTCAGAGCCTCGTCCTGTTGGGGGGAGAATTCCATCGGTTCGACAGACCGGATTCGCGAGAGAAAGACAAGCTTGGTGCCAACCACCGCTTAAAACGATGGGATTGCCTCACCTTCAACGGGACAAACTAGCAGGCGCAAATGCGAACGTAAAGTGAACATGCAAGCGGATAACGAACGATTTGAGTTCAGGCACTTGAACCTAGATCGGGCAATGCCACTATCACGGACATGATCGAGATGCAGATCGGCGCAGACACCTATAAGCGAGGATATTGATGAGCTCGTTCGCAGACAGGCTGATCGGAAAGTCGATAAAGAAGATCGAAATCGGCGAACCTGGTTATGGCATCGTTGTCTCCTTGTCGGATGACGCAGGGTTCGCGATATATACCGAGGTCACGGCCTGTCTGAGTGACGAAAATGCCAGAACCATAGAACGTGTTACCATCAGCGACGAGCAAGTGATCCTCCACTTGGGTGACAACGACTTCGTCGCCATTTCCAAAACCGTGGCCGCTTCGCCGTCGTTGAGGCGTTTGTCTATGCGGACGACGAAGGCATGGTCGTCGAAAATTAGTTGTATCGGCCGCCAGATTTCAAACACCAACCACAGGCGGACTATATGTTCGCGCCGCCGCCGCTACCTCTGGTCGGCCCCGGATCGTTCTCCAACAAAATCGGCTTGCCGTGCGGGGTTGCATGCGCGGCGCGTTCCCAGGCGGCGGCGAGCGTGTCGACGTCACTTTTTCCCGCGACGCCCTTGGCCGCCAGCAGCGTCTCCAGCGCAGCCAGCCAATGCTCGTAGTAGTCGTGGCCGTCGCTTGCGGCGCCCGGCTTCTTCACTTGCGCCGACAGCGCATCGGCCCATTCGCTCCACGAAAACAGGCCCTTGTCATGCAGCGCCACCGTCATGGCGAAGGCTTCGGCCTGCCAGGGTTCGGCGAATACCGGTTCGTCCAGACCCGCCGGCAATGCACCTTCAGGCCGGCTCAAGATAGCTCTCCCAGGCATCGATCGAGACGGTCAGCGTCGGGTCGGCGCCCTCGCCCCAGATTTCCGAGCCATCGAAGACCACGGTATAGACCCATTGCGGGTTTTCACCGTTGCCATGCGCGTTGCTGTCGGGGAACACAAAACCGTCACGCACGGCCTCGATAACTCCGTGCTTGCCGCGCGCATAACGCGGCAGCCTCGTGTGGGCGGTGGGATTGAAATTCCTTGTCCGCACCGGGTCGCCGGCCTTGAAGCGCGGCGCTGTCTCGACCGGCCGGTCGCAGGGACTGCCCTTGGCCAGCACCGCCGGAACGTTTTCGGCCTTCAACACCCTTTTGGGCGTCGCCGCCGGATCGACCGCCCGACCTTCCGTCAGATCGCGCTCGCTGACGAAGCCATGGCGCTTCAGCAGCACCTCGAGCGCTTTGATCCATATCTGGTAGTAGCTTGAGGAATAATAGACGGCCGGATGCAGCGATTCCCTGGCGTGCCGGCTCTCGTCGATGTTCCACGCGCCCATGGCGCCGGCAGTCAGCGTCACGCCGAGCGCCCGCCTCTCCCAATCCGCATGAAAATACGGTTCGTCCTTTTCGGGCGCGACCGGCCCGAAACCCATCTGCCCACCGAGATCCTGCGGCCCGTTCATGCCGGTACCTTCTTTGTCCCGGGTTCTTTGGCCACCGCCGTGCCGATCATCGCATCGCGGCTGACCAGTTCGGCGAGCTGGTCCTCACTCCAGCCTTCGGTACCGCCAGGCCGCATCGGCACCACGAGATAGCGCAGTTCGGCAGTCGAATCCCAGACGCGGATGTTTTTCTCCGCCGGCAAGGTCAGCCCGAATTCTTCGAGCACGCCGCGGGGATGGATCACCGCCCGCGAGCGATAGGGCGGCGCCTTATACCAGACCGGCGGCAGCCCGAGCACCGACCACGGATAGCAGGAGCACAGCGTGCAGACGACGAGGTTGTGCGTCTCGTCCGTGTTGAACACCGCCTGCATGTGCTCGCCCTGGCGGCCGCTATAGCTCAGCGACGCGATCGCTCCCGTCGCATCGCGCTTCAGCCACTCGGCATAGGCCGGATCGCTCCAGGCTTTCGCCACCACCCTGGCGCCGTTGCGCGGCCCGATCTTGGTCTCATAGGTGTCGACGATGACGTCGATTGCGGCCGGATCGATCAGGCCTTTTTCGGTGAGGATGGTCTCCAGCGCGCGCACGCGCGCCGCAAACGGGTCGAGCTCGTTGTCGTGGTCATGATCGTGGGACATGACCTCAGATTAGGATCGGCGGCACGCGGCCGCAAGCATGACAGCTTGGGCCACGGGCTATCGCCTATTCGGCGGCGGCCTTTTGCGGCTCGAGCCGATCCTCGGGACCGAACAGCGAGGCCTGCTCGCCGCTCTCGACCGCATGCAGCTCCGGCCTGTTCTTTTTCGAAGAGAAGAAGCTCACCAGCCAGCCGGAGAAATTCTCGAAATAGACATAGATGACAGGGGTGACGAACAGCGTCAGCGCCTGGGAAGCGAGCAGCCCGCCGACGACCGCGACACCGAGCGGCTGGCGCAGCTCAGCACTGGCGCCGGTGCCGAGCGCGATCGGGAACGTGCCCATCAGCGCCGCCAACGTCGTCATCATGATCGGCCTGAAACGCATCAGGCACGCCTTGTGTATGGATTCCTTGGCCGACATGCCTTCTCGTCGCAGCTCCAGCGCGACGTCGACCATCATGATGCCGTTCTTCTTGACGATGCCGATCAGCATCAGGATGCCGATCACCGCGATCACCGACAGGTCCATGCCGGCAAAGCGCAGCGCCACCACCGCGCCCAGCACCGCCGAAGGCAGGCCGGTCAGGATGGTCAGCGGATGGATAAAGCTCTCATAGAGGATGCCGAGTACGATATAGATGGTCAGAATGGCGCCGCCGATCAGCAGGCCCTGATTGGCCAGCGAATCCTGGAAGGTCTTGGCGGTGCCGGCAAAGCTGGTCGAAATCGCCGGCGGCATGCCGATCTGCTCCTTCAGCGCGGCGATGCGGGCCGTGCTGTCGCCCAGCGCCACGCCTTGCGGCAGGTTGTAGGAGATGGTCACCGCCGGCAGCTGGCCGAGCTGGTTGACCGTCAGCGCGCCGGCGGTGCGGTCGACGCGGGCAAAGGCGCCGAGCGGCACCAGGCTGCCGCTTGCCGTCCTGACCTGGATGGCCAGCATGCGCTCGGGCGACCATTCGATGTTGGGATCGAGCTCCATGATGACTTCGTAGCTGTCGGCCGAGCCGAAGATCGTCGAGACCTGCTCCGTGCCGAAGCCGCCATAGAGGCTGGAGCGCAGCGTGTCGGTGTCGATGCCGAGCGACGCCGCCTTGTCGCGATCGACCACCAGCGTCGCCTGCAATGAATTGTTCTGCAAATCGCTGGTGACGTCGGTGAAATTCGCATGATCGGCCGCCATCGCATCGTTGAGCTTTTGCGCCCATGTGTCGGTCAGGCCGGTATCGAGGCCCTGAACGACGAGCTGGTAGGCGCTGGCGGAAGAACGCGCGCCAAGCCGCAGGTTCTGCACCGGCTGCATATAGGCATCGATCCCCGGCACAGTGGCCAGTTGCCGCCGCAGATCCGATAGCACCTTGTCGATGTCGGGGCGCTGGCTCTTGTCCTTCAGCTGCACATAGAGCTGGCCCTGGTTCAGCGCATTGTTGCCGCCGCCGGCTGACCAGGCGACATGCGAGACATAGGGCGAATGCGAGAAGACACTTGCCGCCTGGTTCTGCAGCTTGACCATGGCGTCGTAGGAGATGTCCTGCCTGGCGATCGTCGTAACCGAGATCTGGCCGATATCCTCTTGCGGGAAAAAGCCTTTCGGCGAGACCTCGATCAGCCAGACCGACCCTGCCGCCGTGCCGGCGAAGACGAGGAACACCAGAAAAGTGTGGCGCAGGCAGAAGGTCAAAAGCCGGTCATAGCCGCGGGTGACGATATCCTGCTTGTGGCCGGGGGCATGCTTGTCGCGATCGGCCTTGGTCACCGACAGCAAGCGCGAACACAGCATTGGCGTCAGTGTCAGCGACACGAACATCGAAGCCAGGATGGCGACCGTCACCACGACGGCGAATTCGTTGAAGATGCGGCCGATGACGCCGCCCATTAGAAGCACGGGGATGAACACCGCCACCAGCGAGATCGAGATCGAGATGATGGTGAACCCGATTTCGCGCGCGCCCTTCAGCGAGGCATCGAAGGCCGAGAGACCGTCCTCCTCAATGTGGCGAAAGATGTTTTCCAGCATGACGATGGCGTCGTCGACGACGAGGCCGACTGCGAGCGTCAGGCCCATCAGCGAGATGTTGTCGATGGAGAAGCCGAACAGGAACATGGCGCCGAGCGTCGCGATCAACGAGATCGGCACCGCCACGGCCGGAATGATGGTTGCAGTCACCCGGCGCAGGAAGACGAAGATCACCATCACCACCAAAGCGATGGTCAGAAGCAGCGTGAACTGGACGTCGTTGACGGCCTGGCGGATCGAGGTCGAACGGTCGTTGAGCAGCTTGATGTCGGCGGCGGCCGGCATTTGGTCCTTGAACGACGGCAGCATCGCCTTGACCTTGTCGACGACGTCGACCGTGTTGGCGTCGGGCTGGCGCTGCACCGCCAGGATGATGGCGCGCGTGCCGTCATACCAGCTTGCAGTCGTCGTGGTCTCGACCGAGTCGATGACGCGCGTCACCTCGCCCAGCCGCACCGGATGGCCGTTCTTGGTGGCGATGATGAGGTTGGAGAACCCGGCGGCATCGGTGAGCTGCGTATTGGCCGTGATGGTCAGCTGCTGCTTGTCGTTCTGCAAGACGCCGAGCGGCGTGTTGGAGTTGGCCGACGCGATTGCCGTCTGCAGCTGGTCGATCGAAATGCCGCGCGCCGCCAGCGCCGTCGGGTCGATCTGCACGCGCACCGCATATTTCTGCTGGCCGAAGATCGACACCTGCGCCACGCCGTCGATGGTCGACAGCGAGGGCGAGATGACGTTTTCGGCGAAGGCGTCGAGGTCGGTGAGCGGAACCGTGTCGCTGACCAGCGACATCAGAAGGATCGGCGCGTCGGCCGGATTGACCTTGCGATAGCTCGGCGGCGCTGTCATCTCGGGCGGCAGTTGCCGCTGCGTGCGCGCGATCGCCGCCTGCACGTCGGCGGCCGCCGCGTCGATATCCCGGTTGAGCACGAACTGGATGGCAATGGACGTGCGTCCCAGCGAATTGCTGGTCGAGATGGAATCGATGCCGGCAATGGTGGCGAACTGCTTGATCAGCGGCGTCGCCACCGAAGTGGCCATGGTTTCGGGTGACGCGCCGGCCAGGTTGGCCGAGACATTGACGACCGGGAATTCGGCGCTCGGCAGCGCCGCCACCGGCAGGAACTTGTAGGCAAACAGCCCGCCCAGCACGAGGGCGAACGACATCAGCAGCGTCGCGACAGGCCTTCTTATGCAGAATTCGGAGATCATTGGGCAGCTCCGCCGGCTTTGTCGGCTTCCGCCACCTTAGGCGCTGCCTGACGGCCGGCAGTTGCCTTGCCTTCATGCACGCTGGCGCCGTCCTTCAGCCTGGTTTGGCCCTCGACGACAACCTTCTCGCCCGACTTGACGCCCTCGCTGATGGCGCTGTTTTCGCCTTCGGTCAGCGCCACCTGCACCGGCCGCATCTCGACCGTATTGTCCAGTTTCACGACATAGACGAACGGCCCCTTCTGGCTGGGCTGGACCGCGACCGTCGGGATGGATGTCATCTGCGGCATGATGCCGGCGTCGAGCACGACATTCACATACTGGCCGGGCCACAGTGAAAGATCGGCGTTGGGAATGCTCGCCCGTGTCGCGATGGTGCCGGACGCGGTGTCGACGCTGGAATCGACGAAGTCGAGCGTGCCCTTGCCGATCGGCGTCGGATCGCCATCCTTGGTCAGCGTCACCGCGCCTTGCTGCGGGTTGGCCAGCGCCTTGTGCAGCAGCGCCAGGTTGCTCTCCGGCAGGTTGAAGTTGACTTGCAGCGGATCCATCTCGGTGATCGTCACCAGCGGCGTGGCCGTGCTCGAGTTGCCGTTGCTCAAGGTGACCAGGTCACCGACCGAAACGTTGACGGCGCCCAGCCGGCCGGCAATCGGCGCCTTGATGCTGGCGAAGCCGAGCTGGACATTGTCGGCGTCGATCGTCGCCTTGTCGGCGTCCACGGTCGCCGCGGCAGCCTTGTGCGCCGCCACCGCCTGATCGTAGGTCTGCTGCGTGCCGGCCTGCTTGGCGACGAGATCCTTGGCGCGCTGGAGGTCGGAGCCCGAACTGGTCAGCAGGGCCTGGTCCTTGGCGAGCGTCGCCTGATCCTTGGCAAGCTGCGCCTTGAGCGCCCGGTCGTCGAGCGAGAACAGCAGGTCGCCGGCCTTCACCATCTGGCCGTCCTTGACGTCGATCGATACGATCTGGCTGGACACGCGGGCGTTGATGTTGACCACGGCCGGCGACGACACGAAGCCGATGGCATAGCGGCGGATCGGGAAATCGGCTGTCGTCGCGGTGGCGGAAACGATCGAGGCCGAACGAGCGCCATTGCCGCCTGCACCGGATTTGCCGCCAGCATTGTCGGCCGAAGCCTTGTCCGATCCAACCGGCTTGTCCGCTGCTGCCGTCTGCCTGGCGCCCGGCAGCATCTGCTGCAGACTGCTCGTCGCCGCCGGCGAAAAATAGACCCACGCCGCGGCGACACAGGCCGCTGCCACCACCACCGCCAGAACGACTTTTCCGCGCATCGACTAAAAGCCCTATGATCCGACACGCCGAACCCGGTGGTCTCATTCTACCCAATCACGGCGCCTTGCCGCGATCTCGCCGAAGTAGATAGGACGCACATTTGTCGGAAAAGGGCCAAAACACGGCATTACGAAGATTTAATGTGCACTGCACAATGACTATGCAGCCGGCTCAGCAGTCGGAGAACCAGCCAGGATGCGGTTGAGATTTCAGGCCGGATGCGTCTATTTCAGCATCGGCCAGAGCGTCGCCGCCAAGAGCACGCCCATGGCGATGTTGAACCATTTCAGCCGCACCGGATCCGACAGGAATCCGCGCAGCGCCGTGCCGAAGCCGGCCCACACCGAGACGCTCGGCAGGTTGACGACGGTGAAGGCGATCGCGATCAGCGCCACCGACAGGAACGGGTGGTCCGGATTGGAGTAGACGGCCATGGCGGTGATCGCCATCACCCAGGCTTTCGCATTGACCCACTGGAATGCGGCTGCCTCGATGAAGCGCATCGGCCGTGCCTCCGTCTCACCCTTGCTGGACAGCGAGCGCGACATGGCGATCTTCCAGGCGAGATAGAGCAGATAGGCAGCGCCGGCGATCTTCAATCCGGTGTGCAGGGCCGGAAACGCCGTCAGCACCGCGCCCAGGCCAAAGCCGACAGCAAGCAACAGTACCAGGAAACCCATGCTGATGCCCAGCATATGCGGAATGGTTCTGACGAGGCCGAAATTCACGCCCGACGCCAAGAGCATGAGGTTGTTCGGCCCCGGCGTGATCGAGGTCACGAAGGCGTAGACCAAAAGTGCAAGGAAAGCGTCGAGGGTCATGACGGCTCACAAAGGTCAGCAATGCTGACTTAAGTCGACAGGGCGTTGGACGCAACTTCATTCGATTGGTCCAAAGCGCTCCGCCGTGATCCGTCTATCCGAGCCAGCCACGCCGGCACAGTCTACCTGCCGTGGGGCCGCGCCGACAACAGGCTGGGAGCGGCGGCCGCCTCCTGACGGCCAGCCACACGCCGCAGGCCTTTGCGCCTCGGCGTGTTCCCGGGAAGCTTCACGCCATGCGCGAGGCCGAGGGCAGCCAGGATGCGGATGAAGAGCCAGCCGAGATCGATCTGCCCGCGTTCCAGGCCGAGCTTTGCGGATTCGGGAAACGCATGGTGATTGCCGTGGAAACTCTCGCCAAAGGTCACCAGGCCGAAACGCGGCAGGTTGTAGCCCTGCACGGCAACGCCATCGACACGCCAGCCCTGCTGCCCGCTGCGATGTGCGAAATGCCCGACCAGCCAATGCCCGGTCAGCGACACGGAGATACGCACCGCAATGCCCCAGACCACCCAGCTCCACCCGCCGAGCAGCAAGAAAAGGATCGCCCACGGCAGTTGCTGCAGCATCCAGGTCCGCTCGACGAATTTGTAGAAGCGGTCGTTTCTGATCGACGGCTCGATGACGAAGTCAGGCGGATTGCGCAACGCCACGGCGCAATGCATTTGCCAGAAAGCGTCGGTGAAGAAAGGCCGGCGGTGGGCGTGCAGGTCGTGACAAGCCGTCTGGCGCTGCGCCCAGTCTCGTATGTCATGCGCATAGATCATGCCGAACGGACCGGCCATGCCGACGAGCGTGCCGAGATAGACCAGCGCGTGTTCGAGCCAGATGTGAACCCTGAACGAGCGATGGATGAGCAGGCGATGCATGCCGACCGAGTGTCCGGCGCAGATCGTCACCGCCGTCGTCGCTACGAACAGGGCGAAAGCGCTCCAGCTGAAGGTCAGCGGCCCGAACACCAACGCAATCAGCGTCATCGCGCCGACCCAGATCGACTTGGCCGGCATCCAGACGACCTCGCCATCTTCGGCATCGCTCAAGGGCTGCGAGATCATTCTGCCTGTGGATATGGTCTTCATCGGCACCCCTCCTCTGCAGGAAACATTTCCGGACCAAAGAGCCTTGCCTTCCGGCGCGCCGGCGCTTATTTAGGCAATAAGCTAACTATCTACTATTCCGATTTAGGTATTTAGGCAATAGACTAAATACCGGAAGCGAAACGACAGAGGCAGGCGGTGATCGAAGACAATGCAGCGGATGGCGACACGGCTATCGGGGCAAGCAGCGCCATACAGCGCGTGTTCGAGGCGCTGTCATCGCAGCCGAGGCGCAAGATCCTCGCCTATCTCGCCCACTCCTCGCTGACCGCGGGCGAGATCGCGGCGCGCTTCGACATGTCGAAGCCGTCGATCTCGCAGCATCTGAGCATCCTGGAGACGGCCGGCCTCATCGCCAGGGAGCGGCAGGGACAATTCATCCGCTACTCGCTGGTCCAGAACAATCTGGTTAACACGCTGAACGGCTTCGTCCAGGACGTCTGTCCGGTATCGCGCCCGATCAAAAGGGAGAGTAAGAATCTGGCGAGCGGCAAGGTCGATCCCAAGCCGGTAAAATAGTTGGACTGAGACTACATCCCCTGCGGGCCCCGGTTCATCGCCGCCACGCCGGTGCGGCAGATCTCGACCAGGCCGAGCGGCTTCATGATGGCGATGAACTGGTCGAGCTTCGAACCCTTGCCGGTAATCTCGAAGATGAAGTGCTCGGTGTTGGCGTCGATGACCGACGCGCGAAAAGCATCCGCCAGACGCAGCGCCTCGACGCGGGCTTCGCCAGTGCCGGCGACCTTGACCAGCGCCAGCTCGCGTTCCAGCGGCCGCTCCTGGCCGAACTCGTGCGAGCGCACGGTGAGATCGACGACGCGGTGCACCGGTACGATGCGCTCGAGCTGATGCTTGATCTGCTCCAGCACATGCGGCGTGCCGCGCGTCACGATGGTGATGCGTGACAGGTGCTTCTCGTGTTCGGTCTCGGAGACGGTGAGGCTCTCGATGTTATAACCGCGGCCGGAAAACAGGCCGATGACCCGGGCAAGCACGCCGGGCTCATTGTCGACCAGAACGGAGAGCGTGTGGTTCTCCGGCTTTTCCGTTTCCTTGGCGATGAAATAGGCGGAGCCGGTCGGTTGAAGCTGTGCGTTCATGACATGAATCTCGATTTCAGACTTTGAGCTAATTCTCTGTTTGCGCACGGCTTCTCTCGACAGCCCTGCCCCGGCTTGGACCTAGACCAGTTCCCTGCCCTTGGCGTCGATGGCGTTGGCCACGGCTTCGTCGGTCGCCTCGTCGGGCAGGAGCATTTCATTATGCGCCTTGCCCGACGGGATCATCGGGAAGCAGTTGGCGAGCGTCGCCACCCGGCAATCGAACAGCACCGGCTTCTTCACCGCGATCATCTCCTTGATCGCATCGTCCAACTCGTCCGGCTTCTCGCAACGAATGCCGTGGCCGCCATAGGCGTCAGCCAGCTTGACGAAGTCGGGCATCGCTTCGGTATAGGAATGCGACAGGCGGTTGCCGTGCAGCAGCTGCTGCCACTGACGCACCATGCCCATATACTGGTTGTTGAGGATGAAGATCTTGATCGGCGCATTGTGCTGCACCGCCGCGCTCATCTCCTGCATCGTCATCTGCACCGAGGCGTCGCCTGCGATGTCGATGACCAGCGCGTCCGGGTGCGCGATCTGCACGCCGAGCGCCGCCGGCAGGCCGTAGCCCATCGTGCCCAACCCGCCCGACGTCATCCAGCGGTTCGGCTTCTCGAAATGATAGTGCTGCGCCGCCCACATCTGGTGCTGGCCGACCTCGGTGGTGATGTAGGTGTCCATGTCCTTGGTCAGTTCGTAGAGCCGCTGGATGGCATATTGCGGCATGATCACATCGTGGTTCATCTTGAAGGCGAGCGAGTCACGCGCGCGCCATTTGGCGATCTGCTCCCACCAGGGATGGAGCGCCTTCTTGTCGGCCTTGGCGCTCGCCCGCCACAGCCGCACCATGTCCTCCAGCACCCGGCCGACATCGCCGATGATGGGCACTTCCGTGTGCACGTTCTTGTTGATCGACGATGGATCGATGTCGATGTGGATCTTCTTCGAATTGGGCGAGAAGGCGGTCAGCCGTCCGGTGATGCGGTCGTCGAAGCGCGCGCCGATGCAGATCATCACGTCGCAATCATGCATCGCCATATTGGCTTCGTAAGTGCCGTGCATGCCCAGCATGCCCATCCAGTTCTTGCCCGATGCAGGATACGCGCCGAGGCCCATCAGCGTCGAGGTGATCGGGAAGCCGGTGAGGTCGACCAGTTCGCGCAGCAAATGGCTGGCCTCCGGACCGGAGTTGATGACGCCGCCGCCGGAATAAATGATCGGCTTCTTGGCGCTGGCCATCAGTTCGACGGCGGCCTTGATCTTTTCCAGGTCGCCCTGGACCTTCGGCTGGTAGCTGGTGCGCGGCGCCGCCTGCGGCGGCACATAGATGCCTTTGGCGAACTGCACATCCTTCGGAATGTCGACCACCACCGGGCCGGGGCGGCCGGTCGTCGCGACATGGAAGGCCTCATGGATGGTGGCGGCCAATTCGTTGACGTCCTTCACCAGCCAGTTGTGCTTGGTGCAGGGGCGCGTGATGCCGACCGTGTCGCACTCCTGGAACGCGTCGGAGCCGATCAGCGAAGTCGGCACCTGCCCGGTCAGGCAGACCAGCGGGATCGAATCCATCAGCGCATCCTGCAGCGGCGTCACCGCATTGGTGGCGCCCGGGCCGGAGGTCACCAGCATGACGCCGGCCTTGCCGGTCGAGCGGGCATAGCCTTCGGCCGCATGCCCTGCGCCTTGCTCGTGGCGGACGAGGATGTGCTCGACCTCGTCCTGCTGGAAGATTTCGTCATAGATCGGAAGCACCGCGCCGCCGGGATAACCGAAGACATGCTTGACGCCATTGTCCTTCAGCGCCTGCACCACCATTTCGGCGCCAGTCATTTCCCTGTTTGGCATTTCGCGCCGTTCGTTCTGTCCGTTGCTCATCGGTCTGGTCCCGTACTTCTAGCCATGAGGCGATTGCTGGTCGTTTAGTCGTGTTTCGGGCAATAAAAAAGGCCCCCGATGGGAGCCTGTGTGTTGCGCATGGGAGGTTTTCGCCCGGCGGTTACACCGCCTTGCCCACGCGCTTTCCTACGAGAATGAGTGCCTTTTTCATCGTGGCGGACACTACGAGGGTGAAAGGCAAGGTGTCAACGGGAAAAACGCGCGATGCGAAAGAGAAAGCAAGTGGCCCGCCGCCTCTGGTCGGCGGGCCACCGCGGCGCATACGATACCCCTCAATCGCACCGCGCCGGGAACAAGAGTCACTGCCGTGTCACGTCAGGATCAGCACGATCTTGTACGTATCCGGGTCGACGATGACGATGCGCCCGTCGGCCAGCACGAAGTACTCATAGGATTCGTAAGCCGGGACGATCTTGACAATGCGCGCCGGCAGACGGTGCAGGCGCACTTTGTGCCGCGGCACCTCGATGCCGACCGAAATGTCGAAGTCGACGTTCTTCACCGGCTCAACCCTGGTCTCGTGGATGATCTGCGTGACCTGCGTCTTCTGCTCGACTGTCACGTTGTTGATCGAGGCCGTATTGCCCTGGTCGGTCTGAACGTTTGTGTTGCCCTGAGCGTTCTGCTCGGTGGTGGTCCCGGCCTTGCCCTGGGCCTGCTGGTCCGTGCTGGTGCCGGTCTGGCCCTGAGCGTTCTGCTCGGTGCTGGTCCCGGCCTTGCCTTGGGCCTGTTCATCCGTCTTGAGCTTGGCCTTGCCCTGAGCCTGCTTCTCGGTGCTGGTGCCGGTCTGGCCCTGAGCATTCTGCTCGGTGCTGGTCCCGGCCTTGCCCTGGGCCTGTTCATCCGTCTTGAGCTTGGCCTTGCCCTGAGCCTGCTGATCGGTCGTGGCGCCGGCCTGACCCTGAGCATTCTGCTCGGTACTGGTCCCGGCCTTGCCCTGTGCCTGTTCATCCGTCTTGAGCTTGGCTTTGCCCTGAGCCTGCTGATCGGTCGTGGCGCCAGCCTGGCCCTGTGCATTCTGATCGGTCTGTGACTTCATCTTGCCTTGCGCCTGTTCGCCGGCCTTGCCGCCCTTCTGGCAATCGGCCGCGCCAGCGGCGCAGTTGTCGCCGCCGCTCGGCTGCACAGCCTGGGTCTGGGCGATCGCGGCGCCGCACCCGACGCCAAGCGCAATCATGCTCGTGATCAACACATGTTTCATCTGCTTTCTCCTTAAAGAGTCGGTCCCTCAGCCTAGCCAACTCTGTCAAAAATACTTTGTTCCGCATTTTGCGAATAAAATCGGGCTTCTAAGAAGACCAATAAATGTAGGCAGTAGTTTTGCCAACAATCAGCTACAAATTGCATCAAAAAATTAATGCAACGCAAGATTTTTGCTTTTTTCTGAGCTTGTGATCCCATAGCGATGACACCAGCCTCACAAGCTTAGAAGTACTCCCGTCGTCATGACCAGGATGGCTACCCCGAAAACAGGCAAGAGCAACCATCGTGCCTGATGGACGCTGTTGTCCATTAACGCCTCCCACAAGTGCTGATCTCAACGATGCCGAGAACCCTGTGTTCCGCCCTGAGGAGGCTCTAGGACCTCTACAGCCTGGCACCAGACTTTGGTCCCTCTCCCTATAGTCCATTGGCCCGATGAGGCCCGGACCGAAGCCCCACGCGGGAACGCAGCCGCGAAAAGCCCGTTCGGCTTGCGGTGTGCATCAACCTCACCAACAACCACCGTATCGGAATCGAGCTCGCGCAAGATGCATGAGCGTTGATGAAGGAGAGAATCATGACGACCATGTACCAGTCGACCGCAATTGCCGGATTCTTGCTGCTCGCGAGCGCGGGCGTAGTTGCCGCTCAAGACGTCATCATCGCGCCGGAGCAGGAAACGGTTGTGCGCGAATACGTGAAAAAGCAGCCCCTTGCGTCGGTGAAGATTCCAGGTGTCGAATTGAACGTGGGGACCGCCATTCCCGACACGGTGGAACTGCATGAAGTGCCGAGCGTCAAGTATCGCTACGTTGTGGTCGACGGGCGAACCGTGCTGGTCGACCCCGGCACGCGGAAGATCGTCAAGATCATACAGTAACGCTGATCCCACCGCCGTTCCCCGCGGGTGGCGGTGGGATCATGCCCTGAAATTGCGGTTTCCCCGGCAATTCAACCTAGCGCTTGCTCGCACCATCGACCGTTCTAGATGTAGGATGGCTTAGGCATTTTTGCGCGGCCAAAGTCGCGGGGTCGGTTGAGACGTGCGCTACATTGATAGTCTCTATCAAAACTGGAACAGGCTATCGTTGGCTTGGCAGTTCATCATAGTCGGAAGCATTGGGCTGCTGTCGCTGATGCTGGTCGTCGGCCTATGGGTCACCTCGCAAATACGAGATGGAGTGATCCGCAACTCTGCAAGCACGACCGCGCTTTACGTCGACAGTGTCATCGCGCCAATCCTGCCGGATATGCGCAAAAGCCAGCAGCTCAGCGACACCGTTAAACGGGCGCTCGATGAAACCCTGGACCAGGGTGCTCTCGGCAAAAAACTGGCGTCGTTCGTGCTTTGGCGGCGTGATGGCAAGGTGCTGTACGCCAAAGACGCGGCTCTTATCGGCCAGACCTTCGAGCCAAATGCGAACTTGCTGCATGCGTTCGGTGGAAACGTGGTGGCGCAATTCAATGATCTGGACGAAAATGAAAGGAAGGAACGGAAGAGCCCCACCGCCTCGCTGCTCGAGATCTACAATCCGGTTCGAGAGCCGTGGTCGGGCGATGTTGTGGCCGTTTCCGAGTTCTACGAGATAGCCGACGATCTTCAGGGCACTTTAAACTCGGCACTATGGTCGAGCTGGCTGCTCGTGGCTGGCGCGACCGCGGTCGCCTTGGCGATGCTCTCGGGAATCGTGCTTCGCGGCAGCAGCACTATCGAAACGCAGCGTTCAGCGCTTGAGACACAAGTGGCCGAACTTCAGTTGCTTTTGGAGCAGAATTCCGCTTTGCGGGAGCGCGTCCAGCAGGCGTCGCGCCGCGCAACGGCAATCAACGAGCGTTACTTGCGTCGCATCGGGTCTGATTTGCATGACGGTCCAGCTCAGCTGGTCGCACTGGCTGCGCTGCGCATGGACAGCCCTCTGCTGCTCGATCCCGCCGCATCCCCAAGCCACCGGAAGACCGAGATCGCCGATATCCATCATACGTTGGACGAGGCGATGCGGGAGATCCGCGCCATCTGCACCGGCCTCGTGCTGCCACAGATCGAAGCTTCGACAGTCGCGGAGATATTGCGGCTTGCGGTTGCCGAACATGAACGCCGGACGGCCTCCTCCGTATCGCTTTCACTGCCATCTCGCCTGCCCGACCTGGGGACGTCCGAGAAAATAAGCATCTTTCGCTTCGCGCAGGAGGGGCTGAACAATGCCTGGCGACACGGTCTGGGCAAGGGGCAGGCTGTCAAGGCGAGAGTGACGCAGGGCAAGCTCCTCATTCAAGTGCTTGATCACGGCCCTGGATTCCAGTCGGGATCGTGTGAAGGACTTGGACTCGCCGGTATGAGGGAACGTATCGAAAGTATCGGAGGTCACTTCGAGACCTTTTCGAGCCCCAGGGGGACCCGGCTGACCATAACGCTCAACATCGAGGACCAGAAATGACCGCTCCCATAAGGATTGCCATTGTTGATGATCATCCGCTGTTTCGCGAGGGTGTGGCTCGCAGCCTCGCCGAAATCGGCGGCTTCGAAGTCGTTGGTGCGGGCGAAACCGCGACGGATGCCGAACAGCTTGCGGCCTTGGCAAATCCCGACATATTGCTGCTAGACATCAGTTTGCCGGGAGGGGGTCTGGCGGCAGCGGAAAATATTCTTGCAACTCAGCCTGACTGCAAGATCGTCATGCTCACCGTCTCGGAGGCGAACGCCGATTTGGCAACGGCGCTCAGGCTGGGCGTACGCGGATATGTGCTGAAAGGGATTGGGGCGGCATCGCTGGCCGAGGTGCTGACTTATATAGCCGCAGGAAAAAAATATGTTTCGCCGACCCTGTCAGCGCAGCTTTTGAATGAACTGATCCGGCCGGAAAAGCGCACAACCGATCTCGTTGCCAATCTCTCGGGACGCGAGCTTGGGATAATCTCCTTGGTAGGCGAAGGACTGAGCAATAAAGAAGTCGCCAAACGTCTCAACCTGCAGGAGAAAACGGTAAAACACCACATGACTCGGATATTTCAAAAGCTAAAGGTGCGAAACCGCACCGAAGCAGCCATTCTTATGCACGCGCCCAAAACGGGTCTTGTATAGGGAGATCGGGGCTTGTCTGAAGGTCGGATGCTGGTTGGCGAACCAACAGTTACAGCCCTTTCAGACGAGCAATGTCGGAGGCCCTTACGGCGCGTTCGACAATTGTCCTTCCAAGCGGATCCTTCATAGTGAAGCGGCCGGCCTCGATGCTTTCGCTGAATCCATCGCGATGCACGACCTGGATTTTGGCGCCCTGTACCGTCACCGTGTCGCCAGCGGCATTGACTTGGCTACTGGGAGCTTGGCTACCGGCGGCGTTGTCGCCGGCACCATTTTTTCCCTTTCCGTTGGCGTTGCCATTCCCGGCGTTGCCGCCTGAGCCATTACCGTTACCACTACCGTTGCCACCACCGTTACCTTTGCCATTGTTTCCGCTCTTGGCGCTGGCAGCGGCGAATTCGATCTTGTAACCGTCGACATGGCTCAACCGCAGACCAAGCACCGGCATCGTCACCGCAACCGCCGCGAATACGCGCAAGCTAAAGTACGCCCGGCGACGCACGGATGAAAACAGGGGCTGCCTTTCTCCATTCATGCCACCATCACATCATGATGTGTCACGGTATTCAAGAATGAACAGCCCAAAATTGCGGCTCACAAACGCTGAGGAAACTCTCCTTTCGTGCTTGCAGCTCGATTCTCAGACCTTCGTCTGAGTCAAATATACACCGAAGTCTGACCTACTGATCTTGGGCCGCGCCGACGGATGTCGCAATAAAATCCGCGGTGACAAGGCTCGTCACCGGTAGGGATCGGCAGCGAGGCGCGAGCGCCTGCGCACGCAGACGCTCGCGGCAAGTCTGCGGCGGCATACGGTTAGCGCATGTTTGCCGTCGAAACGGTGCATATGCCGTTCCTTCCCCGGATTGCGATCAGGCGCGATTGGCGAAGTCGCGGACAACCCGCTGCAGCAGCGGCATGTAGTCGCGAAATGCCCGGGTCTTCATGTTGGCGATCTTGCCGGCCTCGTCCCAGATGCGGACCCGAACCGCTTCCTCGTGGAACGGGTTCTTGCGGAACTCGGCCACCTCTTCGGCGTTCATCGGCCCGCCTTGCAGCGACAGCGTGTGGACCGAGGCCTGCGACAGCCTGCCGAAATAGGTCGGGTCGGTAGCGCAGAGGTAGCGCTTGACCGCGACATGCAGCCTGACGCATTCGACGATCACCGGTGGAAAGAACGGCGCCAGCACCTCGCCGCCGGCTTCGTCATGATGCTTGTCCTCGATATCGTCGGGCGAATAGGTGCCGAACTCGCTGGTGTAGTGGCCGATATCGTGCAGCAGTGCTGCCGCCACCAGCACATCAGGCGCGCCGTCCTTTTCGGCGAACCAGGCGCCCTGCAACATGTGCTCCGACATGGTGACGGGTTCGCCGAGATAGGATTCCGCCCCTCGGCGTTCGAAAATATCGGCGATGAATTCGACGATGGTGTCCGCGTTCAAATCCTGGCTGCTCATTCCGCGGCTTCCTTGAACTCGTGTTCAATCGCCGACAGCGTCGACAAAAGGCCATCCTTGTCGGCGTAGCAGCCCTGCAGCCAGCGCTTGCCGGCGCCGGAGAATTGCTTGCGGGCATGCATGACGCGGGTGTTGTCGACGATGAAGGCCTGGCCTGCCTCGAGCTTGAAGGTCACTTCGAAGGACGGATCCTCGATCAGTTCGGCAAACCGGCGATAGGCGGCGTAGTAGGCCTCCATCTCCGCGAACGGCACATCGACCGTCGGCGCCAGCGAGCGGTTGTTGAAGCGGATGGCGATGAGTTCGCCATCCGGCCCGAGCTCGATCATCGGCCGCTTGGCCTGCAATCGCACGCCCGACGACCCCGCATATCCGAAACGCGCCGGGTATGAACTCAACAGCCGGAAGCCTTCGGGGTTTTCTGCCTGCAGCGCGGCCGCCGCGGCAAAACCATCGACGACGCTGGATTCGCCGCCCTCCACGGTGTTTTCGATGCAGGACAGGATCTGCAAGGTCGGCACCGGATCGCGATAGGGACTGTCGGTATGCGCCTGCAGGCCAAGATTGGTGTAGGCCAGATTGGTTGGATTGACCTCGGCGCGCACCTCGAACCATCGGCCGTAATTGGTCTCCCTGATATAGCCGAACAGATCGGACACTTTGCACAGCGCCCCGGATTCGGGCGGCAAATCGTCCATCACCGCGAAGCCGTAGGTCTTCACCGCCGACAGCCATTGCCGCAAGACGGCGCGGTCGCGGCTGGCAGCGAGATAGCCGGCGCGCGGCACCGAATTCTGCATAGAGGCCCTGGTCCATCGCACGGTGCCCTCGCCTGTCCAGCCGGGCTGTCGGGCGGCATCGCGGTCATAGGCATTGGCGCTCAGCCATGCCGCAGGAAAGCGCACCGTCTTTCCCTCCGGTTCGAAACTGACTTCAAGCGCATCGCCCTTGATCGCGGCTGCGCCGATCTGCGTTTGCGCCGGAATGTCGAGAATGGTGATCAGCCGCTGGCCGTTGCCGGCGCTGCGCGTCTTGTCGTCGAGCGCATTGTCGCGCAACCACACGGCGTGAAAGCGAGTGCGCGCGCCGTCCTTCCACCCGAGGTCGATCGTTCTTCCTTCGTCGCCGATCAGCACCTGGGTAAGCATGGAGATCCGTTCCTGTCCGCTGCGCCCCGCAGCCAACTCCGCAGGGTTTCCGGTTGCATCGTGATGATGTTGAAGGCATAACTCAAATTATCATTTTGCGGCCAAAGGCCATAAACTGTTTATGACTGAAACAACCTTGCCCTTGCCCCCGCTTGACTGGCTGCGGAGTTTCGAGGCCGCCGCGCGGCTGTCGAATTTCACCGCCGCCGCGGCCGAGCTTGGCCTGACCCAGGCTGCGGTCAGCCAGCACATCCGTTCTCTCGAAGAGCGGTTGAAGCAGCCGCTGTTCATCCGCCTGGCGCGCGGCGTCGAATTGACGCCGGAGGGTGCCGCCTACCTGCCGCATCTGCAATCGGCCTTTGCCGTGATCGCCAACAGCACGCGCGAGCTGTTCGAACCCAAGACCGTCCAGAGCGTGACGATACGCTCGCCGATCTCGTTTGCCGTGCTGATGATCGCGCCAAAGCTGCCGCAAATGGCCAAGGACCTGCCCTTCGTCCAGCTGCAGATCGAGACCATCCACACACCGGCCGATTACGGCGAGCGCTTTGTGGGTCTCGACATCCGATTCGACATTGGCTCCGGCTCCTTTGCCGGACGGCAGGCCGACCGCCTCACCCGCGAAACCTTGACGCCGATGGCGTCGCCAAATATCGCAAAGGCCAAGGATTGGACAGGATTGCCGAGACTTACAGTGGTCGGCGCGCGGGAAATGTGGGGCGAGTGGTTCGCCGTCGCCCGGATGAAGCCGGCGCTCGGGCCCACGCACAAATTCGACAGTTTCGTTACCGCACTGGAGGCGGCGAAGCACGGCGCCGGCATGGTGCTGGGATCGCGACCGTTGGCCGACGCGGCACTGCGCGAAGGATCTCTCGTCACCCTGTCCGGCTTTACGCTGTCGAGCGGTGCCGGCCACTATCTGACCGCACCTTCGGGCGCGCATCTGAGCCCGGCCGAAGAAGCGGTCCGCCGCTGGTTCGCAACGGTCTTCGGCGTCCCGATTTCCCGATAAGCCCCTGAATACGCGGCAAACTATTGGACGACGTGACGCGGCGCATAATTTGTCGCGATACTGCGCCAGGCCGGACGTCAAGCTTCGGCAGGGTTCCGCTCGCTACAGGCGGCCAGGAAAAATCGCGGAGGAAATTCAATGCTCGACAAGGCCCCCAACAAGAAGCTTTCCGACCTGCTCGATCGCTTCGGCGCGGCACTCACCGCCGGCGACATCGACAAGGCGGTCGCCTGCTTCCAGGAGGATTGTTACTGGCGCGATCTCGTCACCTTCACCTGGAACATCAAGACGATGGAAGGCCGCGATCAGGTGCGCGACATGCTGGTCAGCCAGTTGGCCAGGACCAAACCGTCGAACTGGGCGATCGCCAAGGGCGAGGATGCCACGGAAAGCGACGGCGTGCTCGACGGCTGGATCAGTTTCGAAACGTCTGTCGCGCGCGGCTTCGGCCACATCCGGCTGAAGGACGGCAAGATCTGGACGCTGCTCACCACCATGGTCGAGCTCAAGGGCCATGAGGAGCCGGCCGGTTTCGACCGCCCGCTCGGCGCCAAGCACGGCCATGGCAAGAACCGCCCGACCTGGAAGGAGGAGCGCGAGAAGGAAGCCGCCGAACTCGGCTTCAAGACGCAGCCCTATACGCTCATCATTGGCGGCGGCCAGGGCGGCATCGCGCTCGGCGCCCGGCTGCGGCAACTCGGCGTGCCCACCATCATCGTCGAGAAGAACGAGCGTGCCGGCGACAGCTGGCGCAAGCGCTACAAGTCGCTGTGCCTGCACGACCCGGTCTGGTACGACCATCTGCCCTATATCGACTTCCCCAAGAACTGGCCGGTCTTCGCGCCCAAGGACAAGATCGGCGACTGGCTGGAAATGTACGCCAAGGTGATGGAGCTGAATTACTGGTCATCGACCGAGGCCAAGAGCGCCGTTTATGACGACAAGAAAAAGGAATGGACCGTTGTCGTGCGCCGCGACGGCAAGGACATCACGCTGAAGCCGAAACAATTGGTGCTGGCCACGGGGCAATCCGGCAAGGCCAACATGCCGAACTTCAAGGGCATGGACACATTCAAGGGCGACCAGCATCACTCCTCGAAGCATCCGGGACCCGATGCCTATGTCGGCAGACAAGCTGTCGTCATCGGCTCGAACAACTCCGCCCACGACATTGCAGCAGCCCTTTGGGAGGCCGGCGCCGACGTCACCATGGTGCAGCGCTCGACCACGCATATCGTCAAGTCGGACACGCTGATGGAGATCGGCCTGGGCTCGCTCTATTCGGAAAAGGCGGTCGCGAGCGGCATGACCACCGCCAAGGCCGACCTCGTCTTCGCCTCCCTGCCCTACAAGATCCTGCACGAATTCCAGATCCCGGCCTATGCCGAGATGAAGAAGCGGGACGACAAATTCTACAAGGGCCTGGAAAAGGCCGGCTTCATGCTTGACTGGGGCGATGACGGCTCCGGCCTGTTCATGAAATATCTGCGGCGCGGCTCGGGCTATTACATCGATGTCGGCGCCTCCGACCTGATCATCGACGGGTCGATCAAGTTGAAAAGCGGTGTCGACGTGAAGGAGATCAAGGAGCACTCCGTTCTGCTCTCCGACGGATCGGAACTGCCGGCCGATCTCATCGTCTACGCCACCGGCTACGGTTCGATGAATGGCTGGGCGGCCGATTTGATCTCACGGGAGGTCGCGGACAAGGTCGGCAAATGCTGGGGCCTCGGCTCCAACACCACCAAGGACCCAGGCCCCTGGGAAGGCGAGCTGCGCAACATGTGGAAGCCGACGCAGCAGGAGGCGCTGTGGTTCCATGGCGGCAATTTGCACCAGTCGCGCCATTACTCCCAGTTCCTGGCGCTGCAGCTGAAGGCGCGCATGGAAGGCATCGCCACGCCGGTCTACGCGCTGCAAGAGGTTCACCACAAGGGTTAGGCAGCGCCGCCGATGCGCTTCCAGTAGATGAGCGTGCCGGTCAGCCCGCCATGCGGTTTCAGGGCAAAGTCCGGTATTTCGCCAGTGAGCGTGAAGCCGAGTTTTTCGTAAAGGCCGGAAGCGCCCTCCTCGGTTGCGGTGTCCAGCACCAGAAGCGTGCGGCCTTTCTCGACGGCGAGCGTTTCGGCCGCCCGCATCAGCCGGCTCGCTATGCCCTTGCCGCGGTGTTCGACGCGGGTCATGAGCTTGGCGATCTCGGCCCGGTGCGGCTGATTGACCGGAAAGTCGAGCAGCAAGGTGACGGTGCCGACCAACGCGTCGCCATACCAAGCGCCCAGCACCGCTCTTTCGCCTCTCTCTGCTGCCATCAACGAGTTGCTCCAGAAAGTTTCCGCCGCTTGCCTGGATAAGGGATGCATGAAGCTGACGGAGCCGCCGGCCGCGACCGTCTCGATCAGGAGGTCGGCCAGCATGTCGCGTGTTCCCGCAGTCAGCGACCTGATTTCGATGGGACTCACCTGCACTTTCCCTTGCTAATCCAGACGCGCGACGCGGCGCCGCTTTCGTCTCGCCTTGATCGCGGCGATGCGATCGGTGTCTTTCGGCTGCAGATGCAGCCCGCGTTCGAGGATTTCGAGCGTGTATTCCTCATAGGTCAGGCCAAGCCGCTCGGCCTTTTCCATGCGCATCAGCATCACGTCACGGCTTGGCGCCTTCCACGCCTGGGCATGCGCTGCCTGCCAGGCCAGGAAGATGTAGGGATCGCCCTTGCCCCATGGCGGGCCCTTGTAATCATCGAGCGGCGGTCCGCCATTGTCGGAGCGCTTGGGACGTCTTGCCACGATTTCAGCCCCTGACCAGCGCGACCAGATAGTCGGCGGGCAGCTGCCCGACGGCATGGAACGTGCAGTCCGACGGCGCGCCGAGCGCCAGGCAGTCGCCGGGCTCGAGCCTGTGCACGACATCGCCCTCGGTGAACTCAAGTCGCCCGGAGATCAGCCACATCTGCTGCTTGATGAAGGCATAGGACGCCGCCGGGAAACTCACACTGGCGCCCGCCGGCAACTGCACCCGGATCAATTCGAGCGGCATGTCGGAGACCGGCGACAGATGCCGCCGGACATAGCCCGTACCGGGGTCGCTCCAGACCGGTTGCTCACTCTCGCGCAGCAGGCCGCCACCTTGCTGCTCGGCGCGTGCAATCAGCGTCGACAGCGTCATGCCGAAAGCAGCGGCGATGCGCACCAGCAGCGCGGCCGTCGGGCTGGTCATGCCGCGCTCGATGGTGCTGAGCATGGCTTTGGAGACGCCGGAGCGGTTCGCCAGGTCGGCCAACGACCAGTCCCGCAAGGCTCTTTCGGCGTGGATTCGTCTGCCTATCGTGGCCGACATGTCATTCGCTATATCAGTCATTCGTCCAATATATCGAATCTTCGGATTGGGGGAAGAGGACGGCCGGTTGAATTTTCGCTGACGGGTTAACCCCTGCTACACCATCCCGCATCACGCCACCTTAACCCCGTCTGTGTAGGATCGAGGCTCCACGGGAATGGGATCGGATCGTATGTTTGTCGAGCGCGAAGCCTCCGTCGGCGAACCGACCTCGCAGGAGCGCCGCCGCGCAGAGCAGAGCGACAGGCGCATTCTCGGCAACGTCGTGCAGTGCGACGGTGCGCGCGCCACCATCAGCGCCTATGCCGACGACATCGAAGGCGCGGTCACCGGCCTGTGGACCGTCGGCAAGATGATCTCCATCAATCTCGGGACATCGCGCACCGTTGGTCTGGTCTACGAAATCGGCAAGTCGGATCGCGCCTGGAGCAATGAGGGACAAAACCCCATCGAGGTCAGCGTCGAGCTGATCGGCGAAGTGCGCGACGGCGCCGAACCGGGGGCCAAACCGGTGTTCGACCGCGGCATCACCACCTATCCTCATATCGGCGCCATAGCGCACCGCATCCGTACCCGTGATCTGCAGGCGGTCTACGATCTCGCCGGGCGTCATTCGATCACCATCGGTACGCTGTCGCAGGATGAGTCGATCGACGCCAACATCGCCATCGACGACACGCTGGCGCGCCATTTTGCGGTTGTCGGCACAACCGGCGTCGGCAAATCCACCGCCATCTCGCTGCTGCTGCGCAAATCGATCGCCGCCCGGCCCGATCTGCGAATCCTCATTCTCGATCCGCACAATGAATTCGCGGCATCCCTGCCTGAGTTCTGCGTCCGGGTCGATTCCAAGACGCTTGATCTGCCGTTCTGGATGTTCAGGCTCGAAGAATTCGCCGAAGTGCTGTTTCGCGGCCGAGAGATCGTGCCGGAAGAAGTCGATGTCCTGCGCGACCTGATCCCCGCCGCCAAGAACCTCTATCGCAATCCCAATTCAGGCTCTTACGTGCGCCGCGGCAGCGATGCGCTGACCGCCGACACGCCGGTGCCCTACCGCATGGTCGATCTCATCAAGCAGATCGACGAGCGCATGGGCCTCCTGGAAAGCAAGAACGACCGCCCGACGCTGAAATCGCTGAAGACGCGCATCGAGTCCGCCGCGTCCGACCCGCGCTATCGCTTCATGTTCAATTCGCGGCTGATCGAGGACACGATCCACGAGACGATCGGCAATATTTTCCGTGTGCCGCATCATGGCCGCCCGGTGACCTGCTTCGAGATGGCCGGCATGCCGTCCGAAGTGGTCAACTCCGTCTGTTCGGTGCTGGCTCGGCTCGCCTTCGACCTTGCGCTGTGGAGCGAGGGCCGGCTGAAGCTGTTGCTGCTGTGCGAGGAAGCGCACCGCTATATGCCGGCCGATCCGCGCCTAGGCTTCGCCCCGACAAGGCATGCACTGTCGCGCATCGCCAAGGAAGGCCGCAAATATGGCTGCTATCTCGGCGTCGTCACCCAGCGCCCGGGTGAACTCGATCCGACCATCCTGTCGCAATGCTCGACCTTCTTCGCCATGCGGCTGGCCAATGAGCAGGACCAGGCAATCATCCGCTCGGCGATCGCCGATTCCTCCGCCTCGACGCTGGCCTTCCTGTCCTCCATGGGCCAGCGCGAAGCCATCGCCTTCGGTGAAGGCGTGGCGACGACCATGCGGCTGAAGTTCGAAAAACTGGCGGAGAACCTGATCCCCGGCACCGCCAAGCGAGAGCAGGACGAGTTCTCGCAGGACGGCAACGACGTCGATCTCGCCGCCATCGTCGAGCGGCTGCGCAACGTCCCGAAACCGCAGCAGCAGATGGCCTTCGCCGAAGCAGTGGATTCCGGCCGCCAGGCCGGCGATCCCGATTACCGCAAGCCGGCCACCGCCCAGCGCATCCAGCCCGACGACGATTTCGACCTGCGCTACGGCCTCAAGCCCACAACCTTCGGCATGCGCCCGCAGAACGATTGACCTTCAGCGTAGCGACTTTTTTGCCGGCCAATTGAGAAGCCGCCGGAGCGCCAGGGCTCGGCTTCGTTGGCCCGCTTGGGCAAAATCCCGAAAGGGAATTCATCAGGCCGGATTGAATGGCGTGGCTTTCGAGAAGCCGGAGCGGAGCGGACATTTAGTCCGTGAGCACCGGAAGTCGAGAAAGCCACGTCAGGCAACCGGCCTCATGAATTCTTCTTCGGGATTTTAGGCGCAGACGCGGTTGCGGCCTTGCCTCTTCGCCTCGTAGAGCTGGCGGTCGGCGCGGCGGTAGAATTCCTCGGCGGTTTCCTTCCGATCCCAGACGGCGAGTCCGACGCTGGTGGTGATCTTGAGGCGGACATTGCCCGACAGCACCGACATGTTGGCAATCGCCTTGCGGATGCGTTCGGCGAACTTGCCCAACAACTCCGCATCCATGTTGGGGGTGACGACGGCGAACTCCTCGCCGCCGAGCCGCGCCACCACGTCGTGATAGCGCGTCATGCCTTTGAGGCAATTGGCGACTGCCCTCAGCACCTCGTCGCCGACATCGTGGCCATGCGTGTCGTTGACCTGCTTGAAATGATCGAGGTCGAGGATCATCAGCCCGACGGGCTTTTCGATGCGGCGGAATTCCTCGAGATATTCCTTCAGCGCATCGTCGAAATAGCGCCGGTTCTGCATGCCGGTAAGGCCGTCGGTCAATGCCGCATGCTGCAGCGTTTCCGAGCGGGCGCTGAGCGAAACCGTCATGGCGCGCAGCTTGCCCTCTTCCGTCGCCTGCCTACGGATCAACGGGTAGATGAAGAACACGCCGAAGAACAGCGCTGTCGCCAGCAGCACCCCGGTGACAAACAGCAGCGTGTTGAGATAAGCGATCCTCTCGACCCGGGAAGTCGTATCGTGACCGACCGCGATGGACTGCAATTGACCATAGGCATAAAGCGTCACCAGGCCTGCGGCCAGGATCACGAAAATAAAGACGAAAAATGCGGATTCCGCCTTGTGGAAACGCATCTGCTCCCCGTTGGAAAAGTACCCCCCGGATCTATGGCATGCCGGCGCCTTACGGACGGTTAATCCAGACAACCGGAGCGGGAATGTTCATTCCTACTTCTGTTTCTTTAATTGTATTAGCAGCACGAAAATCAAATCACGGCTTGCAGGCCGTCGCCGGGCCGCAATCTCAGCCATTCCGGTCCCAGCTGATGGCGAAACCACGTCGTTTGCCGTTTGGCATATTGCCGCGTCGCTGCCTTGCAGCGCTCGATGGCCTGAGGAAAGCTGATGTCACCGGCCATGGCGGCCGAAAGTTCGCGAACGCCGATCGCCTTCATCGCCGGCAGCTCGGGATCGAGGCCAAGCGCCGCAAGCCGTTTGACCTCATCGAGCGCGCCGAGATCGAGCATGCGGTCGAACCTTGTTTCGATCCGCTCGACAAGGGCGGCGCGGTCCGGCTCGATAACGAAGAACCGAGCGCTGTCGCGGTCGATCAGCGGCCGGCCGCGCGCTGCCTGCCATTCGAGGATGGAGCGGCCGGATGCATCGAGCACCTCCAGCGCCCGCACGATGCGCTGGCCGTCGGTCGGCTTCAGCTGCATGGCGACCGCCGAATCCTCATGCATCAGGATGCGGTGCAGCTTGGCTGCGCCTTGCTCCTTTAACTCGTAGCGCCAGCGGTCGCGTACCTGCTGCGGAATGTCGGGCATTTCCGAAATGCCCTCGGCAAGTGCGCGAAAATAGAGCCCGGTGCCGCCGACGAAAATCACCGGACGTTCAAAGGCGGCGTCGTCGGGCTGTCGGGCGAGCGTGCCGTCATCGATCAGCTTCATCACGTCGCGCAGCCAGGCGCCGGTGGAATAGGCGGTGGAGGGATGCACGTGGCCATAGAGAAAGTGCGGCGCGCGGCCGAGTTCGGCGGCGCTCGGCCGCGCCGTCAGCACATCGAGCACCGAATAGCCCTGCATGGAATCGGTGTTGACGATGACGCCGCCCTTGCGCTCGGCGAGATCGAGCGCCAGCGCCGACTTGCCGCTGGCTGTCGGCCCGGCTATCAGGATCGCGTCCTTCACGCGGCCCTCGCCCGCCTGCCCGCCCTCGCCTAGCTGCTTGGAAGTCTCGATGCCGCTCATTGCCACGCTTGTGTCCCACCCCCTCCGCCGCGCGATGTCGGCCTCGCTTGCGAATATGGCCTCACGGTCGGTCGGCGCAAGCGCTGTTCGCTGGCTGGGCGAAGGCGTCGCCTGCGACCTGGTGCTGCCCGAGGGTGCGGAAGCCGCTGAGGCAAGTGCCGCCTTGCGCTTGGCACTTGGCTCCGAGCCGGTCGACGTGATCGTTCAGCAGGCCGAAAGCCGCCGCAAGACAATCCTGCTTGCCGATATGGATTCAACCATGATCGACCAGGAATGCATCGACGAACTCGCCGACGAGATCGGCGTCAAGGACCGCGTCGCCGCCATCACCGCACGCTCGATGAACGGCGAGATCGCTTTCGAGCCGGCGCTGCGTGAACGCGTGGCGCTGCTGAAAGGCCTCGATACGGCCGTCGTCGACCGCATCATCGCGAACCGCCTGACGCTGGCGTCGGGCGGCCGCGCCATGGTGCGGACGATGCGCGCCAATGGCGCCTGGACGGCGCTTGTCTCCGGCGGCTTCGACGTCTTCACCAGCCGTGTCGCCGCCATGCTCGGCTTCCAGGAAAACCGTGCCAACCGCCTGATCGAGGAGAACGGGCGCTTTGCCGGCCTCGTCGCCGAGCCGATCCTCGGCCGCGCCGCCAAGGCCGATGCGCTGAGCGAGATTTCGGCCCGCCTCGGCCTGACGCCATTCGATGCGATTGCGGTCGGCGACGGCGCCAACGACCTCGACATGATCCGCCTGGCCGGCACCGGTGTCGCGCTCCACGCGAAGCCGGCCGTTGCTGCCGAAGCCAAGGTCCGCATCGACCATGGCGATCTCACCGCACTGCTTTATCTCCAGGGCTACCGCCAGGAAGAGTTCGCCCAATGAAACCGATGCGCACCGAGCGCCTCATCCTGCGCAACTGGGAAGAGCGCGACCGCGAACTATTCCATCGCATCAACTCCGACGAGCGGGTGATGGAATTTTTTCCGTTCCGCCGCGACCGCGCCGAGACGGATGCCAAGATGGACGAGTTTCGGGGCTGGATCGCCGAGGACGGCTTTGGTTTTGCCGCCGCCGAGATCGCCGCGACTGGGGAATGCATCGGCTTCGTCGGCCTCTTAAAGACCGATCACGTGCCGTCCCTGCCCTCCGATACGATCGAGATCGGCTGGCGGTTGGCGCCGGAATTCTGGCGAAAGGGCTATGTCACGGAGGCCTCCGAAGCCTGGCTCGCCTTTGGCTTCGAGACGCTTGACCGGGACGAGATCGTCTCCTTCGCCGTCGCGGCCAACCGCCGCTCGACGGCCGTCATGGAGCGTCTTGGCATGAGCCCTGACCCGGCTCGCGATTTCGACCACCCATCCATCCCTGACAGCCACCCGCACCTCAAGCGGCATGTCCTCTACACCCTGTCGCGCAAGGACTGGCAGGCAAGAAAAAGGGCGGCTAACTAGCCGCCCTTTTCATTTCGAAATCAGATCGTTGCAGGCCTGACCGGACTCAATCCATCCGGATCGTCACGAAGCGCAACTCGCCTGTCTTGGACGCCAGCATCAAGAGCGCATTCTTGCGGCCCTGCTCCTTCAGCGCGCCGATCCGGTCCATCACGTCCTTCGGGGTCGCGACCGATTCCTGGGCGATTTCGGTGATCACCTCGCCGGTCTGGATGCCGCGCTCGGCGGCGGCCGAATCCTTGGTGACGTCGGTGATGACGACGCCGGAGACGTCGGCCGCGATGCCGAATTTTTTCCGTGTGTCGTCATTGAGCTCGCCGACGGTCATGCCGAGCACCGAGGCCGTGGAGACCGCGGGCGCCTTGTCGCCGCCCTTGTCCTCATCGGTAGTGCCGTCCTCACCGGCAGCGACCTTCTCGCCGTCCTCAAGCCGGCCGAGCGTCACCTTCACCGTCTGCTCGACGCCCTTGCGCACGATGATCACGTCGACCGCCTTGCCGACCGGGCTTTCCGCCACGACGCGCGGCAGGTCGCGCATTTCATGGATGTCCTTGCCATCGAACTTGATGATGACGTCGCCGGCGAGAATTGTGCCGTTGTCGACCGGTCCGCCCTTGATGACGCCGGCCACCAGCGCGCCCTTGGCGGTCGCCATGCCGAGGCTCTCGGCGATGTCGTCGGTCACCGGCTGTATGCGCACGCCGAGCCAGCCGCGACGGGTCTCGCCGAACTGGCGCAGCTGGTCGACGACGCCCGAGGCAAGCTGCGAGGGGATGGAGAAACCGATGCCGATCGAGCCGCCCGACGGCGAGATGATCGCCGTGTTGATACCGATGACCTCGCCCAGGCTGTTGAACAGCGGCCCGCCGGAATTGCCGCGGTTGATGGCGGCGTCGGTCTGGATGAAGTCGTCGTAGGGGCCGGAATTGATGTCGCGGTTGCGGGCCGAGACGATGCCGACCGTCACCGTGCCGCCAAGGCCGAACGGATTGCCGATCGCCATCACCCAGTCGCCGACGCGCATCTTGTTGGAATCGCCGAATTTCACCGCCATCAGCTTGTGGCCCTTCGGGTCGACCTTGAGCACCGCCACGTCGGTCTTGGTGTCGGTGCCGACCAGCGTCGCCTTCAGCGTCACGCCGTCGGAGAAATTCACCTCGATGTCGTCTGCATCGGCGATGACGTGGTTGTTGGTGACGACAATGCCTTGCTCGGCGTCGACCACGAAGCCGGAGCCCAGCGACTGTACCTTTTGCGCGCCGCCATCCTTGTCGCCGCCACGGTTCTTGAAGAAGTCGTCGAAGAAATCCTGGAACGGCGAACCCTCGGGCAGCTGCGGCATCGGCACCGCGCCCGGACCTTCCGTGCCCTTCACGGTCTGCGAGGTCGAGATGTTGACCACCGCACCGAGCAGGCCTTCGGCGAGGTCGGCAACCGAAGCCGGTCCGTCCGCGGCCATCGTCGGCGTCACGAAAGCTGGAACGGCAAGCGCGCCGACCAGAAGTGCCGCAGCACCTGCGATGAACGTCCGCCGCGCCGCGCGCAGAAGGGTGTTGGATGTCATCGAAAGCCTCCCGGATTGCAGAAAAGAAAAGCGCTTCGGCAAAACGCCGCGTCGCGTCATGTTGGCAAGAAATACGGCACGTTTGCGGCTATGGCCACATCAGGAGGATAAATCCTCCGTTACACCTTAGAGCGGTTCGCCGTTTCGCGGAAACGGCGAACCGTTCAATCCCTTTGCTTTTACGCAATTCCGGACGGAAAACCGCTCACACTTTCCTGGAATTGCAGATCAGCGGTCCTCAGCCACGCACCAACCAGACGATGCCGACGCCGATGGCGATCGCCACCAGCCCGACGATGCGCAGCGCAATTTCCGGCGTCGTCAGCACTTCGCCGGCAAGACGTTTGGCAAGGCCGGGAAAGCCGCCATAGACCAGGCCCTCGACAACGAGGACCAGGCCTATGGCCGCAAGGAAATCCTGCACCGCCCTACTGGGCGGGTGCAGGTTGTGCAGCCGGCGCGGCAGGTGCCGTCGCCGGAGCCGCAGGTGTCGCCGGCTTCGCGTCCGTACCGTCCGGATTGCGGAAGAAGCGGAAGAACTCCGAGTTCGGCGAAAGCACCATCGTCGTCCCGGAGTTGTCCAGCGCCGTGCCATAGGCATTCATCGACCGGTAGAAGTCGAAGAACGCCGGATCGCGTTTGTAGGCGTCGGCAAAGGTCGCACTGCGCTGGGCTTCACCTTCACCACGCAGGATTTCCGATTCCTTGCGCGCCTCGGCGACGATTTCCACCACTTCGCGGTCGGCGCGGGCGGTAATGCGCTGCGCGGCCTCTTTGCCGCGCGCTCTCAGCCGTTCGGCCTCGGCCAAACGTTCGGCCTTCATGCGGTCGAAGGTCTGCTGCGAAACCTCGGCCGTCAGATCGGTTCGGCGGATGCGCACATCCTCGATCTGCAGGCCGAGCGAGGTGGCGTCGGGCCGAAGCTGATCGCGCACTTCTCGCATCATCACGGCCCGCTCTTCCGAGAGCGCCGCCTCGAAGTCGCGCAGACCGTAGACACGGCGCAGCGCCGCATCGAGACGCGTCCTCAGTCGTGCTTCGGCCAGTGTGATCTGGCCGGACACGGCTGAGCGGAACACCCGCGGATCCGAGATGCGGTACGCGATGAAAGCGTCGACCTCGTAGAACTTGCCGCCCGAAACCTGGACGCGGATGTTGTCGAGATCGAAGCGCAGCACCCTGTTTTCGATCAACTGCACGCTGTCGGCGTCGAAGAAGGCGAAAGGCGCCTTGAAATAGATGCCGGGTTCATTCTTCACGTCGACGATCTCGCCGAACCGCAGCACGAGCGCCTGCTGGCGCGCGTTGACCACGAAGACCGAGGAGTAGAGCAGGAACAGAAGCACGGCCGCGATGACCGCGATGATGGGAAGACGATTGGCCATCACTGGGCTCCTCCCGTGGTCGCAGGCGGCGGCGCCTTCGGCTGCAGTGCCGGCAGCGGCAGATAGGGAACGACCCCTTGTCCATTGCCCTGTTCGACGATGACCTTGTTGGATTCCTTCAGCACCTTTTCCATCGTTTCCAGATAAAGCCGCCGGCGCGTCACATCGGGCGCCTTGGCGTATTCGTCATAGACCGAGATGAAGCGCTGCGCCTCACCTTCGGCTTCCTGGACGACACGGTTCTTGTAGGCTGCCGCGTCCTCGCGGATCTGCGCCGCGGCGCCACGCGCCTGGCCGAGCTTCTGGTTGGAATACTGGTTGGCCTGCTCGACGAACTTGTCTTCGTCCTGCTCGGCGCGCTGCACTTCGTCGAACGCGTCGGCCACTTCACGCGGCGGCGCCGCGTCCTCGATCGAAACTGCGTTGACGTTCAGGCCGGCCTTGTAGCCGTCCAGCGTCGTCTGGATGATTTCACGCACCGACGCCGCAATGCCCTGACGGTCGTCGCGGAAGATGTCCTGGGCCGGTCGCCGGCCGACCGCTTCGCGCATGGCGCTCTCTGCGACCTGCTGCAGCATGCCTTCTGGGTCGGAGACGTCGAACAGATAGGCCCGGGGATCGGAGACCTGATAGGCCACCGAAAACTGGACGTTGACGATGTTCTGGTCGCCGGTAAGCATCAGCCCCGACGAGTTGCCGCTCGTCGCGCCGCCACCACCGATATCGACGAGTTGTTCGGCGATGTTGGCCGTCTCGACGGTTTCGACCGGCCACCAATGGAAATGCAGACCCGGCTGCGACAGCTCCGCCTTCGGCTTGCCGAAGCGCAGCTCGACCGCAACCTCGTCCGGCTGCACGGTGTAGACCGCCTTGAACGCCCACAGCACGATCAGAGCCGCTGCGATCAGCGCAAAGACGGCCGGGCTGGCGCCGCCGCCACCGGGCAGCGCGCGCCGCAGCCGGTCCTGGCCGCGGCGGATGATGTCTTCGAGATCGGGAGGTGACCCCGGCGGGCCGCTAGGCCCCTTCGGTCCCTGCCCCCAGGGTCCCTGATTGTTGCCGCCGCCGCCCCATGGGCCGCCGCCACCGCCGCTCTTGTCGTTCCAGGGCATGAATGTCCTTTCGCTTGGAATTCCCTCGGCGCCGGCGTTGCGGCGCAAAATCCAGTTGTTCTTCTATAGGGACGCAGCGATGCGCTTTCAACGCGATCCGCTGCCGAGCATGTCCGTTTTGGACGTTCGCGACCCTTTTATCGTCTCAATGCACGCCGCGGCGTCGCTCGTAAACCGAATAGCGCGTCGCATGGCTGTCCTTTTCACCGGCCGGAACGTCCTGAGCGCTGACAAGGCGCCACAAATCCGGATCGATGTCGGGAAAATGCGCGTCGCCATCGACCGTCGCCAGCACATGGGTGACGTGCAGCCGGTCTGCCAGCGGCAGCGCCTGCGCATAGATCTCGCCGCCGCCGATGACGCAGATTTCGTCGACGCCGGCCATGCAACGCCCGCGCACCGTGGCCAGCTGGATCGCTGCCTCCAGCGAGTGCGCCACCTCGATGCCCTCGGCGCGCCAGGCCTTGTCGCGGGTCACCACGATGTTCAATCGGCCCGGCAGCGGCCGGCCGATGCCTTCATAAGTCTTGCGGCCCATGATGACGGGCTTGCCCATCGTATCGGCCTTGAAGCGCTTGAGATCGGTGGACAGCCGCCACGGCAAGCCGCCGTCGCGCCCGATGACGCCGTTCTGAGCAATGGCGACATAGATTGCGACGTCCATCAGTTGGCTTCCCCGGCGCCGTCATCCGACGGCTCCAAAAGCAATATGTCGATGTTGTGCTCGGGATAGAAATCCTGCGCCTTCGTCTCGAAGGTCGTCGGCCCAACCTTCTTGACATTGCCGCCGCAAAACGAGATCAGCGCTTTCGGGTTGCCCTTGTCGACGGTCAGCTTGAACTTGCCGATGCTGCCATTGGCCCAGTTGCCGCCGGTGGTCAGGATATAGGCAATGCGGTTCTCGTAAAAATGCGGATAACCGTCGGCCTTGGCGGCCTGCCGCACCGCATTCTCGAAGCTGTCGTCCATGCAGTAGCGGGTCTTGTAGTTCGTGTACTGGCTGCCCTCGGTGAACTTGCCGTCATAGAAGAAACTCACCGATGACGTGCCGCCGACGCTCGGTTTGTAGCGGTGCGAGACGTGGACATCCTTGTTGGCCGGAAATATCGCGCGCCACCAATAGGTCGAGCGCAACTGCCACCACGGCGTATAGACCTTGTTCGCCTTGGTACCGTCGCTGCCCGTATCCTCGATGATGATGCCGCGGTTTTCCCAATCCTCGGCGACCGTTTTCGGCAGCTTCGCCAGGGCCGCCTTGGCCGCATCGCCGAACGGATTGAACGGCACGTTCTGCGCCTTCAGATCGGCGCCGATATCGATGCCGACAGCAAACACTTTCTGCTCGAGCTGCGGCTTTGCCGGCGCTCCGTCGATCGTCACCTCGAAGCCAAGGAAATTGTCGCTCTGGTTTTCCGGGATGGCCGGCATTTCCTCCGGATTGCCTTCGATGTCCGGCAGCGGAAAAGCGACGATGGCATTTACATCCTTGTCGGTGTTGTTGTGGAAGACGTAGTCGACCGTGATCTTTTCCGGCGAGATATAGAGGTCCTCGCTTTGCATCGACACCGCGTCGCTACGCGACAGGATCAGGCCACCTGTGCCGAGTTCGGCGGTCGTATCATTGGCCAGCGCGGGCACAGCTAAAAGGGCCAGCGCTACGGACAGAACATATTGCAACATCGAAGCCCCTCGCCAAGAATGCCGCGACCCTAGCCGTTTCAATGTGGCGTTTCAAAGCCTTCCGTCTCCCAGCAGGACGCCACAGTGTCTGGACACGCCAATCGGCGGTCTGGACTAACAGGTTTCGATCGGGCAGGAGTTCGCGTCATGCGCAAGCTTCTCGTCATCGGCATCGGCGCCGGCAATCCCGACCATATGACCGTGCAGGCCATATCAGGCCTAAACCGGGCGGACGTCCTGTTTATCCCCGACAAGGGGGCGAAGAAGAACGACCTTGCCGAATTGCGCCGCCATATCTGCGACCGTTTCGTCAGCAATCCGAAATCGCGCCGCGTCGAGTTCGACGTGCCGGTGCGCGCCGAGCCGGCGCCTTCCTATCGCTCGACCGTCGATGACTGGCACGAGGCCATCGCCCAGATTTATGAGAGCCTGGTCCGCGACGACCTTGCCGAGGACGGCTGCGGCGCCTTCCTGATCTGGGGCGACCCCTCGCTCTATGACAGCGCGCTGCGCATCCTCGCGCGCGTACGACTGAGGGGCAATGTCGCATTCGAACTGGAGGTCATTCCCGGCATCACCGCCGTCCAGGCGCTAGCCGCCGGCCACAAGATGGCGCTGAACCGCATCGGCGACCCCGTGCTGATCACCACCGGCCGCCGCCTCGCCGAACAAGGCATGCCGCACAATGCCGGCAGCGCCGTGGTCATGCTCGACGGCAAATGCGCCTTCAACACGCTGGCAGACAAGGATCTGATCATCCATTGGGGCGCCTATCTCGGCACACCGGACGAGATCATCGTTTTCGGTCGCCTGGGTGATGTCGGCGAGGAGATTGAGAGGACGAGAGAAGAAGCCCGGAAAAGAAAGGGCTGGATCATGGACACCTATCTGCTGCGAAAGCGGGACTAGGCAGTAAGGGAATTGAAGAATTGAGGAACTGAAGAATTGGTGAAAAGGGCATTCTTCAGTTCTTCAGTTCTTCAGTTCTTCAGTTCTTCAGTTCTTCAGTTCTTCAGTTCTTCAGTTCTTCAGTTCTTCAGTTCTTCAGCTCTTCAGTTCTTCTTCTTCAGTTCTTCAGTTCTTCAGTTCTTCATTTCCTCCCCTCACCCAGCATCAATCTCCGCCTGCAAGGCGTCCATATGCGTGGCCGCCGCTGCCGCCGCAGCGCGCTCGATAGCGCGAAAACGGCTGACAACTGCAAGGCCAACTGAGGTCAGCTGTGCGCCGCCGCCCTTTTTGCCGCCGGTCTGCGCCGCGACCAGTGGCTTGCCGAACACACGGTTCATATCTTCCACCAGATCCCAGGCGTGCTTGTAGGACATCTCCATGCCGCGTGCCGCAGCCGAGATCGAGCCGAAAGTGGCGATCTGCTCCAGCAATTCGATCTTGCCCGGACCTATGCGCCCGTCCGGATCGAGATTTATCCGCAGGCTCAGCGACGGCATCTCTTGTCCTCCACAGTCACACTAGCCCCTCTCGACCCATAGCGCTATTCCAAAACGATATAGCGGCTATCAGCCATCCGCTTCGGCCGGCAGGCCGGCGCCGGTGTTGGCACGGTCGAAACTGACCGTCTTGATCACCGCGAACACCTTGCCGCCGAGTTGAAGGTTCAGTACCTGCCTGGATTGTTCGGTAATGCGCGCAAGCACGGTTGCGCCATTGCAGTCGATGCCGATTTCGACCGTCGGCCCCTCGCCCGAGCCGATTGCGACGATGGCGCCCGGCAGGATGTTGAGCGCACTGAGACCTTTCGGCTGTTCGGTGGCTATCATCACGTCGCGGGCGCGGATTCGGATGCGCACAGGCGCGCCGACCGAGACCGCCAATTGCGGCACCCGGATTTCGCCCGCCGCCGAGCCGAGCACGGTCATCCCGAAGATCTCATCATGGCGCAGCACCTTGGTGTCGAGAACCGCGCCGCCCTCGCCGCGTTCCTCCGCCGGCAGCAATTCGAGCCGTTGCATGATCGCGCCGGTCGGGCCTGAGGCAGCGACCTTGCCTTGCGCCATCACCACCACGTCGCTGGCCAGCCGCGCCACCTCGGCGACGGAGTGGCTGACATATACGATGGGCAGCTTGGTCTCGTCGCGCAGCCGCTCGATATAGGGCAGGATCTCGGCTTTGCGCGCATCGTCGAGCGAGGCCAGCGGCTCGTCCATCAACAGCAGTTTCGGGCTGGCAAGCAGCGCCCGGCCGATCGCCACGCGCTGCTTCTCGCCGCCCGAGAGCTTTGCCGGTCGCCGGTCGAGCAGAGGACCGATGCCGAGCAGTTCGACGACCGCGTCGATATCCGCATAGCGCTTCGCCGGTGGCGTGAACCAGCGGCCATAGCGCAGATTGCCGGCCACGCTCATATGCGGAAACAGCCGCGCGTCCTGGAACACCATGCCGATCCGGCGCTTGTGCTTCGGCACGAAAATGCCGGCATCGGTGTCGACCAGCACACAGCCGTCGACCGCGATACGGCCCTTGGTCGGCCGGATCAGGCCGGCGATCACGTTGATCAGCGTCGTCTTGCCGGAGCCCGATGGCCCGAACAGCGCCGTCAGCCGCCCGGCGCTTTCGAAACGCGCGTCGACGGCGAAACCGCCGAGCCGATGGCTGATGTCCACCAGCACGCTCATTCGATGTCCATCCGCCGGCCGACGCGCCGCGCCAGCACTTCCGAGGCGACCAATGCGGCCATCGAGATGACGATGGAGATCAGCGTCAGCCTGAGCGCCCCGTCATCGCCGCCAGGCACCTGCGTGAAGGTGTAGATCGCCGAAGGCAGCGTCTGCGTCTCGTTGGGAATGTTGGAGACGAAGGTGATGGTGGCGCCGAACTCGCCCATCGCCTTGGCGAAGGACAGGATCGAGCCGGCGATCAGCCCGGGCAGGATCAGCGGCAGCGTGATGGTGGCGAAGACCCAAATCGGGTTGGCGCCGAGCGTTCCCGCCGCTGCCTCCATTTTGCGGTCGACCGCCTCGATCGACAGCCGGATCGCCCGCACCATCAGGGGAAAGCCCATGATACCGCAGGCCAGTGCGGCGCCGGTCCAGCGAAACGAGAAGACGATGCCGAAATGCTCGGCCAGGAACGCTCCCGCCGGCCCGCGCCGGCCGAAGGTAAGCAGCAAGAGATAACCTGTCACCACCGGCGGCAGGATCAACGGCAGGTGAACCACACCGTTGAGCAGCGTCTTGCCCCAGAATTTTCCGCGGGCCAGCAAAAGCGCCATCAAGATGCCCGGCGGCAGGCTGAACAGCATCGCCACCGTCGCCACCTTGATCGACAGCCGGACCGCATTCCATTCGTCGGGAGTGAGGTCCAGCAGCCAGTTCATGCGTCAGCCGCTACCTTAATTGCTCGGCGTGAGCACGGTGAAACCCTGATCCCTAAACAGCTCCACCGCCTTGGCGGACTGCAGGCACTTCAGGAAAGCCGGGGTATCCTTGTCCTTCGAATCGGTGGTCTGGGCAACCGGATAGATGATCGGCGGGTGCGAATCCTCCGGGAAGGTGCCGACCACCTTGACTCCCTTGTCGGCATGCGCGTCGGTGGCATAGACGATGCCGAGCGCGGCCTCGCCCGTTGAAACCAGCTTCAGCGCGGCGCGCACATTCTCGGCCTGCGCCACCTTGCCTTCGACCGACGACCAGACGCCGAGCGATTCAAGTGCCGCCTTGCCATACTTGCCGGCCGGCACCGCCTTGACGTCGCCCATGGCGAGCTTGCCGTCGCTGATCAGCTTGGCGAGGTCGAAGCCTTTCTCGATCCTGGTCTCGACCTTGGAATCCTGTGGCGCCACCAGCACGATCTGGTTGCCGAGCAGTTTCACCTCGGTTTCCGGCTTGGTCAGTCTCTTGTCGGAGAGGTACTTCATCCAGTCGAGATCGGCCGAAATGAACACATCGGCGGGCGCCCCGCTTTCGATCTGCTTGGCCAGCGCCGAGCTCGCGGCGTAGGAGACGGTCGCCGCTTCACCGACATCGGCTTCGCAGGCCTTGGTGACGGCGTCGAGCCCGTCCTTGAGGCTGGCTGCGGCAAACACGATCACCTTGTCTCCCGCGTGAGCCGCCGGCATCGCGGCCATCAGAGCTACGGCAAAGCCGCCAATCGCGATTGCCCTCATACCAAAACCTTTGTGCCCCAACATGAAAACTCTCCCTGGGCTTGAAATCTGCTGGCTCGACTCCTGCCGACCGATATATCTGGATGAATATAACAAGGGAAGGCCGCCTCCTGCGAAAGCGTATGTTCGGCATCGATTGTTCTGGTTTGGACGTGCACCGAAACCCGGAAAGGAACTCCGATGAAGATCAGCGCCCGCAACATCCTCAAGGGAACGATCGTCGAGATCGTCAAAGCACCTCGCCTGTCCGCGGTGATGTCGCCGGCTCCGTCGTCACGCTTCGATCACCAACGAGGCCGTTGCCGATCTCAAGCTCGAAAAAGGCAAGCAGCCTATGCCATGATCAAGGCAACCGACGTCATGGTCGACATCGATTGAGGGTCGGAATTGATTGACGGTGGACGGATCAGACCGCGATCGGCGCCTTGATCGACGCGTCGGCAAAATAGTTTTCCAGCCGGAAATCCTCGAAGCGGAAGGCGAACAGGTCCTTCACCTCCGGATTGATCCACAGCGTCGGCAGCGCCTTGGGCGTGCGACGCAATTGCTCGCGCGCCTGCTCGAAATGGTTGGAATAGAGATGCGCATCGCCCAGCGTATGGACGAACTCGCCGGGCTTTAGCCCGGTCACCTGCGCCACCATCAGGGTCAGCAGCGCGTAGGAAGCGATGTTGAAGGGTACCCCGAGAAAAATGTCGGCCGAGCGCTGGTAGAGCTGGCAGGACAGCTTGCCGTCCGAGACGTAGAACTGGAACAGGCAGTGGCAGGGCGGCAGCGCCATCGCCTCCACTTCGGCCGGGTTCCACGCCGAAACGATCAGCCGGCGTGAATTCGGATTCCTGCGTATCTCCTTCAGAACATTGGCAATCTGGTCGATCGACCCGCCATGGCCATCCGGCCAAGAGCGCCACTGCTTGCCATAGACCGGGCCGAGATCGCCATTCTCGTCGGCCCATTCGTTCCAGATCGAAACGCCATGATCTCTAAGGTATTTGATGTTGGTGTCGCCGGCCAGGAACCACAGGAGTTCATGGATGATCGACTTCAGATGCAGCTTCTTGGTGGTGGTGACGGGAAAGCCGCGCGACAGGTCGAAGCGCATCTGGTACCCGAATACCCCACGCGTGCCGGTGCCCGTGCGGTCGCCACGGTCGGCGCCATTGTCCAGCACATGCTGCAAAAGGTCGAGATACTGGCGCATCGGCTTCGCCTCGATTCGGGGTTACCGCCATCATAACCGACTGGCCGCCGGCCGAACACAGCAAAAGGACCAGAACGCGGCTTGCCCCATCACTCAAGAGGTGGCGCTGCCCCTCACCTGCCTGCCGTCATCCTCTCCTCGTATAGGGACGGGGAGAGGGGCGCTGTGATCAGCGGTTTCGCCAATCACAAGCGTTCGAGAGAGAGAGCCAAGGCTGCGGTCAGCCCTTTCTCCCCGTCACTATACGGGGAGAAATGCCCGGCAGGGCAATGAGGGGCGGTGCTGACCTCCGGTGAGGAGCAAAATCAAACGCGCGCTCTGCCTATCGGCAATAATCTCTACAAAGAGCCGAGCTTGCCCAGATCCTTGGCGACCAGATAGTAGAAAGTCACGCGGCTCTTGGAGCTGTCGGCGGCCAACGCCTTGCAGGTCTTCTCGATCGCTGAGTCGGCTTTCGCCCCGTCGGTCACGCCGAGTTTCTTGGCAACCCAGTTGGTCTTGACGCGCTCCAATTCCTTGGGGTCGGTGCAGGATACCAGCGAGGAATCGCGGTTGCGCAGTGCGATGCCCAGATGTTTCACAATCTTGGCAACCACATCGGCATTTGCGGCGGCGTCGTATTTCTTCACGTCCGCGAGATAATCGGCCATCAAATTTCCCCATGTCGGCGCCACGGGATCCGATCGATGAGGGCTGTGGCGCGCTGCCGCAACTTGTGCGCTCGGTCGATACTCCTCACCATCGCAAAGCTTCGGTTGAGACCGCGCGCGAGTCAACCCTCGGCGCCGCAGTTTGGTGCGGCCAAGAAGTGTCATTGCGGCCTTTCATTTTGTGCGCCCGCCCCCTATATTCGTTTTGTCGGCTTGACCGACTATGGCGATAAATGGGCGATGTAATAAGCCGTTCGGACCCGGGGGCGGTACCCGGCGCCTCCACCAAGAACCGCTCTGTGATCAGAGCGGCTGTTGCTGGGGGCGAAATAGGATCGACGAAGGTGTAAAGATCGTACTTTTGCCCGGCATGGTACCACCGTCATCGGGCTAAACCTGTAGTTGCAAATGACAACTATGCGGAAGCACGTCTCGCCGCGTAAGCGGTGCGATAGCTTCAAATCAAGCCCTAGAGGTTCGCACTTCTAGGCGGGGTTCGGAGGTACCTGGCAACAGAAACCTCCACTTCTCCCCTCCTCGATGTCGTACGCTCAATGCCGGCTGCCGCTGGCCGGATTTCGCATGACGATGGGCCGCGAAGCCTACACCAAATTGAGCCATGAGCTGGTGCAATTTGCCGCTGGCGTCGTCAAGGCCGTGGTTCTGGCCGGGGCCGGATTACCCCAGACGTGAAAAAGGCCGGGATGACCCGGCCTTTCCGGTCGATTGCGGTCAGCTTACTCGGCCGGCGCTTCAACGGCTTCGCGCGAGCGGCCAAGCGTCAGTTTGGCCAGCGTGAACGAGATCACCGCGCAGAGCGTGATGCCGGCCACCATGGGCAGCGGGGTGCCGTCGAAGAAGATGCCGGCGACGCCCATCGCCAGCGCACCGATGGCGAAGTGCAGCGTGCCCATCAGCGCCGAGGCCGTGCCGGCGATCTCGCCATGCTCTTCCATGGCCAGCACCGACGTCGTCGGGATGACCAGGCCAAGGAAGCCGTAGCCGACGAACAGCAGTGCCGCCATAACATCGAGCCGGTCGACGCCGGTCGCCATGACTGCGAACAGCACAACCATCGTCGTGGCATAGCCGGTTACCGCCACCCAGACGACGCGCTTCAGCCCGAAGCGCTCCGACAGCATCCCCGTCAGTTGCGACATGCCGATGAAGGCCACCGCATTGATCGAGAAGAACACGCTGTAGACGGAAGGCGACAGCCCGTAATGGTCGATCAGGATGAAGGACGAACTCGAGAGGTAGACGAAGAAGCTGGCGATGCCGAAGCCGGCGATCGCCACCAGGCCGAGGAAATTGCGGTCACCCATGAGGAAGCGATAGCCGGCGAGTGCGGTTCCGAAGGAGGAACCGACGCGTTCTTCCGCCGGCCGCGTCTCCTTCAGCGAGGTCGCCAGCAGAATGGTGGCCAGCAGGGCCGCGCCCGTCACCGTCCAGAACACGGCGCGCCAGCCGAAATTCTCGATGATCTGGCTGCCGGTCAGCGGCGCCAGGATCGGCGACACCGAAAACACCAGCATCAGCAGCGACATCAGCTTGGCGGCTTCGGTGCCGGTGTGCAGGTCGCGCACGATGGCGCGCGGCACCGCCATGCCGGCGCTGGCGCCCAGTCCCTGCAGGAAGCGGAAGGCGATCAGCCATTCGATGGTCGGGCTCATGGCCGAACCGATACCGCCGACCATGAACAGCGCAAGGCCGCCGTAAAGCGGCAGCTTGCGGCCGACCATGTCGGAGATCGGTCCGACGACGATCTGGCCGAAGCCCATCGACAGGAAGAAGATCAAAAGGCTCATCTGAACGGCGGCGGTGCCGGCATGCAGATCTTCGCCGATCGAAGGCAACGCCGGCAGATACATGTCGATGGCGAAGGGGCCGATAGCGGACAACAGGCCGAGCACGACCGCGATGCGGAGGAATTTGGGACTCATGATAAAGGCTTCTTTCAAGTCTGGTTGGCGCCGCCAACGCGACGACTAACCCTAGGACGTTCCATCCCTTTGAAATCCGACGGCTCAGAGCGAGATTATTCGTCTCTACGGAGCGAATTCCCCATTTATTGTGTCCACAAATTTAGACAGCCTTGTCTAATTCGTCAATCACCTCTATATAGATTTCTATGAAGCTTGCCGTTTCTCCTGACATTTTCCCGCCACGCGGCCACGAGGCCAAGCGTATGTCGATTATCGATGCGGCGGCTTCGGTCTTTTGCCGGGAAGGCTTTGCCGGCGCGAATATCGACCTGATCGCGGTGGAGGCCGGCGTGTCGCGCCAGACCATCTATAATCACCACCGCGACAAGGAAAAGCTCTTCATGGCTGTGGTGCGCGATCTGACGGAGCGCTGCAATGCCGGCATCTTCGCCACCTTCGCCTCTTTCCCAGACCAGCCGAAGGATCTGGAAGCCGACCTGATTGGCTTTGCCGTGCGCATGAATCAGAACTGCATCTGCAACCGCGACGGACGCTTCCTGCGCAAGCTGATCCAGACCGAAGGCGAGCGCTATCCCGAGCTCTTCGCCGAATGGCGCGACCAGGGGCCGGGCCGGACCTGGCCGGCACTTGCCGCCCGTTTTGCCCGCCTCGCCCATGCCGGCCATCTCGCGGTCGACGATCCCGATGTCGCCGCACGCCAGTTCCTGGCGCTAGCCAACGCCGAACTGCAGACCACCTTCATGCTCGGCGGCATGCCGTCGGAAGATGAAGTGCTGCAATCCGCGACCCACGGCGTGCGCACATTTCTGCGCGCCTTCGGCAAGCGCAGATCAGCGGCAGCGGTGGAAAAACAGCTGGCCAGCGCCTGAACGCCAAAGCAGGCGATCAAATCGTCCGTTACGGGCTTCGCTTCGGCGCATCAGCGATCTATATCCGGTTTACGCCGCGCTCAAGCTTGATTACAGCTATGCGGACGATTCAACGGAACCCGACCAGCACATGGCCGACGACCACATCCGCTACGACATTCTGGCCCAGGAGGCGTTGCGCGGCGTCATGCGCAAGGTCCTGGCCGAAGTCGCGCGCACCGGCCTTCCCGGCAATCATCATTTCTTCATCACATTCCTGACCGGCGCGCCGGGCGTGCGGGTGTCCTCCAGGCTGCGCGAGCGCTATCCCGAACAGATGACCATCGTCATCCAGTTCCAGTATTGGGACCTCAAGGTGACCGATACCGGCTTCGAGGTCGGGCTGTCCTTCTCCGACGTGCCGGAGAAGCTGGAAATCCCGTTCTCGGCCGTACGCGGCTTCTACGACCCATCGGTCAATTTCGAACTCGAATTCGACGTTAAGACCGACGTCCCGGCGGAAGACGATGCAGCCGCCCAGCCGGCTGCCGAGCCTTTGGCTATCGTCTCCGAGAAAAAGCCGAAGGCCGAGAAGAAGGCAGCTGCCACTGAGGCGGAGAAAAAGCCCGCCGTGGCCGATGCCGCCGCCGGCAAGGGCGCCGACGTCGTGTCGCTCGACGCCTTCCGCAAGAAGTAGCGGGACGGACGGCGCGACATGGGCGAAATCGTCAACCTTCGCCAGGTCCGCAAGCAGAAGGCGCGCACCGAAAAGGAAAAGCTCGCCGGCGAGAACCGCGCTCTGCACGGCCGTTCCAAAGCCGAAAGAACTCGTGACCGGCTGACATTGGACAAGGCCGAAAAATTCGTCGCCGGCCACCGCCGCGAACGCCCGGAAGACCAGGGCGATTGATGGACCGCCTGCGGTGAGCCCGGTCGAAAAACGCTCGGTGACCATCCGCGGTCATCGCACCAGCTATTCCCTCGAAAAACCCTTTTACGACGATCTCCTCGCCATCGCCGCCGCGCGCAAGCTGACGCTTGCTGCCCTGGTCGCCGAAATCGACGAAACAAGGCCGCGAGATGCGAACCTGTCCTCGGCGCTCAGGCTGCATGTGCTGGACTGGGCCAAGCGCGGCGCTGTCTGAATGGTTTTTAATTGCCCAGCGACTTCAGCAAATTGTCGACCGAGAACGGATTTGTCCTGGGCTTCGGCGGCGCCGGGGCCGAACCGTCATTGACGCCGGGAAGTGAGCGGTCGACCTTCGGCGCCTGCTCCTGAGCCTTGCGCTCGGCCTCCAGCCTGGCTTTTTCCTGCGAAGCGATCCGAGCCTGTTCGGCCTTCTTCCGTTCGTCCTCGGCCTTGGCGGCGTCTTCGGCAGCCTGCTCTTCCGCCTGGGCTTTCGCGTCCGCATCTGCCTTGGCCTTTGCGTCAGCCTCTGCCTGCGCTTTCGCATCGGCATCGGCCTTTGCTTCGGCATCCGCCTTGGCCTTGGCATCCGCTTCGGCCTGTGCCTTTGCGTCGGCCTGTGCCTTCGCCTTGGCGTCGGCCTCAGCTTTGAGCCGTGCCGCTTCCTCCTGCTTGCGCAATTCCTCGGCGGCGTTGTCGCGCTCGGTCTGCAGGGCGGAGTAGTAGCGCACCTCGCGCCGCAGCCGCTGCTTCTCGAGCAGTGCTGCCTGCATCGCCTCGACCCGCTGCTGCTCCTTTTCCAGGGCACGCTGGGTCAAAAATTGCGCCAGCGGCTCGCTGTCGAACTGCTTCTTCAGCGCCCCGAACGGCCCATCGACGCTGAAATTGACCGTCGGATCTGAGCCGACCAGCGCCTCGTCGCCAGGCTTGTAGGTGACCGCGCCCTTGGTGGCGACGGTGCCGGTGTTGAGGTCGGCCGTGATGTCGGCAGACAGCGTCGCCGCCTGGTTTTCGAATTTGATCGGTGGTGCCCGCAACGTGCCGCCGGCGACCGTGAAGGCGATGTCGGCATCGCCGGCAGCAAAGCTGCCGTCGCCAGCGATCTCAGGTGCAAAGCCCGCAGTCTTGGCCACGTCGATGTCGCGCCCGATCGCATCGGCCTTGGCAATCAACGCGCCGAAGGCATCGGGATTGACGCCGGCAATGGTGAGGCCTTTCAGCGCCGCCGTGCCCGAGCCGGAGAGTGCGGCAATCATCGCGTCGACCGATTTGCCGCTGGTCGACAGCCCTGTCGAGAAGTCGCCGCTGCCACTCAAGCCGGCAGCCGGCAGCACGGTCGCCAGGTCAGCGCCGGCAAGCCTCATCTGGCCGGAGAACAGCCCCGTGCCGTCCGTGTTCTTCAACTCGAACAATCCGGTGAGCGCGCCGCCGAGCAGTTTTGCCTTCAGGTCCGAAACGCGGATGCCTTCCTGGTCGAGTTTCAACGACAGCGACGCATCATAGGCTGTCGCCAGCGGTCCGGCGGCAAGAGTCGCCGTCGTCAGATCGAGATCGGCGCTGAACGGCAGGCTGGATTTCTGGCTGAATGGCGCCGTCGGCCAGTTCGCGTTGCTGCTGAGGAACGACTGGTCACCGAACAGCGCAACCGCAATCGGGTCGAGGTCCAGTTCGTCGAGCGCCAGCGCACCGGCAAAATGCGGCAGCCCCTGCTTCGCATCGATGTTGACGTCGCCCGAAATCTCCGACTCGTTGATGGATCCGCTGAGACCGCTCAACACCAGCAGGCCATTGCCGAAATCGGCATCCGCGCTGAGCGAGGTCGAGGTGCCCGTTCCCATGCCCGGCAGGCCGGCGCCGGTCGTCATCAGCCAGGGCTCGATGTCGGAGGCGTCGAGGCCGATCTTGCCCTTGGCGGTGGTGCCTTGCGGTGTCTGAGCAACGGTGCCGTCGAACGTCGCCCTGAAGTCGTCGGCGGCGAAATTGAAGCTCGTCGCCAGGCCGCCGCCGAGCGTGCCTTTCGCCGAAATATCGGTGCTTGCCTGGCCGAGCATGCCGAGCGGCAGCGCCGGCAGGCCGTAGAGCGCCAGCAGCACGGTGGCGTCGGGATTTTTGGCGTTGAAGGTCAGCGTCACCGGCGCGTCGAGCAACTGGCCGACGGCACCCTTGCCCGACAGCGACGCCGAAAAGGCCGAACCGCCGGCCTTGCCTTGTCCGCTCACCGCCAGCCCGGTCGTGCCGTCGCCATTGTCGGCGGCGCTCGCCACCAGATCGACGCGCGCGTCCTGGAACAGTTCAGGATAGGCGGCCGTGCGGCCAGCCAGTCCCTTCAGCATCAGATTGTCGGGATAGTGTTGCGCGGCAATGTCGATCAGCGGCTTCAGATCGACGGCGACCACCGAGGCATCGAGCTTGCCGGTCGGGCTTGCCGGAAAATCCTTGATCCGGCCGGTGGCGCTGATCGAGGCGCCGGCAAGGCCGCCAATCGACAGCCGGTCGATTTCGAGCAGCCCGTCGCGGAGCCGGAGCGCGGTATCGACCGTGTCGGCGGTGAGCCGGCCAGCATTGACCGGCCCTGCCTTGATCTGAAAATCGAGGTCACGGTCGGAAAAGCGGTTGGCGCCCTTGTCGCTGACGAAGATCGAGGCGAAGGACGTCAGCCCGTCGACGTCGAGTTCGCCGCCCTCGAGCCGCATCAGCACCGAGGACTTGGCGTCGTCGGGCTGGCTGGAATCGATGCGGCCGGTGAACTTCGACTTGCCGAGGATCAGTTCGAGATCGCTGAACGCCTGGCGCTTCTCCGACAGGTCCACCTTGGCCTTGAAGCCGGCGGCCGGCAGCCGGCGGATTGCCTCGTCGACATCTTTCGACAACCAGGCAGCAAAGCCGGAAGGCTGCGCCACCGCCAGCAGCATGGAGCCGCTGAAACCGAAATAATCTTCGACGCTGAGCATGCCGCTGGCTTCCAGCGTCGTGCGCCCGGGCAAGGTCGCGGCCAGCGATTTCACCGACCAGCCGCCCTCGACCGGCTCGGCCGAGAGATGCACGTCGCGCACCGTGGTGTCGCCAGCCACCACCGCCGGCAGCTTGACCTCGACGGTGCCGGGTATAGTCGGCTTCGGCAGGTCGAGCAGCGCCTGCTCGATACCGGCAATGCGCTGATCCAGCGTCAGGCCGGCGCCCTTTTCAGCACCCACCGCCTCATCCAGTTGCACCTGCGCGCCATTGGCCTCGATGGCGAAGTTCGGCCTAAGGCCGAGATCGACCGAAGCCTTGCCGTCGGCTGTGTAGGGATTGTCGAGCGGCCCGGTCTCGAAGCGGAATTCGTCGACGCCAAGCTTCTGGTGGTCGAGCGAGAACTTGCCGTTCAGCCTGAACCCCGGATCGGGTTTGCCGGCTCTGATTTTGACGCTCTCGCCATCGCCGCCGCGCAGTTCGGCGCTGTTTTTGTCGTTGCCGGAAATCTTGAACTGGCCGGAATAGACGGCAGCCCCATTGACGATGCCGGCATTGCCGTCGGTTTCGATGACCAGTGGATAGGCATCGGGATCGACCTTGAGCCTCAGCCGCATCTGGCCGCTGCCTTCGGCCTTGCCGGTCGAAGCCGCAACCGTCGAACGCAGTCCGTCGAGCAGCAACGTTCCGTCCATGCGCCACGGCCCGGCCAGCGACTTGGCAGAGATGGTCGAATTGATCTCGGAAATCAGATGGCTGCGCCCGCCTGCGGCATGGCGGAGCGCAATTTCTCCCTCCGTCACCGTGAGCTTCTCGATCGAGATCTGGTTGAGATCGAAGGGCGAGGACGGCCGTATCGCCCAGTCGACCGTGCCGTTATCGGCGATGTCGATCGTCGCCTTCGGATGCACCAGCCGCATGTCGAAAATCAGCACTTCGCCGCGCAGGAACGGCGCCAGTTCCGCGTCCATCGAAAAGGTCTCGACGGTCATTGCCGGCTGGCCGCCGGGGCCGCCGGCGACCGTGACGTTTGAGAAGGTCACCGAGGGGAACGGCAACAGCCGCGCCGTGGCGTCGCCTTGCACCGTCACCTTGCGGCCGAGAATGGCGCTCGCCTCGCGCTCGAATTGGGCGCGGTACCCGGTCCAATCGACAAAATACGGCACCACCAGCGCCGCAACCAGCACCAGCACAAACAAGCCACCGAAGATCACGAACAGGCGTGCGAGCATCAGCTCCGAACGGGTTGATTGAAAGTCAGCCGCACTCTACCCGCATCAGCGTGTCGATAAAGAGGCAATTCATCCAGAGTTGCTTGATCTCTGATGTATCTGGAAGAGCAGAGATTTTTGGACGCCTTTGACCGCGGTCCGGCCTGTGCGCAAGAGACTATCCTGCCATGGCCCGTCGGCGATATTCGTTCAGCAGCACCACCATCTCCTCAGGCGACAATGTCCAGCCCTGCGGTAATGCGGCTTCGGCGCCGAGGCTTTTGGTCACGCTGCCCATGACGGAGCTTTTCTTGACCCCCGGTGCGAAATTGTACCCGATCATATCGCGGATTCTGCGCCGGCGATGGACGACGAAGAAGCTTTCGATATCCTTCCAGGGGACCAGCTTGGGCGATCGAACAAGGCCTCCGCCGAGACTGAAACCTTGTCCGTTCAGCACCAGAATCTGCGGCCGCACAAGCTGCCAGGCAAACACCAACGCGACCAGCCCGAAAAAGGCCACGCACCACCAAAGGCCGGCGGTGCCGCCGTCCTCGGAGACATAAATCAGGAAAGCGCAGGCCAGGACAAAGAAGAGGCTGGCCGACAGCAATAACAGTGTCTTGCCAAGCGATGCCCTTATAATCAGGGTATCCATTGCCGCTCCTCACATTTCGGCTATGCAGGTAATATCTTGCCTGGGTTCATGATGTCTTGCGGGTCGAGCGCTTTTTTTATGGAGCGCATGATGTCGACACCATGGCCGAGCTCATGGCGCAGGAAGCCGATCTTGCCCTGGCCGATGCCGTGTTCGCCGGTGCAGGTGCCGTCCATGGCGATCGCCCGCATGTTCAGCCGCGCCACGAATTTCTCCGCCAGCGCGATCTCTTTGGGGTCGTTGACGTCCATCAGCACCAGCACATGGAAATTGCCGTCGCCGGCATGACCGACGATCGGCGCAACCAGGCCCATCTCGGCAATGTCGGCCTCGGTTTCGGCAACGCACTCGGCCAGCCTCGAGATCGGCACGCAGACATCGGTCGAAAGACCCTTGGCGCCCGGCCGTAGCGTCAGCGACGCCCAATAAGCATCGTGCCTGGCCTTCCAGAGTTTCGTGCGCTCCTCGGCGACGCTCGTCCACAGGAATGGCCCGCCGCCATTGTCTTCAGCAATGGCACCGAAGGTTTCGGCCTGTTCGGCGACACCGGCATCGCTGCCGTGGAACTCGACGAACAGGCACGGGCTCTCGGGGTAATCGAGCTTCGAGTAATTCTTCATCGCCCGCATCTGCAGTCCATTCACCAGTTCGATGCGCGCCACCGGAATGCCCATCTGGATGGTCGCGATGACCGCGTTGCAGGCCGCCTCGAGGTTTGGAAACGGGCAGACGCCGCCGGAGATCGCCTGCGGAATGCCTTGCAGCTTCAAGGTCAGCGAGGTGATGATGCCGAGCGTGCCTTCCGAGCCGACCAGAAGCCGCGTCAGATCGTAGCCGGCCGAACTCTTTTTCGCCCGCTTGCCGGTCGTCACCGTCTCGCCATCGGCCATGACGGCCGTCAGCGACAGCACGTTTTCACGCATCGTGCCGTAGCGCACCGCATTGGTGCCGGAGGCCCGCGTTGCCGCCATGCCGCCGAGCGAAGCATTGGCGCCGGGATCGATGGGGAAGAACAGGCCGGTATCGCGCAGGTGCCGATTCAAATCCTCGCGCGTTACGCCAGGCTCGACCGTGCAGTCGAGATCCTCGGGGTTGACCGACAGGATGCGGTTCATGCGCGAGGTGTCGACCGAGATGCCGCCACCCGGCGCGTTGGTGTGGCCTTCGAGCGACGAGCCGACGCCGAAGGCGATGACCGGCACGCGGTGCGCGGCGCAGGCGCGCACGATCTCCTGTACCTCGGCCGTCGTCTCCGGAAATGCAACGCCATCGGGCGCCTGCGTCGGAATATAGGTGGTGGTGTGCGCATGCTGCGAGCGGATCGCCGCGCCGGTCTGGAAACGCTCGCCGAACTGCTGCTGTTTGAGGATGCCGAGCACGGCGGCGATGCCTTCCTCGTTGCGTTCGACCGGATTGAGGTCGCTCAGAGCCATGAATTCCTCCGCGAATGGACCAGCGTCCATGCTTGTTATGCGATTATGGATGCACATGACGCAATTCCAGGGAAAGTGTGAAGCGGTTTTCCGTCCGGGATTGCGTCACAAAAAACTAGAGCGGTTCGCCGTTTCCGCGAGACGGTGAACCGCTCTAGTCTCACGGGCCGCAGCCTGTCCAGCACTGAACTCGGTCCAGCACCAGAACAAGGAAGTTTCCATGCCCATCCCTGCCCCCTTCGTTTCCAAACCGATGGACATCGAGAAGGATTGGATCGACTATAACGGCCATCTCAACATGGCCTATTACAACGTGTTGTTCGACCGCTGCTCGGATGAGGCGTTCGAGGCGATGGGCATGGGGCTGGACTATGTCAAAGAGCGGCGCCTGACCATCTACACGGCCGAAGTCCATGTTTGCTATGTCCAGGAACTGCACCTCGAACACAAGGTCGTCGTATCCTTCCAACTGATCGATCATGACGACAAGCGGCTGCGGGCCTACCAGGAAATCCGCCATGTCGATGGCTGGCTCGCCGCCACTTCCGAAACCCTGTCGCTGCATGTCGACATGTCCGGGCCGAAAGTCGCGCCCTTCCCCGCCGATGTGCAGGCCAAGGTGGAAGCCATGCGCGCCGCCCATTCTGCACTGCCGATGCCCGAGCGGGCCGGCCGTTCGATCGGTATTCGCCGCAGGACCGCTTGAAGCGCTGCCGCGCCCGCGTTAACCTTACCAAGGTTTTAACGTGAACAAGCCATTTGGGCCATTGAACGACTCAGCTGACCGTTTGAGAACGGTGCCATGCGAGTTGCGACGCGGGCGGCGGGCAACAGGCGGTTCGAGGAACGTGCATGAAAACCGACATCAAGGTCGAGGTGGACAGGCTGGCTGCCGATCCGCGCATCACCGACTATGATTTCTGGCGCTCGTTGAAGAACGTCAACAACGAGATCTTCCACATCGCCAACAACAACGAGCCTATCCCCTTCGACATGATCCGCTGGCGCGCCATCCTGAAGCAGGCGCGCATGAAGCGTGGCCACGCCTGATGTTTCCGCTGTTCTGAGAAAGCCGCCACCGGCGAGCGCCGCCACGGACCATTGCGACCTGATCATTTCTATAGGTCGGCGCCAGCCCTGCTTTCAGCGAATCGGCTACATCCGACAACCTTCAAAAACCGTTCATTTCGACAGTTTGCGCAACCGGCGATTCGGTTTCGCAAACGGCTGCCTGCGACAAGAAGATCAAGATTGAACCAATTCCACGTCTAAGCCGTTGTGACCCCTGAAAAACGGCTTGGAGTGAAAGCATGGACTGGAAAAGGACCAGGGAACCGGCCGACGCATGGCACATGACGGACAATCTGCATGCCGAGCACGGCAAGGGCGATCCGTTCGCGGCCGCCATCCGCGCCACCCGCATGTCGATGGTCATCACCGATCCCCGTCAGGCGGACAATCCGATCGTCTTTGCCAATGACGCGTTCCTGCGCCTGACCGGCTACGAGCGCGACGAGGTCATGGGCAAGAACTGCCGCTTCCTGCAGGGGCCAGAGACAGACAAGGCAGCTGTGGCTAGCGTGCGCGACGCGATAGCAGCGGGAACCGATATCGCCATCGATCTGTTGAACTACCGCAAGGACGGCTCGACATTCTGGAATGCGCTCTACATCAGCCCGGTTTCCAACGACAAAGGCGAACTCCTGTTCTTCTTTGCCTCACAGCTCGATGTCTCCGATCGCAAGCGCTCCGAGGATCGCATCACCGCCGACAAGAACCGCTTTGAAAAGGCTGTCAAGGAACGCACGCGCGAGCTTGAGGCCGCCCTTGAGGCGCAGACCACGCTGCTGCACGAGGTCGACCATCGGGTGAAAAACAACCTGCAGATGATCTCCTCGCTGATCATCATGCAAAGCCGGGCAATCAAGGATGAAGCGACAAAGCGATCGCTGACCACCATGCTGGAGCGCATCGAGGCGCTGAGCACGGTGCATCGCCGTCTCTACCAGTCAAAGGATGTCAGCCGCTTCGATGTCTCGGATTTCGCCAGGGATCTGGTCACCGACCTGCTGACCGCATCCGGACGCGCCGAGATCAAGCCGACGCTGGACCTCGAACCCATCGTCATTCCGGCCGAAAAAGCCACGCCTGTTGCCTTGATGGTCAATGAGCTTGTCACCAACGCGCTGAAGCACGCCTTCAAGGCAAAGCCGGACGGCACCACCGCGGGGCGCATCGGCATCAAGATGAGCCAGCCCGACGGCCACTTCAACATCGAGGTTTCCGATGACGGCGTCGGCATGGCCGAGGCCAGTGGCGATGCTTCCTTCGGCATGCGGCTGATCAAGTCGCTTGCCCGGCAGTTGCATGCCGACATCGAATGGCGCGACGCCGGCCCGGGCACAAAGGTCGTCATCTCGATGCCGAACGAACCGCAGCAGAAAGGGAAGCTGTCATGAACGAACCGCTCAAGGTCCTGATCGTCGAGGACGAGGCGTTGCTGGCGATGGAACTGGAAAGCCTCGTCGAGGAAGCCGGCCACAGCGTTGTGGGTTGGGCGACATCCTTGGCCGAAGCAAGAGGTATGATTGATACCGCCGATGCCGATATTGCCTTTGTCGATATCCACCTCGCCGACGGACCAACCGGGGTCGAGGTTGCCGAGCATATCCGCGAGGGTAACCGTTCCATGGTGGTGTTCATGACCGCCAATCCAAAACGCATCCCCGACCATTTCGCCGGCGCGATCGGCGTCATCGCCAAGCCCTACACGATGAACGGACTGGTGTCGGCGTTGCGCTATCTGCAGGAGGGCGTGCGGCGCCCGCCCCCGGTCTCGGTGCTGCCGGCCGGTTTTACGCTGTCGCCGGCCTATGAAAGCGTATGGGCGTCGTCGGCGGCCTGAAGCCTACGCCAGCTTCTCCTTGAGGAAAGCGATCGTCCTGCCCCAGGCGAGATCGGCTGCCTTCTTGTCATAGCGCGCGGCCGAGGTGTCGTTGTTGAAGGCATGGTTGACGCCGTCATAGACATAGAGCGTGTATTCGACATGGGCGGCGTCGAGCGCTTTCTTGTAGGCATCGATGCCGGCGTCGATGCGCTCGTCTAGGCCGGCATAGTGCAGCAACAGCGCCGCCTTGATCTTCGCCACATCCTCGGCCTTCGGCTGCATGCCGTAGTAGGCGACGCCGGCGGCGAGATCGGGCGCGTTGACCGCCAGATTGTTGACCGTGCCGCCGCCCCAGCAGAAGCCGACAGCACCGACCTTGCCGTTGCCGTCCTTCTCGCCCTTGAGATAGGCGATGGTCGCCAGGCCATCGGCGGTGACCTGGCTGGCGTCGAGCTTGGTGAACATGTCGCGCGCCTTGTCTTCGTCAGCGGGCGTGCCGCCGAGCGGCGACAGGAAATCCGGCGCCAGCGCCACGAACCCTTCCAGCGCAACGCGCCGCGCCACATCCTTGATATGCGGGTTGAGCCCCCTGTTCTCATGCACCACGATGACGGTGCCGAGCTTGCCGGACTGGTCCGCCGGCCTGACCAGATAGCCCTTCATCTCACCGCTGCTGCCGGAATAGGTGATATCTTCAGCCTTCACGCGCGGATCGTTGTCGGCGACGATTGCCGCCTGCGCCGAATTCGCCGCCAGCAGCGGCGCGATCGCGGCCGCCGCCGTGCCCGATCCGGCAAGCCTGGTCAGCTGCTCCATGAAGCGGCGGCGGTCGAGCGTCAGATGCGTGTATTCGTCATAGGCATCGATCATCGCCTGGGTGATGGCAGATTTGCCACGTTTGACGGCTTCGGCGGTGGGTTTCGTCATGGCGTGCTCCTCGTTAGGAGATGATCTCACGGTCACCTGGAAATGACCTTGCGGTCATTCCGGGTTGACCTCGAGGGTCAAGATAGGGTGGAGGCTCGCATGGTCCAGTCACGGATGGGTGACGCTTGGGCCATCGAACGATGCGGCGGCCGGCGGAAATCGGCGCGTGCATCACATTTTGGTCATTTCAGAGAATTTCGATGGTGCCGCCACAATATGGAAGGACGCTGATGATGGTCTCGCCCGTAGCGGCGAGCCCGACGAGAAGGAACAACGCCATGACCTTGTCCACTCCGATCCTTGCAAGCGCGCTCGTGCTTGCTGTTGCTGCCTTGCTGGCAATGCGCTCCGCTGCTGCCGCAGCCGCCGCTCGGATGGTGAAGGTCCGCGTCGAGCGACGTCGGCCGTCACCACGCTGACCCAGCAGGCCGAAACAGGGCCGCAGCTAACCAATGAAGTACTGGGCTCCGTGCCCAGCTTCAAAAGGCCATCTCTTACGCAAGCTGACCAAGGCTGGTGCTGCCCCTCATCGCCCTGCCGGGCACTTCTCCCCGTATAGATGCCGGCAGGCAGATGAGGGGCGGCGCGACATTGCCAGAATATCTGCCGGGCCGATCACTTACCTAAGTCACATCGCTGCTACTTCGGCAGCGTATAGGCCATCACATAGTCGCCGGGCTTGGTGCCGACCGAGCCGTGGCCGCCGGCGACGATGACCACGAACTGGCGGCCGTCGGCGACGGTGTAGGTCATCGGCGTCGACTGCCCACCGGCCGGCAGCCTGGCCTGCCAGAGCTGCTTGCCCGATGTCAGGTCATAGGCGCGCAGATAGTCGTCGACCGCCGCGCCCAGGAAGACGACACCGCCGGCGGTGATCATCGGCCCGCCAATGCCGGGAACACCGACCTTCAGCGGCAAGGGCAACGGCGTCATGTCATAGACGGTGCCGTTGCGGTGCTTGTAGGCGATCTTGCCGGTTCTGAGGTCCGCTCCCGCCACATAGCCCCATGGCGGCGCCTGGCAGGGCACGCCGAGCGGCGACAGGAACGGCCCCATCACCACCGCATAGGGCGCGCCCTCATTGCGGTTCAGCCCCTGTTCGCTGCCGCGCCCCTCATCCGGGGGCGGCACCTGGTCGCGCGGAATGAGCTGCGATTTGAACGCCAGATAGGTCGGCATGCCGAACATCACCTGCCGTACCGGATCGACGGCGACGCCGCCCCAGTTGAAGGTGCCGAAATTACCGGGATAGACCAGCGACCCCTGCACCGACGGCGGGGTATAGCGGCCCTCGTAGCGCAGGCCCTGGAATTCGATCCGGCAGGCCAGCTGGTCGAACATGGTGATGCCCCACATGTCGGCGCCGGTCAGCGGTCTCGGATTGAAGGAGAGATCCGAGACCGGCTGCGTCGGCGACGTGTGATCGCCCTCGACAGCACCGCCCGGCGCCGGCACTTCCTTGATCGGGATGATCGGCTCGCCGCTGCGCCGGTCGAGCACGTAGAGGTCGCCCTGCTTGGTCGGCCCGACCAGGCCCGGAACGACGCCGGCAGCGGTGGTGATGTCGACCAGCGTCGGCTGAGCCGGCACGTCCATGTCCCAGAGGTCGTGATGCACGGTCTGCCGCACCCAGCGCAATTGCCCGGTGGCGAGATCGAGCGCGGTGATCGAGGAGGAAAACTTCTCGACATTGGCGGTGCGGCCCATCCCGAGCTGGTCCGGCGTCTGGTTGCCGAGCGGCACATAGAGCAGGCCGAGCTTCTCGTCGGCGCTTGCCGTCGACCACATGTTGGGCGAGTTGTTGGTGTAGGTCTGGCCTGCCGCCAGCGGCGTTGTCTGGTCCGGATTGCCGGAATCCCAGTTCCACACCAGGGCGCCGGTGTCCACGTCGAAGGCGCGGATGACGCCGGACGGCTCTTGCGTCGAATAATTGTCGTTGACCGCGCCGCCGATGATGATCTTGCCGCCGGCAATCAGCGGCGCCGAGGTCGAGTAATAATAGCCCGACTTCGGATACGGCATGTTGGTCAACAGATTGAGCGTGCCGGCCTCGGCGAAGGACGCGCAGACCTGGCCGTTGGCGGCGTCGAGCGCGATCAGCCGTGCATCCGAGGTCGGCAGGTAGACGCGCGTCGCGCAAGGCTGGCCGGCCGCGATCTTGGCATCGGCATAATAGGACACGCCGCGGCAGGTCTGGTGCTGGCGGTCCTTGTCGAGCTTGATCTTGGGATCGAAGCGCCACTTCTCCTTGCCGGTGGCGGCATCGATAGCGATGACGAAATTGTGCGGCGTGCAGATATAGAGCGCATCGCCCACCTTCAGCGGCGTCACCTGATAGGTGGTTTCGCCGACATCGTCCGGCCCTTTCACGTCGCCGGTCTGGTATGTCCAGGCCGGCTGCAATTTGGCGACATTGTCGGGCGTGATCTGGTCGAGCGGCGAATAGCGCTGGCCAAATTGCGTGCGGCCGTAGAAGTGCCATTCACCCGGAGGCACGTTGCCGCCGAGATCGGCAGTCGGCGTCACCTTGTCGGCGCTGAGGTCGCCGGCGATGTCCTTGGGATCGGCCGTCATCGAATAACCGGCGACGGCGAGCGAAGCGAGCACGGCCAGAATGAGCGGCGCTCGCGCGTCGGGGCCGGTCAGGCCCCGCCTTGCCCAAGGCGTCAGCAGCCACAGCGCCAGAAGCACGATGATGCCGCCGCGCGGTCCGAGTTCCCACCAGTCGAAGCCGATTTCCCACACCGCCCACGCCAGCGTGCCGAGCACGATCGCCGCGTAGAGCCAGAGCGCCGTCGATTTGCGCCGGAAGAGCAGCCATGCGGCGATGAGGAAGGCGAGACCGGTGACGACATAGTACCAGCTGCCGCCCAGCATCGCGAGCCAGACGCCGCCGCCGCCAAGTGCGAGGCCGATGAGGAACAGGATGAGGGAGGTGATGACGACAGCCAAGACGATACTCCTTCGACTGATGCGCATTCCGCGACGCGGCCATGGGCAAAGCTATGCCAATCCTGCCCCCGGCGGTACAACCTTCTCCCGGCCGCCGTGCCTGTCAAGCCGCCGGGGAGCGATCCATTGCGAAACCAAAAGGCCATGCCGCAGGCTCTCTTGCGTAACAGGGCGTTTTTCGAGGCCACACGCCAAGGTGGCAATCCCGCCTTGCCGGCATCCGGGTTTTCCAGCAGTCTGCTTTGGACCAACCATCAGGAGCAACCAGAGTGACGTCATTCGCCTCGCCTCTGACGCGCGTAGTCCTTGTCCTCTGTAGCTTCGTCGCGCTCACGGCCGGCACAGTGGCCGCGCCGGCACAGACGCTGAGCGAGATCAACAAGGCAAACGGCTTTCACGAGATGCTGATGGGCATCGGTCCCGGGATCGCCGCAGCCACGAAATCCATACCCGAACAGTTACCGGCAAATTTCCAGGACGCCTTGTCGGTCGCGCTGGAAGGCGCCTTCGACGCAGTCAAAATGGAGACTGCCATCGAATCGCGGATGACGGACAGGCTGTCGGCCACCGATCTGTCCGACCTCACAGCGTTTTACGCTTCCCCGTTGGGCAAGCACGTCACCGCTTTGGAAATTCAGTCGTCTGGGCCGGAAGGCAGGCAAAGCAAGAAGACAGAGGGCAAGCAAATCCTCGCCGAGCTTCCGACCAAGGATCCAGCCCGGCTCGAATTGTACCGCAAGATCATCGACGATATCAGCGCTGTCGACACCGGCGAGGCGATAGCGCTGAACATGAGCTACGCGATGGTTACGGGGATGCTGGGCGCAGCCGGAAAGCCTCTGTCGGACGAACAGATCATGGTGCTGGTGCGTCAGCAATCCGTGAAAATTCGCCAGAACATCGAACAGAATGCCATGCAGGGTAGCGCTTATACGTACCGGGATCTCCCGCTCGGCGATCTCAGACTGTACTCGACATTCCTGGCGTCACCCGCGGGCAGCCGCTATTACGACCAGATGCTGACGGCCTTTGGCATGGTGATGACAGAGGAAGCGCGCTCGTTCGGACATCGATTGTTCGTCGCGCTCGGTTACCGAAAGGCCTGAGCCGCAGTATCGGGCACTTTAGCAGAACAAAACGTAGACACTTCTGGTCTTTCGCTCCCGAATCACTACATTCGGGGGAGATGTCCGGCTTTGCGGAAGACATGCCCTTTTTCGACGAACCCAATGCGCGGCCCGCGGCCCCGTCGGGCATAGCCGCGCGCGCCATGGCGGCCCGCAGCGGCCCCAACAGCGCGCCCGATTATCTCAACGGCCTCAACCCCGAGCAGCGGCTGGCGGTGGAAACCACCGAAGGCCCGGTCCTGGTGCTGGCCGGCGCCGGCACCGGCAAGACCCGCGTGCTGACCACCCGCATCGCCCATATCCTGGCCACCGGCAGGGCTTTCCCCTCGCAGATCCTGGCGGTGACCTTCACCAACAAGGCCGCGCGCGAGATGAAGCAGCGCATCGGCCATCTCGTCGGCGAAGCCGTCGAGGGCATGCCGTGGCTCGGCACCTTCCACTCCATCGGCGTCAAGCTCTTGCGGCGGCACGCCGAGCTGGCCGGGCTCAAATCCGATTTCACCATCCTCGACACCGACGACGTCGTACGGCTGATCAAGCAGCTGATCCAGGCCGAAGGCCTCGACGACAAGCGCTGGCCGGCCAAGCAGTTCGCGCAGATGATCGACGGCTGGAAGAACAAGGGCCAAGGCCCCGCCGACATTGCCGAGGGCGACGCGCGCAGCTTCGCCAACGGCAAGGGCCGGGAACTCTACAAGGCCTATCAGGAGCGGCTGAAGACGCTGAACGCCTGCGACTTCGGCGATCTGCTCTGCCACCCGATCCGCATCTTCCGCGCCAATCCGGACGTGCTGAAGGACTACCACAAGCGCTTCAAATACATCCTCGTCGACGAGTACCAGGACACCAACACCGCGCAATACATGTGGCTGCGGCTGCTGGCGCAAAGACCTACCTCCCCCTCGATGGGGGAGGTCGCGGCGCGCGTGCGCGGGGGGGGGGGGGGGGGCGCCCGGGGCCGGGGTGGCGGGCCCCCCCCCCCCCGACGCGCCCCGGCCGCGGCGGCGGGGCGCCCCCCCCCCGCGCCCCGCCGCGGCGCGGCCGGCGGCCGCCCGCGCCGGCGCCTGTCCCCCCCCCCCCCGGTTGGCCGGCGACCCTCCCCATCCAGGGGAGGGTAAAGCG